>NZ_AP025286.1:623908-935862 GCF_036492245.1 Treponema bryantii | reverse complement strand
TCACGAATTTGAATTTCTATAACCTTATCCTGGCTTTTACAAATTACATGAATTGATTTATATCCATTTTCCTTAGGTGAATTAATATAATCAAATAGATACTCTTTCTGATTGCCATTAGTATCTGTCTTTTGTACTATTTGTAACACTTGAGAATTTCTTAATTCATTAAGAAATTGAAATACTTTTTTTTCATTCTGCAAAATACATCTGCAACCTGCAATATCATTAACTCTCGCTAAATCCATATCAGGCTGACGTTCGATTTTACTTAGAATAGATTCAATTCTTTTTACACGATAAGTAACAATGCCTTCATTATCTATATTTTGCATTATTCGTAACAATTCATTACTTGCATTTTTAAGAGGTTCCTTAAACTCTTTTCTATACTGCTGTAATCCTAACAAGTCTTCTTCAGAAGGAGACTTTTGTTCTTGAATAGCTTTTAAAAGATTTTGACCTATACGGTTTATTTGTCCTTTTGTCATTTTTAAATATCATCCTTATAGTTTTAATAAATTTATTATACATAAGAATACATAGAAAATACAAATCTATTTTTCAAATTATTCTTTTTTCTTATACTTGACAAAGTTTCTACGCAACAGTACAGTAAGAACAAATGAAAAACATCACTTACGCATACTATTATTACTGGTATTCTCACAACGCTTGCAGAGTTCTGGCAAAGTAGATGCTGATGTATATAAATCGGTAATTTCAAGGAACTCTGAAAAAGAGTTCCTTTTTTTTTGCCAAGAGAGGATTTTTTATGATTATTACACTTAAACACGGAACATCTGATCAGCAGATGAATGAGTTCATTGACTCATGGAAGCAGAAGGGCTTTGGAGTTCATGTATCAAAAGGTGAAAACCTTACAATTCTCGGACTCCTCGGTGACACAAGTTCGCTCGACACAGAAATGGTCAGCGCAAATCCTTTTGTTGATACAGTACAGCGCGTTTCTGCCCCTTACAAAATGGCAAGCCGCACTTTCCATCCAGAAAACTCTGTAATCAAAGTTGGAAACACAAGCTTTGGTAACGGTGAGATTCCGGTAATCGCAGGACCTTGTTCAGTTGAAACTGAAGAACAGGTTATCTCAATTGCAAAGGATGTAAAGGCTGCCGGTGCAAAACTTCTCCGTGGTGGTGCTTTCAAACCTCGTACTTCTCCTTACAGCTTCCAGGGACTTGGTGAAAAAGGACTTCAGTTCCTCGTAGCTGCTAAAAAAGAAACAGGACTTCCAATCGTAACAGAGCTTATGGATATCCGCCAGCTCAAATTCTTTGATGACGTAGATGTAATTCAGATTGGAGCACGCAATATGCAGAACTTTGACCTTCTTAAAGAGATGGGAAAAACAGGAAAGCCTATCCTCCTCAAACGCGGTATGGCAGCAACTGTAAAAGAACTTTTGATGTCTGCTGAATACATTATGGCAAGCGGAAATGAACAGGTAATTTTGTGTGAACGCGGAGTTCGCACTTTCGATAACTACACACGTAACTGTCTGGATGTAAGCATTGTTCCTTACCTCCACAAGGTAAGCCACCTTCCAATCATCATCGACCCAAGCCACGCCTGTGGTCAGCGCTGGATGGTTCCAGAACTCGCAAAAGCAGCAGTTGCATGTAACACAGATGGACTTATTATCGAAGTTCACAACAATCCGGAAAAGGCACTTTGTGACGGTGAGCAGTCTCTCCACCCAACAGAGTTTGCACAGCTTATGAAAGTTCTTCCACAGATTGCAGCTATTAACGGACGTAACGTATGATTTTTGCAATTGTAGGACTTGGAATTATGGGCGGATCTATTGCAAAAGCAATCCGCTCTTCTGCTGACACAAACGATAAAATCTACGCGCTTGATAAAAACAACGAGTCGCTGTACGCAGCCCTCACCTCTGGTATTATTGATAAAGCGTTCACTCCTTCGGAAACTAACAAAATGCTTGCCGAAGCCGATATGCTTTTTGTCTGTCTCTACCCTGCTGCAACTCTTGAGTTCTTAAAGCAGCATAAGAATGATTATAAAGACGGCGCAATCATCACTGATATCAGCGGTGTAAAACACGAGCTTTCAGTCAGCATGGAAGAAATCCGTCCTGCAAATGCACATCTTATTTTAGGTCATCCTATGGCCGGTGGTGAAAAGGAAGGCTTTGCAGCCTCTAAAGGCGAATACTTTTTGAATCACAACTACATCCTCATAAAACCAAAAGAAGGTTATGAAGATGAAGCCGCAGTCAAAAAGCTCCGCACCATCATCAAAAAAATGGGCTTTACCCGCATTACCGAAGTTGATGCCGACACTCACGACAACAAGATCGGCTTTACCTCTCAGCTGTGTCACGTTGTTGCGAGTGCCATGGTAGAAAGTGCCGGCGACCCGGAAATCACAAGCTTCGGTGGCGGTTCGTTCGAGGACCTCACCCGCATTGCGATGATTAACGCACCGCTTTGGACAGAGCTCTTCCTCGCTAACCGCGAAAAGCTCGTTGCTCACATAGAAAATTTTGAAGCCCAGCTTAATAATCTTAAAAACCTGATTGAAACCCAGGACGCAAATGGTTTACAATCACTTCTTGCAGATGTACGCTCTAAGCGCATTCAGATGCAGAAGAACTAGATCCTGAATCGAGTTCAGGATGACAGAGGATTTATGGACGATTTACTTTCTATAAAAGCATACGCAAGCCGAGAGGCAGTTCCTATCATGCAGGATGAAGGTTGTGATTTTATCTGTGAATATATAAAGGAACACAACTGTAAAAACATTCTGGAAATCGGTACTGCCATCGGCTATTCTTCAATCCGCTTTGCAAAACTTGCGGATGATATTCATGTTACTACTATAGAACTCGATATAGACCGCCATATCAAAGCCGTAGAAAACTTTAAAGCCTGCGGCCTTGAAAACCGCATCACAGCCATTCACGACGATGCACTCACCTGCCCGCTTGAAGGCAAATTCGACCTCATTTTCATCGATGCTGCAAAAGCCCAGTACATTAAGTTTTTTGAAAAGTACAAGGCAAACCTTGCTCCAGACGGAGTTATGATAAGCGATAATCTTTCATTCCACGGCATGGTAGATGACCTCTCCCTCACACATAACTACAGCACAAAAAAACTCGTAAAAAAGATTCAGAAGTACGCAGTATTCCTGCGTACAAACGAAGAATTCGAAACAACATTTTACGAAATCGGTGACAGAATCGCAGTAAGCAAAAGAAAATAGCAGCTTTTTTTTCCTTAAAATTTTTCTATGTTATCTCACTTTCCATGTTATAATAATTATACATTTTAACTGGGGGAGACAAGATGAGAAATTTTACAAGAGCTTTATTTTCACTTTTTATTATTTTAATCATTTTTACATCCTGCTCATTTAAAAACAAACATAGCGAACCAATATATGATAACTGGAAAATCAAATTCAGTGATAATCAGAGTTTTGCAGCTCCATCTTTTAACGACAATTCCTGGGACACCATAAACACAGGTAAAATCATATCCGTTCAGAATAACAATCATTATTTCTGGCTTCGAAAATCAGTAAATGTTCCAGGCAGTCTTAAAGATACTAATATATGGCTTGGCTTCCAGAAGACAAACTGTGCCATTCAGGTATATGCAGATGGAGTTTATGTCGGTTCACGAGGAAATTTCCCTCCCAATCTTAGTATTAAAATCGAACAAAATACAGATATTTTAATTCCTTCAAATTGTATTAAAAATGGAACTATAGATATTGCCTTAAGGGTCTATGCTCCTGGCTCAACTGCAAAAGACATCTGTCCTTCTCTCGATAATGATACACAAGGCTATTTCATGAATAAAATCAAAAATATTTTTAATCAGAAAATATTTTTATGTATTGGCGTTTTGTGTGCATTCATTCTGTTCTATGCCTTACTGCAATACTGTATGGATAGAACAAATACAGCCTTCTTATATTTTGTCGGCTGCTTATTCTTTATCATCCTTTATTTTTATGATATGGGATCTGAGAACACTCTCATCAATTACAACATACAGCGTTCATTTACAAGAGCCTGTTTACCTGCAAGTATGATGTTTTTGATGCTTTTCTTACATAAATTTTACAACAGAAAAAGATCAAAACTCGCCTTTGCCATAGCAATTTCTGTTACCGTAATTTTCTTTGCAGCCTTTTTAATAAGTACAGGAAATGATGTTGCAGTTGATAATTTATTCTTGATTGCAATGCTTCCAACAGTCGGTGTAATTGTCTATGGTTTTATAGTTACTGTTCAGGGAATTAAAGGTAAACAGTATGATTCTATTCCGGTCTTTATCGGATTCTTTGCAGGTTCCTGCTGTGCAATTCATGATATTGTCTGTCAGGTAACAGGCGTAGTACCTTTTATGTGGACACAGGGCTTTGCATTCTTCTGCGTTGATCTTTCTGTATTCATCACACTTGCCATAAGGGAATCAAACATAAAGAAAGAAGTTCAGAGACTTGCCAAAGAAACACAAAGTCAGAAAGACAAACTTTCCAGCGTTATTGAAAAAGCACAGATAATGGCAGAGGATTCAAATGTCGTTGCACAAAGACTTAATGAATCTGTAGACGCTATGATTAACTCTTCTTCTCAAACTCAAAACAAAGTTACTGATATCAATAATGCAATTAACGAACAGAACCGCATCCGCGAAGAAACGGCCGTAGCCATTGATAATCTTACTAACTTCTTAAAGGACATTTCTGTTGAATTTGAAAACGAGACAATTATGATCCAGCATACAACTAAGGGTACTCAGGATATTATCAACGGTATCACAACTGTTGGTGAAGGTATTTCAACTGCGGCTCAATTTACATCATCACTTTCCCAGCTTACACAAACTGGAAGTGAAGATATGAAAAAACTTATGGCCGTAATGAAAGATATCCAGAGTTCTTCAACTGAAATTCTGGGTGTTGCAAGTACGCTTAGTACCTTTGCTCATAAGATTGACTTACTTTCGATGAATGCAAGTATCGAAGCTGCACACTCCGGAGAAGCAGGAAAAGGATTTGCTGTAATTGCTCATGAAATTAAAGAGCTTGCAGCTCAGACTTCTCAGTGGTCAAATAAAATTGCCGAAATTATTACTTCTATAATCAGTTCTATTGATAGTAGTGCGGAACTAACATCTAAAGTAAATCAGGCACTTACAGAAATTGATGATGGTTCTGTAAAGAGTGCTGAACGTGTAAATGCAGCCTGGGAAGGAATGAAATCTCAGCAGAGTGCCGGAAATGAAATAGCAAAAGATGCTTCGAGTCTTGCAACGAGCGCTGCCCACATGAAAACAGAAATTGCAAGTCAGGATAAGTTTGCTACAAGTGTAATGAATAACATGCAGGATTTGTGTCAGGCATCACAGGCTGTAAATGATGCCAGTAGTGAAATTTCTGCCTTTACAGAAACCTTAAGTAAGGAAGCTCAGAACCTTGCTGCGCTTGCAGAAAACACAGCAAAGGTTGCTCATGAGCTTATGGAAATCATGAAAACTACCAGTGAGCCGATGCACCACCGCCACTAAAGTGACCGCCGCCTCCAGAGAAGCCTCCAAAGCCACCGGATGAATGAGAATGTCCGCTGCCAGAGCCTCTCATCATACTGCGGAGAGCTGCATCTGCTGCAATCCAGGCAATTGTATTTCCATTATGATAGTAGCGTCCGCGTCTTCTTCCTCTTCTTGTACCCGCAGAAATTGCACTCATGAAAAGGAATAACCAGATTACACAGATAAATGCAGGTATTAAATCTGATGAAGAGCCTGAACTTTCACCTTCACGAACAGAACGGCTTACAGCACTTTCATCACCGCTTACAATTCCACCCATATTCATAACGCCTTTTTTGATACCGGCAGAATAGTTTCCGTTCTTAAACTCAGGAACGATTACGTTTCGAAGAATCAGACCGCATTTTGCATCAGTCAAAGAACCTTCAAGTCCATCACCTACTTCAATGCGCAAATCATGTTCAGCATAAGCAACAAGCAGGAGAGCACCGTTGTCTTTTTCTTTATCGCCAAGCTGCCATTTATCGGCAACCTTAATTCCAAACGAAGCAATATCTTCACCGTCAAGAGAAGGCATTGTCAGAACTGCAATCTGAATGCCAGTACTCTGTTCAATACCGGCAAGGTATTCTTCAATCTCACGCTCATCACTATCACGGATAATTTTTGCATAATCGTTTACACGGCCCTTAAGAGCTGGAACAGAAACTGCAAAAAGCGGAGTAAAAATCAAAATGGCTGTAAGGCCAAGGCTCATCAAAAATCTCTTTACCATTCTGCGTCCTCCAGAATTACAAGGCCATCAGGAAGTTCATTTGGATTTTCCTCACGAGGCGGGAAGTTCTCGGCAAGAAGCTGACCACATTTTTCAATTGCAGTAACAAAAGCCTTTGATGCTTCACCTTTGCGAAGATTTTCAGCCAGTTCATCAGCAATCAGATTCCATAAATCCTGAGAAATATGTTTAGAAATTCCCGAATCCGCAACAATACGAACCTGACGTTCCATATAAGAAACGAAAATCAGAATACCAGAATGCTCTGCTGTATCATAAACTCCAGACTCTGTAAAATAACGGAAGGCTCGGTTTGTAACACAGGTCTTTCGTACAGAGCGTGGAATTATAAGTCGGTCAATTACCGGAATATTTGCAATATAAAAAGCAATCAGAACTGCAGCAAGACAGCTTACGATAAAGAATACCGGAAGAATCCAGCTTGGTTCGTTCTGCCAGTAAAGTCTGCGGTAAAGCTCAAGAATCTTCTGTGAAAAAGGAATCATACACAGAAGAACCAGCATGCCGACACAGTCTGCCGCAAGCAGTTCCCAGAAACAGTAACGTGCGCTTTCAGGAGTTACTGCAACAGCAATTTCGCCGGTAGTCTTGGTTTCAGCATCGGCTACTGCTTTTTTTATTGCAGCAAAATCTTCATCCTTAAGCTTAAGTTTTTTTATAAGTGTTTTATATTTCATAAGACGTCCAATTATTAGAATTCAACCTTAGGAGCACTCTGTGCTTCTGCACTTGCTGTGAAATAAGGGCGTTTATCAAACCCGCTCATATTTGCAATAATATTTGCAGGGAACTGACGAACCTTTTTGTTGTAGACCTTTGCTGTATCATTAAAGCGGTTACGTGCCACTGTAATACGGTTTTCTGTTCCTTCAAGCTGATCCTGCAAAGCAAGGAAGTTCTGATCTGCCTTAAGAGCAGGATACTGTTCTGTTACCATCAAAAGTCTCTGCAGGCTTGCACCAAGATTATCCTGAATCTGCTGATAGCGAGCAAAAGCTTCCGGATCATTAAGGATTTCATCACTTATATTAATCTGACCACCGGCCTTAGAACGTGCCTCAGAAACCTGAGTAAATACATCACTTTCATGTTTAGCATAGCCCTTCACTGTAGAAACAAGGTTTGGAATCAGATCCAGACGGCGCTGATACTGGTTCTGAACTTCAGCCCAGCTTGCCGAAACCTCTTCATCCATTGAAACAAGTGAATTGTAAGTATTCTTATAGAAAGAAAAAACTCCAAGTACACAAACAAGCACAATAATCAAAGCAATAAGCCCTTTCGAAATCTTTTTCATTAAAATCCTCCAATGTATGTCATCCTGAACTTATTTCAGGATTGGTGTCTTAGTTTAAATTTATAAACGAATGGTGATATAGTCAACAAAATTTTATCCCTCACAGAGCACACGAAGGACACAGAGCTATATATATATATTTCCTCCGTGACCGCTGTCTTCTCTGTGAGAAATTCTTTTTTTTCCCTTGCCCGAATTCGACTTTCATAATAAAATATAAAAATCAGATTTTTTAATACAAAGAGGTTAATAATGAACAATTTCGTATTTTTGGGACCACCGGGAGCTGGAAAAGGATCTCTCGCAGTTAAGGTAGCAGAAGACTACAAAATCCCACACATTTCTACAGGTGATATTTTCCGTGCCAATATTAAGGCTCAGACTCCTCTTGGAGTAAAAGTAAAGGCAATTATTGATTCAGGTTCTCTCGTAAGCGATGAACTCACATTTGAACTTGTAAAAGACCGCCTTGCACAGGATGACTGCAAGAACGGATACATTCTTGACGGATTCCCTCGTACAATTCCTCAGGCAGAAATGCTTGATGGTCTTGTTGCTGACCTCAAAGTAGTAAACTTCCAGATTTCAGATGATATCGTAATCGGCCGTCTTTCTACTCGCCGTGTATGTAAAGCTTGTGGAGCTAACTACAATATCAAAACTCTTCCACCAAAAGTAGAAGGCATTTGCGACAAGTGTGGTGGCGAACTCTATCAGCGCGATGACGACAAGCAGGAATCTATCCTTCACCGTATGGATGTTTACCGCGAACAGACAGAACCACTCATCAACTACTACAAGAACAAGGGCAAGATTACTGATCTTGATGCATCAATTGAGACAGACATTTTGCTTGGTGAGTTTAAAAGGCTATTCTAGCAGAACCGTTAAAAAACGAGCTGCGACAGCGGGTCGTTTTAGGTTCTACCACTAAATGCCTCAGAGGCGAGACTATGCGAGCCGACTCATTAGTATGAGCCGGCTCTTTTTTTTAGGCTTAAACTATAAACTGTTCCACATGATTATGAATCTTTTCAACAGATTCTTTATTGCCGGTTGCTGAAGTATCAACCTTTTCAACCGTATCCTTCATATTTGCTGTAGCTTCAAGACTTTCCTGAACGGCAGCCATAGTAGACTTAGAGGCCGCAACAACCGCATCCATAGATTCACGGAGCTTAAGGGCACCTTCAGTTTCTTCCTCAGCCAAATCACGAATAGCATGAATAGCCTCTACAAGATCATCCGCAGCCTTCTTTGTTTCTGCAGCTCCTTCATTCTGAGCAAGCATTGCATCATAAATATTTTTAACAAGAGTTGCATTTTCAACTACATTGTCACGAATTCCCTGGAATGCAACACCGGCAGAAGTAATTGCTTCTACACCGGCAGTTGTCTTTTCCATCATCTCTTTAATCTTGCTCTGAATATCACGGGCACTAGAAGATGAAGAAGAAGCCAGAGAGCGAACTTCGTCAGCAACGACCGCAAATCCGGCACCAAACTCACCTGCATGAGCCGCCTCAATTGCAGCATTCATAGAAAGAAGGTTTGTCTGAGCGGCAATACCCTGAATAACCTTCAAAAGTTTACGAACCTCTTCAGATACAGTCTGAATCTCTTTCATAGTAGTTACCGCATGTTCAACAGCAGTATTTCCTACATCACTGCGTTCAGAAAGTCCCTGAGATACTTCCTGTGCCTGTTTTGCAGTATCAGCTACACTTGAGATACTATCCGTCATTCTTGAAATTGCAGAAGAAATACTTTGAACAGCTTCAGTCTGCTGAGTTACATGCAGCTTAACTGTTTCAATACTGTCTGCAAGCATAACAATATTATCGCCGGTAATTTCAACAAGTTCATCCTGCTTCTTACTGTTTTCATCAATATGCTGAAGCGAATGATTCATAACACCAATAGCACCAGTTGCATATCTTGCAGATTTTGAAATGATTCCTGCAGATTCTGTAACAGCATTTGTTTCGGCCTTAAAGTCTTTAATCATAGAAGAAAGTTTTGCCATCAATGTATTTACAGAAGAGATAAGAAGACCAAAGTCATCCATCATATTAATATTGATTCGGCAGGTTAAATCACCGTTATTTGTAATTTCATCCAGAAGATGTGATGTAAGTTTAATTCGTTTAGAAAGACCTCTCAAAACTGTAAGGAAAGGAACAGCCGCAAGTACAGCAGAAAGTGAAATACAGATTGCACCCTTCTTAAAGAAAGCAGTAAGCAGATCTCCCTGGAAAGTTCCGTTATGAGAAGCAAGAAGAATTCCATACGGAACTGTAAGCATGTTTATTCCAAGAAAGTACAGGGAAATAAAGAATACAAGACCAATGGATATAGAGATTTTTGAAGAACGGCTTTTAAAATCTACAATAGAACCAATTTCAAGCATTTCCCGCTTTTTAATAAGAAGATAATCTACCAGTTTAATTGAAGTAATGGCAGATATACCACCAAAAGCCATAGCCTGTGCAATTACAAGGAACACGCGGGAAAAGTAGTAAACATTACTTCCGTTTGCAATTCCAATGTAAACAATAATAATCTGACCAATAAAGAAACCAATTACGTTTGCAATGATAATAAGAAGAATTATACCTCTGTAGCTTTTGAGACAAAGTCCGATTTCTTCCTGTGTTGCCTTACGGCCTTCTTCCTTGATTTTTTTGATTATCTGATCAAAAGGTTTTGCTATAAAATATCCGATTGCTACGGCTACAAAAAGCAGAAGAGATGCAACCATAATGTTAGGCAGAGTACCACTCCACATAACTTCAATTTCATCGTAAATAAACTCTAGAGCAAACCATCTCAACATCAGTACACTTGCATAAGTGACTGCAAATAAAACTATAACAAATGTCGCAAATACTGTCATAACTTATAATTATAAGGTATAAATGGCAAATTGTAACGAAAAAAATACACCATTGTATAAATGTAAAAAATATGTCATAGTCATCATACTTTCAATTTAAGAATGATTATCAAATTGGAGTACCATGGCACAACTAATTTGCAAAGACCTTACCCTCGGGTATGGCAACAAAACAGTTATTGAAAACCTCTCTTTTGAAGTAAACAAAGGTGAATACCTTTGCATTGTAGGAGATAATGGTTCTGGAAAAACCACACTGATGAAAACCATTCTCCACCTGCTTAAACCGCAGTCCGGTTCAATCACAACAGGAGACGGCCTCCTTGCAGATGAAATCAGTTACCTTCCGCAGCAGACAGAAGTCCAGAGAGACTTTCCTGCCAGTGTCCGCGAAATCGTACTTTCCGGCTGTCAGTCACGCTGCGGTAAACGCCCTTTCTATAATAAAGCAGAAAAACAGCTTGCCGTTGCAGCAATGGAAAAACTTGGTATAACTCATCTTGCTAAAAAATGCTACCGGGAACTTTCTGGTGGACAGCAGCAGAGAACCCTTCTCGCCCGTGCTCTTTGTGCCGCACAGAAAATGCTTCTTCTCGATGAACCTGTAACAGGCCTTGATCCTGCAGCTACAGAAGAAATGTATACCTTAATAGAACAACTCAATAAAACCGGAATCACAATCATAATGATTTCTCATGATATTGAAGCAGCCCTAAAACACGCAACACACGTACTGCACATAGGAAGTGGTGGCGCAACATTCTTTGGAGACGTAAAAGAATATGATAGACACATTAATTCAATACTTTAGTTTTGCCTTTGTCCGCTATGCTTTTATTGTTGGCGTGTTGATTTCACTCTGTTCTTCACTGCTTGGAGTTACCCTTGTTCTCAAACGCTTTTCATTTATTGGAGACGGACTTTCACATGTAGCCTTTGGCGGAATCTGTATTGCAACAGTTCTTGGAACCTTCATCAGCATTCCTAATGACATGTACATAGTTCTGCCGGTAACCATCATAAGTGCAATTTTATTACTTCGTTCAGGCCAGAACAAAAAGATTCAGGGAGATGCAGCAGTTGCAATGATTTCTGTAGCTTCCCTTGCAATCGGTTATCTTTTAATGAATATTTTTTCTACTTCATCAAATCTTACTGGAGATGTCTGCAGTACCCTCTTTGGCTCGACTTCAATCCTTACCCTCACCTCCGGCGAAGTATGGCTTTGTGCAGGTCTTTCAATTGCAGTAATCATAGCTTACATAATCTTCTATAATAAGATCTTCTGCGTAACCTTTGATGAAAACTTTGCAACCGCAGTTGGTACACATGCGCAGGCTTATAATCTTGTAATCGCAATCATCATAGCAGTAATCATCGTACTTGCAATGAACCTCGTAGGCTCGCTTTTAATTTCTGCCCTCGTAATCTTCCCAGCCCTTTCTGCAATGCGTGTATTCAAAAGTTTCCGTTCTGTAACTATTTGCTCAGCCATTGTTTCTGTAGTATGTTCTGTGGCAGGTCTTTTGATTTCAATACTCGCCGGCACTCCGGTAGGAAGCACAATCGTAGCAGCAGACCTTACCGCATTTCTCATATTTACAATTGCAGGAGTTTTTATAAAATAGAAAGTGATGATTAAGAATATTTTCAGGGCGTTCCCCCGGCTGCGCCAGGGTCGGGCTTTAGCTCGACAGTCCTCGGCCCTTCTGGCCTGCGGTCTGCTCGCGACAATCCCTAACGCATTCCTCTCATGTAAAGGAAAAGACACAACAAATAACTCAGGTCTTCAGGCCGCTTCCGCCGCAAAGAACACAGAAGCTGTCGCAGACATGAACACCGGCTCACAGCCGTTAGTTTCGCCAGGCTCAAATACCGGCAATTCAAAAGTCGACCTCGATCTTACAAAAATGTCCGCAACAATGATATACACTACAATCTTTGATATGCTTGTAATGCCGGAAGACTATGTAGAAAAAAACATCAAAGTAAAAGGCTGGTTCGAAACCTACACCGATCCGTACACAGGCGAAATATACTACGCTGTAGTTGTCCCTGATGCAACAGCCTGCTGTCAGCAGGGCCTCGAGTTCGTATGGCCCGGCAACCACACCTATCCAGATGATTTCCCTAAACCAGGAGAAGACATCACAATCACAGGACTCTACAAAATCACAGAAACCGATGGCGTAACCTACAACTACCTCGAAGCCACCAGTGTTGATTTTTAATTTTATTTTATAATTGATCCTATTTCATTAGCATTCCAGGTATTATCCCAAATATCTGTATTTGCTAATTCAATAGGATAACTCTTGTCTTCATTACTATCAGATATTTTTAAGAAAACTTGATATTCACCTTGTGGTAAATTCGATATACTAACATAAAACTCTTTTTCTTTTCCATCAAAAATCTGATTTGATACAATCTGTTCCGAAACCTTTTCGTCATCTTTTACAAAAATCACAGTCATAATCTTTTCTCTGTGATATGGAATATTTGCAAATCCATTATTCTTGAATGTCAGTTTAAATCCTAAATGTTTCTTCTCATTATCCATACCAATTTTAGAATCAATCAGAACATATCGGTAGCCCATATGCTTTATGAGATACTGAAAAAATCTTTCTTCGTTTCCGTCTCCTATATCAACAAGATTTTTATCATTAATTTCGACTCCATCTTCGTTGTAGTAAGAATTTATTGAATCAGCCCATTTAAGAACATGATGATTCCAACCAATATTCAAAAATGATAGATGAACTTTATACATTTCATCTACTGTATCATTTAGAAAACGTGCTCGCCACAATCCTTCATTAGAACCATCATCATAACATAACTCTCCACCATAAGGAGTTTTTTCTGTAAAAGGCATCAAATACTCAATTTCAGTCTTTCTATCTTCCTTAAAAGTTCCAAGGTCCGAACCAGAACCAAGATAACCATCATTATACAAACCGAACTTATCATTATTCTCGTTGGAACTAATATAAGCTTTTAAGAAAGCAGGCTGACGAACTAAAAATGGAATTTTTGTATTACCTAAAGCTTTTAAGAAAGCATCCATAACTTCAATAATATATCCATATTCTGCAGAACCTTTATTTTTTGCCAATGTTGTAGAATGCATCTCTCCATAAGGGCCTATCATTCCACATTCAATTGCTGTAATTGAATTCATGTGTTTAATAAGAAGTGGAGCTATTACATTAATATGATTTATAATAGTCTGGAAATCTTCTGGATTTGGCTCTACATCTGCGTATACTGTCTCTCCTTTAGAATTTGTATATAATCTGTATCCATTACTATCCTTTTTCTGATTCCCAGTAGCTTTTACAAGATTATCAATAATTACCTTATTATTTTCATCCGCATATTTTTTTTGTCCCTGGTATTTATAATCATAACAAAAGCGAACTATTGAGGTTTTTCCAGCATCTTCTACAGCCTTTAAAATCTGCTCAATTCCATCTAGCGCTTCCTGAGTTAAATCTCCAGTGTTCCCCTTAGTTGTTTTTCCATTATCATCAATAGCACGAATAGCATTATCAGAAAAGGCGCTTAAATCAAACTTCAAATGAAGTAAATCAAATTTTGCACCAGAAGAATATGAACCAGAATATTTAGAAGCTGTTTTTTTTATTTCCTTACATTTTGAAGTTAGATTATCAACTCCATCATAAAGTACCTGCAAATCTACAGCGCTATAAAACCCCATATCAGGATTGTAAATTATTTCATTTGAGTCCTCATAATTAATAGATTGCTTTACATAACATATTTCATTTTCTTTAACATTAGAAACATCAGCCTTAAAAAGATTTAAGTTATCACATCCAGTTAACAATAAAATACAAAAAAAATCAGTAAAAAAGATTTTCTTACACTTGTCTAACATATTTTACTCCTATCTATATGTCTTAAAAGTTAAATTTAATTAACTTCTTTCTGGATTCACTTTTTCTTAGATTTTCACAGATTTTAATTGATATTTTTACACTTTTTTTCTTTCTAGTATCAATCACACAGTTTGTCAAGATTAGAAACGTTCAAAAAAATCCCCCTCCGGCGTGACGATCAGAGGGGGATTTTTTTGTTAGAATTAAATTTGTTCTATTTTTTGGTTTTAGTTAGTTTGTAACGATGTATTCGAGCTCTTTTTTTAGATAGCTTGGCAGACCGCCCCAAACATTAGCTTCTCCTGATGTTCCATATCCTCGATCTGTTACACAGACATGGCTATACACATTATCACCTTCATAAAGTACTTTATAAATTAAATTTGTCAAAGAATCTTCTTGCACTCCATGAATTAAAGCCAGTTTTTTTGAAGCTATTCCTGCAGCATCTGTAGCACCATTCTTTAAAACTTGTCCACTAGCTTTTATATAGTCAGCTTCAAAACATACAAGAATATCAACCAGTTTACCATAGGCCAATTGATTATTCTCTAATGCAGCACCTGCATTTCCGATTTTAATCAACTCAGGATACTTATCCTTTATTGCCTTACAAATCTGCCAATAATAACCTCCATATGGTTCCATTTGAGCAAAGCCACCAAAAGAATCTAACAATGCATCTTTATTTGGAAACTCGTCTCTAACTTGTGTTGGACTATAAAGCATATTTTCATTTGGAAATGGCAAAACAATTCTCCAATCTTCAGGATCAGAATCTGTCATAAGTTCATATCTTGGATAAAATTCGTCGAGCCAAATTCCGTCAAGCAAGGACTCTTCATCATTAACTTTCAGTCCCTCATACCATCCAATAATATCAGCCTGTACATCAGAAATAGTTCGGAATCCGTAATAGTGAAAATCTTTTCCATCAGCTGATTTTGTAAATTTTGCACATTTATCTAGTCCCACTGTTGTTGAATCACATGTATGTACATAGCCAATAATTTTACCACCGTATTTTTTAATTTCGTTATAGCAGAATTTAGCAATTTTCCAATTTTTATCTTCTTCTGCCATCTCAAAATGAGATTGATTATCTCCCAATTTACACCCTTCAGGGGTAAAATAATCTTTAATGGTATCATCGGCTTTTGTAGTAAATGGCCCACTGTGAGCACTATTTACAACGACAAAGAAGTCTTTATCTTTACGACTACCAGCTGCTTCTACTAAAACTTCCCACATCTCTTTGCGTACATCATCTTCAAAATCATCAAATGAGGATATATTTTCAACACCTTCTTTTAATTTTGGTAACTCAATATACGCAGGAATAATTATACCTTTGTTAATCATTGTTGAACATTGGAAATCAAAATTTTTAGAACCATACTCTTCTTCATAATTTACAGTCTTTTCAGAAACTGTTACAGCAGCTTTTACAGAAGCAAAATCTCCACCATAAGAAGGGATTTGAACACTTCCTTCATCATACGCAAAACTTAAGTTATTAATATCAGTAGATTTTATTCCCAGATCTGCAAGACTTATTGTCAAAATTTTTTTATCAGTATCTATTTTAATATCTTTGACAATATAATTTGGATCTAAAGTCCAAGGTCCGTCAGCAAATTTATATAGTTTTGCATTATTTATAAAATAATCAACTCCACTATTTTTCCAGTTTGCACCTGTATAGCCAGTAGTTTTGGAATCTGTATTTATAAAAAGATAAGAATTTTTGTCAAATCCATCAACACTTACATACAAATATTTGCAGTCATAAGCAAGTTTGATTCTTGAATCGGTAAGTTCCACATCTTTGAAAGTATACTTTGTAAACTCATCCTTAGATGGCAAAACTGAACTTACATCCCCCCCCTTAAGCATAACACAACCAAAACTTAAATCTGATATGGAAGGTTGTTTTTCATTTTCTTTAAGAAGTGATAAAGCAATATTCAAAGTTACAGTAGAACCATCGATATTCCATGAAAAATCGTCTGAATTATTTTTATCATATACTGACTTGCAATACCATGGCCAATCAGCACCATCGTTTGTATAACTGGAAAGTGTAAAACTTTTTTTATTTCCAGTCGCTATCAGGAATTCAGCGCCTGTTTTAACATTCCAGTTCCAATGCCACGACTGAAAACCTGTAGCACTATTTCCATCAGTATTAATATAAATCTGAATTTCATCTGAGTCTTGTTCATCATTAAATCTTAAATAAACATTATTTTCATCATAAGAAATCTCGATTCCATTATCACTATTTGTTGCAGCATTTGATGAACGATTCTGCACAAAATTTGCATCATCGCTGCCACCAAAATTCTTTAACCCCATTTGACAACTTATCAAAGATAAGCTCAAAACAGTAGCAGGTAAAATTTTCTTAATCATAAAAAATTCTCCATTTTAGTAAAAAGTTTTTTTGTCACGCTTACTTTTTTAATTTTTTATTTTGAAATTTCTCCAATTTTTGTTGCTTTCAGATCGGAATTCCAAAGATCTTTATTTGCAAGTTGAATTGGATAGTTTCCGTCAAAATCAGAAATTTTGAGGTATATTGCATAACTACCTTCCGGTAGTTTTGATGTATTCAAAACAAAACTTTTATCTTTTCCATCAAACACAAGATTTGGATCTTTCTTTTCAAAAACGATTTCGCCATCTTTTTCAAAAAGCACAGTCATCACCTTTTTTCTGTGATAAGGAAGATTTGCAAAACCATTATTTATAAAAGTAAGATTTATATCCATTTCAGAAAGATTTTCAGGATATTCTAAAAGTACATCTGTTAGGACATATCGATAGCCCATATGCTTAATCAGATATTTAAAGGCTGGTTCATTTTTATAATTAAACTTATTTAATTCACGGAAAACAGATTCTTTATAACCTATATTCAAAACTGAAAGATGATTTGTAAACATTTCAACCATTGAATTACAATTACCTGATTTCAAGTTATAGTTTCCGATCAATTCACCGCCATAAGGAGTGTGATTTGTAAAGGCCTCCATAAAAGCAGTTTCCTGAGCACGATCTATGGTAAAAGTTCCAGAATCAGACTCTGAACCAAGATAACCGTCATTATAAAGTCCCAGTCTGTAAAATTCTTTATCAGATGAATCTGGTTTATATAATGCAGGAACATTCTCACAATCAAAATCAAAATCTGAATTTCTTCGTTTGATATAATCATAAATAAATCTTGGCTGACGAACTAACAATGGAACATCACAATTATTTGCTTCTAGTTCCTTTGTAAACTTTCGCATAACCAGAACAAGATATCCGTTTTCAATATATTCATCATTTTTATCAGGTATTGAATCAAGCTCTAATTCGAAATCATAATCATACTTTTCAAAATCAGCTTTTTTCATTTTTTTAGAATAAGTAGTAAAGTTCATTTCACCCCAAGGGCCAATCATTCCACATTGAATACCTGTAAGCACCGGCGCATAATCCTTAACTGCTTCGCAGATATCTTCAACATGAGTGAGAATTAAACCAAAATCTTCAGGCTCAACATCACGAGTTTTTCCATCACCTTCAAAATTTGGATCGTATGCAAAACGAATTAAAGCTGTTTTTCCTGCAGCTTTTACACGATTTAAAACATCTTTAATTTCATCTACCGGCAGATGAACCTTTTCTCCATTAAGACTTTCAGTTCCATCATTTCTTGTTGAAAAAGAACTTATATCAAACTCTATAAGCAGCTGATCAAATCTTGCAGTATTCAGAACTTCATTATCTTCAGGGTAAACTCCATCAGTACAAATCGGATTATGATTCTCAAGTCGATTTTTATAACTACTTTTTATTGTAATATTATCTTTTGTAACAATTGCCTTTACGACACTATAGAATCCCATATCAGGATTAAAAATAATCTTTTCGGAATCCTTAAACTCTAAATCAGGGTGAACACTTCTTATTTGTTCTTCCCCTCTTTCAGAATCCCTTTCCTTTTGTAGTGAAGCACTACAGCCAAATAGCACTGATAAGCACAATAAGACAGAAATAGTTCTTTTACGCATATATAACCTCGCTATTGTTTTTATAACTGCTGTAATTCTGCAGTTATATTAAATAATAGGTAAAATCCCCTAAGGTTACAAAATTTATTATTTTTTATTTTATATTTTCACGAATTCATTTTTTTTATATAATAGATGCATTATTCCAAATGGGAGCCTGGATTTGAGACTCCCCAAAAAATGTGAGGCGTGTATGAGTAAGTATCCATTTGAGTCCATCGAGCCTAAATGGCAGAAGTATTGGGACGAACACAAAACTTTTAAGGCAACTGAGGATGAAAAATTTCCACCAGAGAAACGCATGTATGTACTGGACATGTTCCCGTATCCAAGTGCTGCTGGTCTACATGTTGGACATCCTGAAGGTTATACCGCAACTGATATTTACTGCCGCTACCTACGTATGAACGGTTACAACGTTCTTCACCCTATGGGATATGACGCTTTCGGTCTTCCTGCAGAAAACTATGCTATTAAGACTGGAACACATCCAAAGACAACAACTAACGCAAATATTGAACACTTTACACAGCAGATTAAGTCGCTTGGTTTCTCTTATGACTGGGACCGCTGCGTTTCTACCTGTGAGCCAGACTATTACAAATGGACACAGTGGATTTTCCTCCAGCTCTACAAAAAAGGATTGGCATACGAAGCACAGACTCCAATCAACTGGTGTCCTTCTTGTATGACAGGTCTTGCTAACGAGGAAGTAAAAGACGGAAAGTGTGACCGCTGTGGTGCAGAAGTTACTCATAAGACAATCCGTCAGTGGATTTTGAAGATTACTGATTATGCAGACCGCCTTGATGCAGACCTCGAAGGTCTCGACTGGCCGGAAAGTGTAAAGGCAATGCAGCACAACTGGATTGGTAAATCAACAGGTGCTGAAGTTACTTTCACTGTAGCTGACAAAGACGGAAAACCAACTGATAATAAACTTACAGTTTATACAACTCGCTGCGATACATTGTTCGGAGCTACTTACATGGTAGTAAGCCCTGAGCACAAAATCATTCCTGAAATCACAACTGCTGAACAGGCTGATGCAGTTAAGGCTTATCAGGAAGCAGCTGCTAAGAAATCTGACCTTGAGCGTACAGACCTTGCAAAAGACAAGACCGGTGTATTCTCTGGAAGCTACGCAATCAACCCTGTAAACGGAAAACTCATTCCAATCTGGATTGCAGACTACGTTTTGATTTCTTATGGTACAGGTGCAATCATGGCAGTTCCTGCTCACGATGACCGCGACTGGGAATTCGCTAAGAAGTTCAATCTTCCAATCATCGAAGTTTTGAAGAGCGAAGTTGATGTACAGACTCAGGCTTGGACTCAGGATGGAATCCATGTAAACTCTGAGTTCCTCGACGGTTTGAACAAAGCTGATGCAATTGCAAAGATGCTCGAGTTCCTCGAACAAAAGAAAATCGGCCGCAAGGCTATTAACTATAAACTCCGCGACTGGGTATACAGCCGCCAGCGCTACTGGGGTGAACCAATTCCTCTGGTACACTGTCCAGACTGTGGAACAGTTCCAGTTCCAGAAGAAGAGCTCCCATTGAAGCTTCCTGAGGTAAAATCATATCAGCCAACAGGAACAGGAGAATCTCCACTTGCCGCAATTGATGAATGGGTAAACTGCAAGTGTCCAAAGTGCGGTAAACCTGCTAAGCGAGAAACAAACACAATGCCTCAGTGGGGCGGAAGCTGCTGGTACTACCTCCGCTACCTCGATCCACACAACGACAAGGCTTTCTGTGCACCGGAAAAAGAAAAGTACTGGATGCCTGTAGACCTTTACATTGGTGGTGCTGAGCACGCAGTTCTTCACCTCCTCTATGCCCGCTTCTGGCACAAGGTACTTTATGATATCGGAGTTGTTTCTACAAAAGAACCATTCCAGCGCCTCGTAAACCAGGGTATGATCACTTCATTTGCTTTCCAGAGAAAGAACAAGACTCTGGTTCCTGTTGATGAAGTTGAACAGCGCGAAGACGGAAAATACTACGAGAAAGCAACAAACGAAGAACTCGAGCAGATTGTTGCAAAGATGTCTAAGTCTTTAAAGAACGTAGTAAATCCTGATGATGAAATTAAAGCATACGGTGCTGACTCAGTACGTATGTACGAAATGTTCATGGGACCTCTTACAATGAGTAAGCCATGGGCAACACAGGGTATTGTTGGTATTCACCGATTCCTCGAAAAGGTATGGTCAGTAAGCGAAAAGCCAATGGCTGATATCGACATCACAGGTAAGCTCGAAGACAAGGCTCTCATCAGCGCACGCAAGACTTTTGCTCAGACGATCAAAAAGGTAACTGATGATACAGCAACATTAAACTTCAACACAGCAATCAGCCAGATGATGATCTTCATCAACGAGCTTTCAAAGCTTCCTGAAGTTCCAAAGGCAATGTGGAGCGACTTCGTAAAGGTACTCTCACCTTACGCTCCTCACCTCGGCGAAGAGCTCTGGGAAAAACTTGGAAATAAAGAGACTATCGCTTACGTGGCTTGGCCAAAGATCAACGAAGACTTTGCTAAGGATGATGTAAAGACAATCGTTGTAATGGTTAATGGTAAAAAACGCGATACATTTGAAGCAGCCCCAGGCAGTTCAGACGACAGTCTTAAGGAAATCGCTTTCGCTCGTGACGGAGTAAAGAAATTTACAGATGGTCACGAAATTGTAAAGTGTATCGTCGTAAAAGATAAATTGGTTAACATCGTCGTTAAATAAGCCGGAAGTTAAATAATTATTCCCCGAACAAATCGGGGAATAATTAAGATTACTGACCTTATAAAAAGGAATCCGTCTGTGGGACGCAGGCAAAAAATGATAAGGGGGAACCATCAGCGGCCACGCGAGCGAAGCAAGCGTGGGTAAGCGAATGATGGGGGATACCTTGCTTTTTTTTCCGTCGCTGGGACCCGCAGACGGATTTCTTTTTATATGAGCCGACTAATTAACCTCAGTCACCGAATTTATAAGGTTGAATAAGTATTTAAACCCCGTCGCAGAAATCGCCTTCTCTGCCTCATTCGACATCGACATAAAATACAGTTTATGACCAACATCTTCACTATCGTTGAAAGCAGCCATAAGGAATCCTATTCCTGCAGGATCAAGTTCAACAAGTTTTGACATATCAAGAACAATATTGTTTTTATGAACAGCGTCATAAAGCATGTTCTGGAATTCACCGATAGTATAGGCATTCAAAGCGCCTTCGAGTTCGTACAGGTGGTAGTTTGCACCGTCTTTTTCTACAATTGATAACTGTTCCATATTATAAACCAGCCTCCTTCATCATTGCATCAAGATCGCTTAAATCCGGCATTTCAAAGCCTTCCGGCATTGTCATATCATCAACTGGGATTGCAGGCTTTTTCTCTGCAGGCTCTTCAACAGCAGCTGCTTCTGCCGCAGCAGCCATTTCTGCAGCTGCAGATTCTGGAGTTACAGTTTCATCTGCGACTGCATCCATCTGTGTATCTACTGGCTCTTCAGCCGGGGTTTCTTCTGCAGGAGCCTCGACAGTCTCTGTAGTTTCAGCAGCAGCCTCAGTTGCTTCAACAGCCTCACCTTCTGCCGGTGCTTCAACAGTTTCCTTCTTCTCTTCTGGAAGTCCCTCATATTTAATTACGAGGATAGATACGTCATCTTCCATTTCCTTAGACATAAACTTAAGAAGACCTTCAAAAGTAAACTGAGCCATACGCTGTGCAGGATAAGTTGAGTTATCAAGAAGAGCCTGCTGAACACGCTCTTTACCAAACTGTTCACCACGAAGTGAGTGTGACTGAATCAAACCATCAGTACAAGCCATGATGATATCACCATGATTAAGCTTTGTAGTTTTTACAGAAACATAAGGTGTAAGATCCTTTACGAATCCAAGAACGTGTCCACTACCCTGAATTTCAATTACGTTATTATAAACCTGAGTATACATCATCAATGCAGGAATACCACAGTTGATGTAATACATCGTATCAGTTTCAAAATCAATAAGTGCAAACAAACCAGCGAAGATAGTTCCCTTTGGAAGCGAATCTCTTACGAAGGTATTGAGCTTAACAACAAGCTGCTTAAAGTCATGAACTTCGGCAAGATAAGAACGGATGATGGACTTTAAGATGACCATGTTCATGGAAGCCGCAATACCCTTTCCAGAAAGGTCACCTACTACAAAGAGGTGTCGCTTTTCTGTGAGACGGATCATATCAATGAACTCACCACCAATGTTGTGAGCAGGAACCATCATGTATCCTATATCAACCTTTGGAGTCTTTACATGATCAATGTTTTCCTGGATGGAAGTAATAATCTGTGAAGACATCTTAATTTCCCGGTTTACGACACCTAATACATCTTTATTTGAAATGTTACGCATGTAGTAACCGAATACGAAGAAGTATGAGTAAAGCTTTACAAATACGTTGTAGTCATATTCCTTATAGTGGTCACCACTGGCCTTTTTACCAAGAGTGATAATACCAAAGATGTTATGACCTTCGTTCAAAATAAACAGAGCATCTGATTTTGTATGAGCAAAGAAAGCTTCAAGTTCCTTTTGAGCAACGGCAAGATCATGCTGCTTTTCAATCTGACTCTTTACAACAATACTTTTGTTGATATTAAGAAGTGCATCAAACATAGGATTGTTTAACGGAATCTTAATATTCATATTATTTGAAGAATAAGCAACATCAAGTTCGTTCTGGCCAGAAAGAATGTATACGGTCATCGATGAAGATTCAACGTTTCTTCGCATGATTTCAAACATCTTTGCTGTAATCTGGTCCATTTCACTCTCTTTATAGTCAATCTTAGCAAGTTCCTTTTCAAGAGAAGCTTCGTAATCTGCTGTATAAAGTCTTGACGATGAAGAAAGTACAGAACTAATCCACAGAGAGAACAAAACAGCAACTGTAGAATAAGCAATAAACTGAGCAATAAAGACTTTTGTATATTCGCCGGTTGCAGGCTGTAAAAACATAGAAAGAACACCTACAGCAACTGCAGGAAGAATATATGATACCAATGATTTGAACAATGTAACAAACATTGCCTTTCCAGAAGGAACTGAAATCTTTGTAAGAGCCATGTAGAATACAACATACATGAACAGGTATGAGTACATATACAGCAATGAGAAGGCTGGAGCTGATGTAGATACAAACTTAATTGCAAGGTTAATTGCCCACATCAAAAGAATACCTTCTGCCATTACTGAGGTCTGATATTTTTCAAGCTGAGTAGCATTCTTATCTTCCTGAAGAATTACCAGGAAGAGCATTCCTGTGATAGGAATTACATAACGATATAAATTTGTAAACAAAGATGTCCAGGTCAGAGGAAAAAACTCTCTGGCAGGAGCAGGAATCAGATACTCTGATGCAATAACAATTCCATGTTCAAAGGAAACATCAATTGTTGTAAATTGAAAGAATGAAATAATTACTGCAAATAAAACAAGAGCATATTTTATCAATGATGTAATCAGATATTTTCTTGGTCTTCCAATTTCAAAAATACCAAAACTGACAATTACAAAGGCAATTCCATCCAATGCCAGACAAATACGCATAACAGGAACTATAAGAGCTTCAAAGTTCGTATAGCGCATTATAAGTACGAGAACAAACAGAATTGATTCTATTGCAGTAACAAGCATGGCAACAGAAAAAGAAGAAACTCCAAGGTTATCTGACTTTGTCTTAGTATCTATAAGATGTGTAAAGAAAATTATGAAAAGTGCACAAACAATATTAAGAATAATATAAATCATATTAGTAACCTACCTTGGCAATCATCATTGTAACGTCATCATGAAGTTTTTTATCGCCATTGTATTTCATGATAAGGTCTACAATATCATCAACCATCTGCTGAGGCTCTTTTGCAGCACCAGCCATAAGGGTCTTTTTATAGATATCTGTATCACCGAGCTCTACACCACTTTCATCCATTACTTCCGATACACCGTCGGTTGCCATCAGAATGGTATCTCCACGGAAAAGACGTTTTTCTGCAACATTAACATCACCAACATCAAGAATACCGATGAGCGAAGCATTTGAAGTAAGAGGCTTGATTCGGTAACCATCTGGCGAAGGTGAAAGAATAATAGGATCAGACATGGAAGCGTTGATATAACGGATACGCATCTTTTCAGTATCAATAATACTAAGGAACAATACAGTATATTTATCCTGAAGGTGCATTCCCTTAATCGCTTTATCGATTGCATGAAGCACACCAACAAGATCTTCCTTGTCTTCGATAATCTTTACAGTGTTCATAACCAAACCCATGATGAGGGCAGCAGGAAGTCCCTTACCAGATACGTCTCCAAGCATGAGAAGTGTCTTTGAAGCATCAATTGGAAGAATTGAGAAGTAGTCTCCCGATACGTTTACGAGAGGACGGTAGTAAGTTGCAATTTTGAGCTTTGGAATGTTTGGAATCTTCTGTGGAAGGAATGACTGCTGTGTTTCAGCCAGCTGTTCCCATTCCTTTGTTGTAGCAGAAATTTCAGAAAGTGTTGTAATTGTACGTGAACGGCTTACAAAACGCTTGTACTCTTCCAGAAGTCTCTTATATACATCGAGGTCAAAAAGTCTTGTATAACGGCAGAAAACATAAAGATGATATCCGTCGCAGCACATAAAAAATCCGCGTGCCTTACGGTAATTTGTAGTTACACCAATGTGGCGATCGAAAAAAGTAGAAACCATCCGGCCACTGTTCAGTAAAGTGCTGATCAAGCTTATTTCTTACAGTATCAGAAGTTGAAGTTCTGTTTGGACTGTTGTAAAGAATGTAGTTTTTAGTACGATCAATAAGAAGTACAGAACAGTCACCCTGCTTTTCAAGAACATCACCAATTACAACGTAAAAGTCATCAAGGGAATAACAGAAACGCAGACGGTTAATGAAATCGTTAAGAATAACAGTTTCACCTGTTTCAAGAGTATCTTTCCTAACCTTTGCGAGAAGGAATGAACGGAATCTATTGCCCCAGAACACCGTAGCAAAGAAAACAATAAACGCAACCAAAAGCGTTATCCAAGAAAAACCTTCTGTTGTTTTTTGCGGCAAAAGCATAAGACATGCCGCAACAAAACATATTATAGTCAAAACATTTATAGAGATAAGGACAGCTCTTTTCCTGGTTTTATACATGATTACCCCTGATTTTCTAACTGTAAATTTTAAATAGAATGATACTATTCTATCATATTATCGGAGGAATTTGGAAAAAAGTTCAATAAATACGGTTAATCACCGAGTTTTGAAAGATTAAGGAGATTTGGTTCCTTAGGAGGATTTTCCAGATCCATATACTGCTTCAACAGATCCTTCTGTTTAGAAGAAAGATGAGTTGGAACCTGAACCATAATCTTAACGTACAAATCACCCTTACGAGAAGAACCGCTCATTGGAACACCTTCGCCCTTAATGCGGAGAAGTTTGCCGTTTGCAGTGCCATCTGGGATTTTAATTGCTAATTTCTTGCCATCGAGGGCTGTAATAGTGATTTCACAGCCAAGAGCAGCCTGAGCAATGCTGATTGGTACAGCACAGTAGAGGTCTGCCCCGTCTCTTTCAAAGAATGGATGCTGTTCTACGTGTAATACAACTACGAGGTCTCCTGCTGGTCCACCGTTTTCTCCGGCATCACCCATTCCGCGGATTACGATACGCTTTCCGTTATCAACTCCGGCAGGAATCTTAAGAGACATCTGCTTAGATTTTTCCTGAATACCTTTTCCGCGGCAGCTTGGACAAGGTTTGTCAATTATAGTACCTTTACCGCCACATTTAGGACATGTCTGCTGAATAGTAAAGAAACCATTGCCCTGGCGTACCTGGCCCATACCATTACAGGTAGGACAAGTCTTTTTAGAAGCACCGGCAGCAGCACCACTACCCTTACAAGCCTCACAAGGCTCATTGTGCTTAAAATGAATATCAGCTGTTGTACCGTATACGGCATCCTTAAACTGAATATGAAGGTCATAGCGGAGGCTTGCACCAGCTGCAGGACCACTGCTTCTTGAACTGCGTGAACCACCGCCAAAGCCACCGCCGAAAATACTGTCGAAAATATCAGAGAAGCCACCACCGGCTCCACCAAAGAGGTCTGAGAAGTCGTGGAAAGCATGTGAATACTGTGCTCCACCACCGCCACCAGCTCCCATTCCGTCAAGACCGGCAAAACCGTACTGATCGTAAATAGGACGTTTTTCTGCATCAGAAAGAACTTCGTATGCTTCTGTTGCTTCGCGGAATTTTTCCTCGGCAGATTTATCTCCTGGATTTCGGTCCGGATGATATTTTACAGCAAGCTTGCGGTATGCCTTTTTAATTGCATCCTGATCAGCTGATTTATCAACACCTAATACTTCGTAATAATCGCGTTTTGCCATGATAATTTATCCAATAATAAAAAAATTGCGGCTCGCATAGTCTCGCTGCTTGAGCCATTCTTTCGATAATCCTAAACCGGCCCGCTGTCGCAGCCCGGTTTTTAACGGATTTTCGATTTTAGGCTTTATTTTTCATCCTTTACTTCGTACTCAACGTCGTCTGCTGAGCCTTTGTTGAAGCCAGATGATTTGTTTTCTGCGCCTGCATCTGAAGCACCAGCTCCAGCATCTGCACCAGCGGCACCGTCAGCACCTGGCTGAGCTCCGCCTGCAGCTGCCTGCTGCTTGTAGAGTTCTTCAGCGATCTTGTAAGAAGCCTGCTTCAAAGCTTCTGTCTTAGCCTTGATGTCTTCTACATTGTCGCCCTGCATAGCCTGCTTGAGGGCTGCCATTGCATCTTCAATCTTCTGCTTTTCGCCACCATCAACCTTGTCTCCAAGATCCTTAAGTGTCTTTTCTGTAGCATAGATCAAACTGTCTGCTTCGTTACGTGCATCAACGCCTTCGCGTTTAGCCTTATCTGCAGCTGCATTTGCTTCTGCATCTTTAACCATCTTCTCGATTTCTTCATCAGAAAGTCCAGAAGAAGAAGTAATCTGAATGTGCTGCTCTTTACCGGTTCCAAGATCCTTAGCAGATACGTGAACAATACCGTTAGCATCGATATCGAATGTAACTTCAATCTGTGGAACACCACGAGGAGCGGCTGGAATACCTACGAGGTCGAAGCGGCCGAGTGTACGGTTCTGATCAGCCATTTCACGTTCACCCTGGAGTACGTGAATTGATACGGCAGTCTGTCCATCAGCAGCTGTAGAGAAGATCTGGCTCTTCTTTGTAGGAATTGTTGTATTTCTTGGGATGAGCTTTGTGAATACGCCACCCATTGTTTCAATACCAAGTGAAAGTGGAGTTACATCAAGAAGAAGAACGTCCTTTACATCACCCTGGAGTACACCACCCTGAATAGCGGCCCCTACTGCAACTGCTTCATCTGGGTTTACAGCACGGCTACCCTCTTTTCCGAAGATTGCCTTAACAACTTCCTGTACCTTTGGCATACGAGAAGAACCACCAACAAGGAGAACCTCGTCAATCTTGTCTGCTGTAATACCAGCATCCTGGAGAGCCTTGCGGCAAGGTTCCTTTGTTCTTTCGTAAAGGTCATCTGTCATCTGTTCAAACTGAGCACGAGTCAAAGACTTCTGAAGGTGTTTTGGACCTGTTGCATCAGCTGTAATAAATGGAAGGTTGATATCTGTAGAAGTCTGTGAAGAAAGCTGAATCTTAGCATTTTCAGCTGCTTCACGAAGACGCTGCATAGCCATTGGGTCTTTAGAAAGGTCAATACCAGTATCAGCCTTGAAGCCGTCGATGAGCCAGTTTACGATAACGCGGTCCCAGTCATCTCCACCAAGGTGTGTATCACCGTTTGTAGATTTTACTTCGAATACGCCGTCTGCGAGTTCGAGGATAGAAATATCGAATGTACCACCACCAAGGTCGTATACAGCGATTGTCTTTTCCTTGTCCTGATCCTGTTTGAAACCGAAAGCAAGAGAAGCTGCTGTAGGTTCGTTGATAATACGCTGAACGTTAAGACCGGCGATCTTACCAGCATCCTTAGTAGCCTGGCGCTGAGAGTCGTTGAAATAAGCAGGTACAGTAATTACAGCGTCTGTTACTTCTGTTCCGAGGTAGTCCTCAGCAGTTTTCTTCATCTTCTGAAGAATGAAAGCTGAAATTTCCTGAGGTGAGTAGCGCTTTTTAGCTCCACCCTCTTCTACTTCTACACGGCAGTCTGAACCGTTATCAATAATTGTATATGGAAGCTTTGTTGCTTCACCCTGAAGTTCACTGAAGCGATGTCCGATAAGACGCTTTACAGAGTAAACTGTGTTTTTAGGATTTGTTACCATCTGGTTTTTAGCAGGTGCACCAACAATGCGGTCTCCCTTAGCTGTGAAACCTACGATAGAAGGAGTTGTACGTCCACCTTCTGAGTTCTGAATTACTACTGGTTCACCGTTTTCCATTACGGCAACACAAGAGTTTGTTGTTCCTAAGTCAATACCTATGATTTTTCCCATTTTTATTTACCTCGCTTTGTAATTTACAATTCTTTTGCCATTGCGAGGAGCGTAGCGACGTGGCAATCTATAAATGGATTGCTTCACCTTCGGCTCGCAATGACGAGCTTTATTTTACGCCTTTGGTACCTTAACCATTACCTTAGCGTGACGAATAACTTTATCCTTGAGCTTGTAGCCCTTGAGATAAACCTGAGCCAATGTTTCCTTCTTGGCCTTTTCATCTTCCATACGGCCAATTGCTTCGTGCTCGTCAGGATTGAATTCATCTCCTTCCTTGCCGTAACCAACAAGACCATATTTGTCTTCAAGCATTTTAACAAGAGCCTTGTTAATCATTTTGATTCCGTCTGCGATTGATTTTGCATCTTTTGCGTCCTTTGCAGCATCAATTGTACGGTCAAAATTATCAAGACTGTCAAGCAGGTCGCCCAAAAGTCCGGCGTTTGCGTAGTCGTAAGTGTCCTGCTTTTCTTTCATCATGCGCTTGCGGTAGTTATCAAAGTCTGCAGCGCGGCGCAAGAGCTGATCCTTAAGATCAGCATTTTCTTTTTCAAGGGCAGCAATGCGCTCTTCTGGAGTCTGTTCTTTCTTTTCTTCTGCTTTATCCGACTCTGGAGCAGCATCCGCAGTCTGTGAATCAGCAGCAGCTTCCTGAGAAGTTGCTTTTTCTTCAGTCTGATTTTCAGCTTGTTCTGTTTTCTCTTCAGCCATTAGTTTTCCACCGTGAAAAATGATTTCTATATTATAAATTACTAATTTTATGTTTAAAACGTCAATAAATTTTTAAGATTTTTTTTATATTTTTATAGAGGATTCTACATAATATTGCTTATTATTCAATGAAAACGTAAGCTTTTCAGAGTGTAAATACAGTCTTTTTGCAGGTGTACCACCATATAATGTATCGCCGAGGATGGGAAGGCCGCGGCTTGCGAGATGAACGCGAATCTGGTGAGTACGGCCAGTGTGGAGACTGCATTCTATAAGAAGGCACGGGCGGCCTTCTACAGTGATTTTTTTGAGGACGCGGAAATCAGTTTTAGAGTACTGGCCTCCTCGGCAGTCCGGCACTTCACCCCATTTGCCCTGCCGGGATTTTCCGGTGATTCGGCCCATATACATTTCTACAGTGAAAGATTTTTCTACATTTTTTTTATCTTCTACTATGGCGAGGTACTGCTTTGTCAGGTCATGACTTTGGAAAAGTTCTGAAACTGCACCGTTTACAGCTCTTGTTTTAGTAAACAGAATAACTCCGCTGGTTGTGCGGTCCAGACGGTGCATGATTCCCACATACGGCGGGTTACGCAGAGAAGGATTTCTCTTCCATAAATAATCTACAACTGCATCATGAAGATTTGCACGGTTTCCGGTAATTGTCTGTTCAACAGGATAATTATAAGGTTTATCAACAAAAATCAGATTTTCATCTTCGTATAATATAGAAGAATCCGACATTTCAAAAGCAACATCATCAGGCTGTTTTTCGTAAAAAAAACGTTCAGGATCAAAGCGAACTTCAATACTGGATTTACCTCTTAATTCAAAGGCCGGACGGTTCACTACCCTGCCATTAACCTGAATTGTGCCCGCCATTATAAGCCGGCGGATTTTTGAATTGGAAAAATCTCCTTCAATCTTCGCTGCGAGCGGTAACTCACGACGAAGAAAAGAATCAAGCCGTTCTCCCCCATTTGATTCTAATTTAATTTTTGATTCTTGCATGGTGTATTTTCTTCTGTTCGTACAGATCCTGGTCTGCCATCATCAGAAGCTCATTTAAATCTTTATATTCTGGACTAAAACGTGCTGCTCCGATACTCATAGAAAGCTTAAAGATTAAATTATTTCTTTCACTGATTTCTACGCAGATATTATCGATTTTTTCACGGAGTTTATCAAGAAAGGCAATGTCCATTCCAGAAGCAATAACACCAAATTCATCACCACCTAAGCGGCCTATTATATCAATCTTTCTGAAGGTTTTTCTTAATACTTCCGCAGCAGCAATAATTGCTTTATCTCCATTTTCATGACCATATTTGTCGTTTATAGTTTTCAAGCAGTCTAAATCTGCAAAGAACACAATACCATTCGTATCAACCTCATCAGAAAAGAAAATCAGTTTCTGACCATATTCCATAAAACCACGGCGATTTAACAGATGTGTTAACTCATCTGTTTTTGAACTGATGCTAAGGTCATAATTACGTTCCTTAAGTTCCTTATTCATTGTTTCCAGAAGACGCTTTTGATTCACTGTCATTGTATAATCGTAAGCCTGAACAATAACACTGGTAATTACCTTAAGGAGAATACTGTTCATTCCAAAATCAGTTCTCTCTGCCTTACAGAAAAGATAACCATACTGAACTGTTCCCATAATTACCGGCTGGAAAATATAGCATCCTGGATTTGACTGCATTCTCTCACGATTAAAAAGAGATTCTTTTATATTGATATATTCGTTTTCTTCAAAATAATCAGCATCTCCATTTTTAGTATCTACCCGCAAAAGGAGTCTTGCTTCATCCGGCATATTAAAAGTACCTTCGCGCATTACAGTTACCGGTTCACGCAATACAAATACAACCAGTTTAGAAAATCCTGAAGTATCTACAATAGATTTAAAGGATTCTGCAAAATCGCTCAAACTTGAAGTACCTTTTATTACATCAAAAAGATTTCCAACCCGGCGAACTTCCTCATAATGACTAACAGCCGCATTAAAGACATCTCTTTTCTTCTGCTCCAGAAAATCTTCACAACCACAGGAACGGCGGTAAACAGCCTTTAGTTCTGTGTTAACAAATTTTGGAAAATCAGTACCTTCTTCTTTTAGCAACCGCATTCCGAATTCTGCAGCAGCATACCCCTGTTCTTCAATTGACTGATCAACTGTAGCCAGTGTCGGTACACAGAGAATTGAATGGGAAGTATTATCAAAACCAAATACCTTCATTTCAGAAGGAATCTTTATTCCCAGTTCTGAAAAATAATCCAGAACGGCCATTCCCATAAGATCATTTGCACAGATTATTGCTTCATATTCGATATCTTCTTTTTTGTGATATTTTGATTCAAGTTCTGCTCTGGCAGAGGATCTTGTAAAGGCTCCGTTGAGCACCCACTCTTCATGGAATTCCAGATTATGTTTTTTCAGGGCATTTTTAAAAGCCTTAAATCTTTCTTCGGCTTCCTGCGACTGTATTTTATTTGCAGAAAAGAAAGCTATTTTTGTACAGCCATGTTCATTTTTCAAATGTCCGACAATTTCGTCGTAAACAGAATCACAATAAGCAGTTGTATAATAAACACCAGGCTCATCAAAATCCATTCCAATTGAAATAACTTTTTTTGAAAAGAACGGTCTAAAGAGCTCTTTCAGTTCATCACGACTTCTGTAAAGACAATATGTATTAGAAACAATTATTACTTCATCAATAACTTTTGATGTAAGATATTCAACAGATGCCCAGCACTGGTAATCGTAAAGGCCATCAATAATATGAGGAGTTCTAGTCTGCGCAAAGAAAACGCGGACATCTTTTTTATCAGAGAAATAACGGTATATTCCATGCAGGATTTGATCTGCATATTCAACCGCAAAATTATGAACCAGAACTGCTACGTTATACAAAACCCTCTCCTTAGGTTCTATTTTATCTCATAATCCGGATATTCGCCATTAGAAAATATTTTTACCCTGCATTGTTCCATACAGACATCTTCTGCAAAGGCGGTAAGGTCACAAGCCTCTGGCCCAAGAAGATCATCAGGATGATAGGAAGTTTCTATCTCTGATTCCTCTCCTTCTCCGGCAAGACGGGACATTGCACCGTTAATCACAACAATATCATGCATTAAGGTTATAAGATTATGGCAGTGCTTTTCTTCATATTTTTCATCAAGAAAAAGCAGCTGCATTTTTTCTATGGATTTATGATTTTCTGCTTCAGGAACAAAACCACTCTTATAACTGCAATTGTTCACACGCTGCCATTCTGCAAAATCTGAAAAGAAGCGTGACGGGTATATACGAAGTGGCTTTAATATAGAAAGAAACCACGGAACTGCACGGCCCGCAGTATAGAATGTTCTGCATGCAAATGCAGTGTCACGGCAGTAACGGATATCGGCAGCCGAAAAAGTTCCGCTCACCTTAGCTTCTACTTCTTCATTTTCTGTCTGCGGAAAATCTATATGGTTCGGATACTGCTGAACTGCAAAATCAAGACGTTCCATAAACAGTTTCTGCGAATCACCAGGAACTGTCGCATAAGTAAGATGGAAACCAAATACAAGGCCAGCTTCATTGAGAAGTCTAGCTTTATTTGCGTAGAATTTTTTATCAAAAAGAAGATGTCCGCCTTTTTCCGTACAGACAAGAGGTATATCAAAAGAACAGAAAATATTAGAGGCCGCTGCAATAACCTCGCGGTCAATTACAGAAGCCTCAGCTAAAAAAGAAACAAAAACCTGTGGCGCATGCTGTGCCACAAGCTTCATAAGGCGGAGGAGTTTATTTTTATCACGGGAAACCTTTTCATCGGTTACGGAAAGCTCAGTAATGCCCTTTTCTGTAAGGTGCGAAATCTGAGCTTCCAGTTCCTCTGCCTTAAATTTATATTCTTTCATTTCTTCAACTAGAGCAGTTCTATTCCGTGTTTTTTACAGTCAGCTTTGATTTCGTCTGTCCAAACGCTTACCTGAGTTTCACCAATGTGAGCCTTGCGGAGCAGGAACATACAAAGACGAGACTGGCCGATACCGCCACCGAGAGTCTGTGTAAGTTCTCCGTTGAGAAGACGTGAATGGAATTCAAACTTAGCACGTTCAGGACAGCCGCGTTCTTCAAGCTGAGCCTTAAGACTTTCTGGACTTACACGAATACCCATTGAAGAAAGCTCGAATGCTCTTTCAAGAACAGGGTTCCATACAAGGATATCTCCATTAAGTCCGCGGTGTCCGTCTCCACATTCAGTAATCCAGTCATCATAGTCTGGAGCACGTCCATCGTGAATAGTTCCATCATCAAGTTTACCGCCTATACCTGTAATAAATACAGCACCGTACTCTTTTGCAACCTTATCCTCGCGCTCTTTTGGAGTCAGCTTTGGATACTGTCTCTGCAAATCGTCTGCATAAAAAATCTTAATATCTTTTGGAAGAATTGGTTTAAGCTGTGGATAGCGGTCGTAGAGGAAGAACTCTGTTCTCTGAATACAGCGGTAAACCTTCTTTACAATTTCATGAAGATAGAAAACAGTACGGTCTTTTGGATCGATTGCCATTTCCCAGTCCCACTGGTCTACATATATAGAATGAATTGCATCAAGTTCTTCATCAGGGCGGAGGGCATTCATATCAGTATAGATACCAAAGCCTGGTTCAAGTCCGAGTGAAGTTATCTTCAGTCTCTTCCATTTTGCAAGTGACTGAACGATTTCCATTTTTGCATCCCCGAGATCTTTTACAGGGAAGCTTACCGGGCGCTCAACACCGTTGAGGTCATCGTTAATTCCTTTTCCAGCATCTACAAAAAGAGGTGCAGTAACACGTGTAAGGTTGAGTTCTGTACTCAAAGCCAGCTGGAAGAAATCTTTTATTGCAACAATTGCATGCTCGGTTTCACGAGTTCCGAGAATTGCTTTATATTTACTTGGTAATTTAATCATAAGTCAGTTCCTGAAAAATTAAGTTTACTCACCATCATAGTTAATGAGTGTTGTTACATTACAAGGTGCAAGAACAGACTTATAATTTAATGCGGGAAGACCGATAACGCCAAAGAAATCAGTTACTTCCCCGCCTCCCTGCTCAATCAGGTTCTTGGCAGCTGCGAGCGTGCCGCCAGTAGCAATTAAATCATCTACAACAAGATAGCGTCCGCCTTTTTTAATGTCGGCTTTGTGAACTTCTATTGTTGCAGTACCATATTCAAGAGAATAGCTGCACTGGTATGTTTCTCCAGGGAGCTTTCCTTTTTTGCGAATCAATACGAGAGGAATTCCGAGCTTTTCTGCAAATGGAGCTGCAAAAATAAAACCACGGCTTTCTACACCTGCAACTGCATCGAATTTAACATCCTTATATTTTTCAATCATCTGCTCAATACAAAATTTAAGAGCATCAGGATTTACAAGAACTCCTGTAATATCATAGAAAAGAATTCCTGGTTTTGGGAAATCAGGTACACGGCGCACAGCCTTATCAAGCATCTCCAATGTCATAAGAAACCTTCCGTTAAAAAAAAATAACGAAATTATTATAATTCTATGCGGGATTTAGTACAAGTAGGTATTTATAGAATAGAATCTACCAGTTTTTTAAAATCAGCATCCTGAACAACACCTGAATACTCAAGCCCTTCTGAAATACTGAATACACCGTCATTTTCTACGATTACTTCTTTAGTTTTATTTGATTCTGCAGAAGCATCTTCGAGTTCTGGAATTTCCTGATCAATATTTTCACCAAAAGATATCATTGAGAAATCTGGTTCCGGAAGATAATCTGGTATTTCTTCGGAAAGTTCTTCTACCGGAGTTTCCTGATTTTCCTGTGGGGATGTCTCCGGCTGTGCAGTTTCTGCCACTTCCGGCTGATTATATTCAGGAATTGGATAGAGTTTTATATCAATAGTATCTGACCCAGATACAAAATATGGACTGAAATCGCCAAGTTTGAGCTCTTCTGCATAGAGATTTTCTACTGTTGGGAATTTTTCTGATGCAAAGAATGTTTCATTAGATGTTCTATATTTTCTTTCTGGAGCTACGAGAGATTTTAAGTATGCTTCAAGTTTAATTCTTTCTGATTTTTCTTCCTGTTCTTCTTCATCAAGAGCCTCGAGTTCCTCATCAACTTCGTCGAGTTCATCGAGTTCTTCTACCTCGTCCAGTTCTTCTACTTCGTCTGCATCTTCGAGTTCTTCTTCGACCTCTTCAGAAACTTCTTCGACTTCCTCAGTTACATCGCTGTCTTCTGCGAGCTCTTCGACTTCGTCAGTTACCTCGGCTTCTTCTGAAAGCTCCTCGACATCTTCGGCAAGCTCTTCGACCTCATCAATCTCATCAACGTCTTCTGCAAGATCTTCGATTTCATCAATCTCATCAACATCTTCTGCGAGGTCTTCTACATCGTCAGCAAGTTCCTCAACTTCATCTAGTTCTTCAGCATCATCAAGCTCATCAACATCATCTAATTCTTCAACTTCATCGGCCTGTACTGGAGTCTTAACAGCTTTTACCGCACTCACTGCAGCCCCTGCAACGGCACCTGTCCCGGCTGCTGCAACAGGCATTACAATATTTCTGTTCTGAAGAACTTCTTCAAGCATACGGCGGATTTCTGCAATTGATGCACCAGTTAATTCAGTTGTTCCAGAAGCATTTGCAGCTGCCGATGTTCCTGCAGTTCCAGTACTTTCCCCTGCTTTACTCTCAAAAATCGCAAAAATATCTTCCCAATTCTTTTCAAGATAATCAGAAAGCTCTTTTCGGCGTTTCTTTGAATGAACAGGGAGACTCTTTATAATTTCATCACTTAAATCATTTCTGCGCTGGCGGAGATGACGTGCTACATCATTCCACTCGCGTTTTTCTTTTCCATCAATATAGTTTTCAACAATTTCCAGCTGAATCTTTTTTATGCGCTTCTGAAGTGTAACCATAGGATCACGGATAAAACTGAAAATCAAGAATACTACAAGCAGAATCGAAATAAAAATACAGATATAAATGAGGATTCTGATTTCTGCAGAGAGCTCAAAAATATCACTTGTATATACAGAACTTATGCGTATTTTTCCAATTCTGTTACTTGAAAGGCTCACATAATAACGGCCGTCCGGCATTGCAAGAAGCTTCTGCGGCTGCTGAACTGCATCTCCGCCACGTAAAACTTCACTTCTGGCCTTCCAGTAGCTGATAAACGGAGTACGGAACTCATTTTTAGTTCCACGCGGAATATCAAGGACAAATCCGCCGTTATAATCATCATCAGAATAAAGAGTGAGTCCCCTACCCATCGAAACTACATCCCGACGGATAAGTTCATTTTCAACTTCATTCAGATTCAGATAGAAAAGAGCAATTCCAGAATAAATACCATCTACCCAGCAGAATGGAACGCTGATAATAAGACGGGAACGGTTTTCATCACAAAGGAGAACAGTTTTTGTTTCACTTGTGATTTTCTGAAGCTGCTCAAACGGAATTTCACCTGCGTCTTTTATAATGTCGTTGTAATTCTTGTAGATTTTGGATATTCCGCTTTGTTTCAGTAAATCCGTATCATCATAAGAACTGTAATGAACGTTTCGCCCGTTCTTATCAACAATTCTTATACCACTGAGGGCTGGAATATCTGAAAAAAGTGTTTCCGTAAGCTTTCGGCGTGTATTTACGTCACTTTCCGAAGGATTCTGGACATAATATGAGCGCACCGAGGCATTTTTTGTCCAGGCATTGTCACCTTTTTCAACTAAAGAGAGAATTTCCGAAATGTATGAATCACAGCTCTCCGAAATCTTATCTAGCTGACCCGTGTTTTCTTCGATTTTTGACTGAGCATAAAATCTGGTTTCCAGCGTTTTAAACAATCTGGAATTTAAACTCAAGACAAAAACCGCAAACAGCGCGAGCGCCGCTAGCAGACTGAAAGCAATCTTCTGGCCAGAAGTCATTTCTACTTATACATTATCGGCATAAAAGGCCGATTTCTGCATGTCAAAAACTCGAAAATATTTGCGGAATAATCATAAATGAGGTAAACTTAACGCGATGATTGATGTAGAGAAAGAACAGCAGGCTGTTCCACGTGCATTACTGGTGGGAGAGCCCGGAAACAATTTACAGGAACTCAAGGGTCTGGTGCTCACTCTGGGCATGGATGTAATTCAACGTCTCACTCTTAACCGAATGGAAGTTCATCCGGCCTATGGCATTGGCAAAGGTAAGGCTCAGGAAATTGCAGAACTTGCAAAACAGATTGAGGCAGACTGTATTATTTTTGACTTTAATCTTGAACCACGAAAGCAGAGAAACTGGGAAGAACTTTCCGGTATTTCATGCTTTGACCGGCAGGAAGTTATCATACGTATTTTTGGACAGCGTGCTCAGACAAAAGAAGCAGTTCTTCAGGTAGAACTTGCACGGCTTTCCTACTCGCTTCCACGACTTGCCCATATGAACAAGGACTTTTCACGACAGCGCGGTGGAGCATTTGGTGCAAAAGGTTCGGGAGAAACTCAGCTTGAGCTGGATCAGCGCCAGGTTCGCGACAAAATAAGCGCAATCAAAAAAGAACTGGCAGAAATTGAATTAAACCGCAAAACACAGCGTAAACAGAGAGATAAAATGCCTTCCTGTGCGCTTGTTGGTTATACAAATGCCGGAAAATCTTCCCTTTTGAATGCACTTACAGGTGCCGACGCATACGTAGAAAACAAACTTTTTGCAACCCTGGATCCGCTGACCCGAAAACTTCCGCTTAATGAAAGTGCCGGAGTTCTTATAACAGATACAGTTGGATTCATAAGCAATCTTCCACATCACCTTATAGACGCTTTTAAGTCTACTCTGGAAGAAGCAGTTTATGCAGATTTACTCCTTCTCGTTCTTGATTCTTCAGATCCGGATGCAGAATTCCAGTATGATACAGTATGTAATGTTCTTGAAGATATTGGGGCAGATAAAAATCCACGACTCATACTTTTGAACAAGATTGATAAGGGTGATGATGAAAATCACACTCTTCAGAAACTCCGCCTAAAATTCCCTGATGCAATTCTGATTAGTGCAAAAGAAGAAATCGGCTTCCTTGATTTGAAATCAAAGATATACGAGTTGCTTTATGGAGATGTTGCAAATTATATTCTTCCGCCAACACAGACAGTTCTCATAAACGAACTGAAAAAAGCCGGCTGTATTGAAAAAGAAGAATGGCTTGATGATGGAGTTCATCTGACAGCCCGTGCAACTGGAAGACTGGCAGCACTTCTTTCGCCATACATCACAGAATAAAATCTATTATATAGAAGGAAATCTATGTCACGAATAAATGACGAACTTCTCAATAAAATTCTTCTCACAATAATTGCTTTTATTCTGTTCATAATTCTTGTGGGAACCATTTACGCCCTGGCTGCAAGGAAAAAAAATACACCTCAAAATCTTATAGCCCAGGGAAAAGCAGTAAGTCTTATGAGCCCTTCAGACACTGATGAAGTTTCTTATTATGAACTTGGGACAATCCGCGTTTCAACAGCAAAGGCAGATTCAGAAGAAGGCGGCTCTATAATGATTCTTTCCCCATGGTTAGCCTACCCTGCAGGCGACACTGTTTTCTTTGAAGAGATTTCCCGAAAAAGCGGAACTATAAAAGGAATATTTCAGGCTTATTTTTCTGCAAGAACAAAAAATCAGCTTCTTACCGAAACCGAAGAAAAAATCGTAAATGTTATAATGGATGAAATAAATGCCGACATGGCACTTGGAAAAATCAGCAGCATTTATTTTACCGATTATCTGTTCCTCGAATGACACTCTTCTTAAAAAGTTATATACTCACTGTTGTTATACAACACAAACAAATAATTAACAAAAGGAATAATTATGTGCGCTAAAACTATACCAGCCAGAAAAGATGTACCTTCTAAGGATAAATGGGATTTATCTTCTATATATAAATCAGATTATGAATGGGAAGCAGCCCTTAAATCGCTTCCAGAACTTACTAAAAAAGCAGCAGCTTTTAAAGGTCGCCTCGGCGAATCAGCTGAAACTCTGCTTTCTGCACTCAAAGAACTTGAAAAAGTAAATCTTGTAATGGAAACTGTTTATCACTATGCATCACTTCAGCATGAAGCAGATGAAGATGATACTCAGGCTACAGACCGTGACGGTCGTGCAATGATGGCTTATACCCAGATGCAGGCAGAATTAAGCTTTGTTGATCCTGAAATTCAGGAAATTGAAGAAGAAAAGCTCCGTACATGGATTAGCCAGCCGGATTTTGCAGATTATCGTATTTTTATAGAAAAACTTTTACATTTTAAGCAATATATTTTGAGTGAAAAAGAAGAAAGAATTCTTTCTCTTGCCATGCAACCTGGTCAGACAGCAGAAACAGCATTCAGCGTACTTACAAATGTTGATATGAACAAGACTTTCGGTACAGTAACCGAAAACGGTGAGGAAAAACAACTTACAGAAACTACCTGGGGTCTTTTCATGCATTCTCAGGACCGCGCCGTTCGTGAAGAAGCTTATAAAAAATTCTATGCAAAGTTTGAAGAACATCAGAATACTATTGCAGCCCTTTATGCAGGTTCTGTAAATCAGGATGTTTTCAGCATGCGTGCCCGCGGATATAAGAGTTCTCTTGAACAGGCTCTTTACGGAAACAAGGTTCCAACTTCTGTATATCATAACTTAATTGACTGTGTTCACAAGAATCTTCCAGCCCTCCACGACTATTACAAGCTTCGCCGCGAAATGCTCGGCCTTGCAGAGGGAGAACTCCGCCATTACGACGTATACGTTCCTCTTGTAAAATCAGTTGAAACAAAGACAACTTACGAAGAAGCAGTAGAAATCTGCCGCAATGCCCTTGCCCCACTTGGAAAAGAATACACAGACCGTCTTTGTAACGGCTTACTCAATGGCTGGGCAGACCGTTATGAAAACATCGGTAAAAGAAGCGGTGCTTTCAGTTCAGGATGTTATATTGGAGATCCATATATTCTTCTCAACTATAATGAAGAAAATATACGTGATGTATTCACAATGGCACATGAAGGCGGACACAGTATGCACAGCTGGTATGCAGTACACAATAATCCGTTTATGTGCTATGACTACACTATTTTTGAAGCAGAAGTTGCCTCAACTTTCAATGAAGAACTCGTATTTGAATATCTCTATAAGAATGCTAAAGACGAAGATATGAAAAAATATCTTCTTGCAATGCGTGCAGATGACATTCTTGCAACCCTCTACCGACAGACAATGTTTGCTGAGTTTGAACTTAAGGCTCACGAACTGGTTGAAAGTGGAACTCCTCTTACTCCAGAACTGCTCCGCAAGATTTACCGTGAACTTCTTGAATTGTACTTTGGTCCGGAAATGCATTTTGAATCTAACAGCGATATGGAAGGACTCCGTATACCTCATTTCTACAGCGCATTCTACGTTTACAAGTATGCTACAGGTGTTTCTGCAGCTCTTGCTCTTGCAAAACGCGTTACAAACGGCGGAGAAGCTGAACGAGAAGACTACTTTAAGTTCCTTAAGAGCGGTGGTTCACGTTATCCTATTGAAGCACTTAAAGTTGCTGGCGTAGATATGTCTCAGACAGGTCCAGTTCAGGATGCATGTGACGAATTCAAAAAAATAATTGCGGAATTGCGAAATCTGATACATAATTGATTATTGCAATGAAAAAGGTAGCATTATTTGTTCATAATCTGACAGTAGAATATGCCCTTACCGTAGCTCAGGGAGCAGCCGCTTATTATACAAAAGATAAGGATGTGCAGTTGATTCTTGCTCAGACAAATCAGCCGCACTACCCTTATGGACTTTATGAATATCAGTACTGGGCTTCTGCCGAAATTCTGAATTCTGATGATATTGACCTGCTCATGCTGGTCTCAAGCACCTACGAGACCTATATCAAAGAAGAAGAACTGCGCAAATTTTTAGAGCCTTTTACAAAAAAACCGATTGTTTCAATTGCCGTAGATTTACCGTTCAAAGATGTACATTATACCAGCTGCGACTGCGACAAAGCCTTTGATCAGATTGTAAGCCATCTTAAAAATGTTCACGGCTGTACAAAAATCGGTTTTGTTTCAGCAAATGCTACCAATTCCAGTGAAGCTCTGGTTCGTTTTGATGCCTTCAAAAAAGCCCTGCAGAAAAATGGTCTGAAATACAACCCGGACTGGACAATAGAAGGCTATTTTATAAGAGAAGCTGCAAAAAACATCACCTTAGACAGATTTAAATCAAAAAATGAAATAGAATTTGATGCTCTTGTTGCTGCAAATGACCTCATGGCAGAAGGCTGCATGGAAGCCCTTGAAGAACTTAGAGTAAAAGTTCCAAAACAGGTAAAAGTCATTGGTTTTGATGATTCTACCAGAGCTTCCTTTACAACTCCTTCACTTTCTACTATAGATCAGAATATTTTTGAGCAGGGATACAAGGCATCAGAACTTGCACATAAACTGCTTACCGGCGCAACAATTCCACGAGAGACAAAAACTTCCGCCTCTCCTATTTACAGACAATCCTGCGGCTGTATTACACAGAGTAATACAACCTTTGCAAGTAAAAATCAGGAAGGAAAAAACATTCAGAATCAGCGCTTAAATTCAGAAACTCTGGAAAAATATACACAACACTTTTCTGATACAGTAGCAATCTACACACTGATTGATACCTTCCATACCACTCATACCTTAAAAGAACTTTTCGGAACCCTTTCACAAATTACAGTGCAGCTTAATTTCAGCTCAATGGCAGTTGTTCTTTATGAAAAACCAGTAAGTTTTAAGAAAGAAGAGACCATTGTTATTCCAGATAAGGCATATTTACGCAGTTATATTGATAATAACAAGCAGATTATTCCTTATGATGATAAAGGAATTGAAATCAATCCTCATAAAAAGCTTTTGCCGGATACTTATTTTGCACAGATGTCAGGAGTTTATATCCTTCATGCTATTTTTGCGGGTGAAAAGCAGTATGGATATCTGATAATTCAGGTTCCAAACACAAAATTTGAAATGCATCATATATATCTGAAGCTGATTATAAACGCCATTGCACATGCCTATGAATTTAATCAGACATTGGATATAAACGAAGTGCTTTCTAACCGTAACGAACGGCTTTTAAAGAATAATCACGAACTTAATATCCAGTCTATCGAAGATGAACTGACAAAGGTTCTTAATCGCCGTGGCTTTATTGACCATGCAGAAAAAGAACTCAAACGTGCCGCCAAAAACGGAAAAAGTGGTATTGTTTTCTTTGCAGATATGGATGGCCTCAAAAAAATCAACGATACCTGGGGTCATAAAGTAGGCGACATAGCAATTCAGACAGAAGCAAAGATTCTTATTGAAGCTTTCCGCGAATCAGATATAGTCGGACGTCTCAGCGGCGATGAATTTGCAATTGTTTCAACCGGACTTACAAAAGGCTATATATCTGCAATAAGACAGCGTTTGGATCAGCTGAACAGGCTTTATTCTGAAAAAGCAGAACTTCCGATTACCCTTTCCATCAGTCTTGGTTATGTTGAGTTTACTCCTGAAAACTGTGAACTTGATGAACTGCTTTCAAAAGCAGACCAGGTACTCTATAAAGAGAAAGAGATAAAGCACGCATCCAGAAATTCCTAAAGATTCGTAACTTTTCGTCCGATAATTGTTAAGTATAACTATACAGCATTTGCAATATACACAGAACCGTGATAAAATTGTCTTTGTTGTTAAAAGTTAGGAGACGATTAAATTGGACAAGTCAGAGTTTAAAACATTTTTATCAGCTATTCCAAAAGCAGAACTTCATATTCATCTTGAAGCAGTAATTTCATTAAACGGAATTAAAAAGCTCTACAAGAATAAATTTGACAAAGAAATGACAAAAGAAGAGCAGAAAGAGCTCTTTTCATATAATGATTTGAACGGCTTCATTCAGTCGTTCCTTAAAATTCAGGGATTGTATTCTTCTGTTGAAGACTTCCGTATAGTTTTTGATGAACTTAAGGACTATCTTGTTAAAAACGGCATTACTTATACAGAAGTTTTCTTTGCGCCTACAGCATTCCTAAAACTTGGATTTAAATACGAAGACATGGTTCGTGTTTTCCACGAAAAAATCACAGAAATCAAAAAAGAAACCGGTATTACCATTAAGCTTTTGATGGATGTAAGCCGTACTTTTGGTTGTGATAACGCAATGCATAACTATGAACTCTTAAAGCAGTATCCATGTGAAGACATAATTGGAATTGGTCTTGGTGGAGCAGAAGCAAAAGGCCCTGCAAAAGACTTTGCTCCAGTTTACGAACTTGCTCTTAAAGAAGGCTGGCATGCAGTAGTACATGCCGGTGAAGACGTAGGTCCGGAAAGTATCTGGGATTCCATCAATTATCTTCATACAGAACGCGTTGGTCACGGAATTACTGCCATTCAGGATGAAAAACTGATGGAAGAACTCAAAAAATCACAACTTCCAATCGAAATCTGTATTACATCAAATACATTTACAAAGAAGATTGTTCAGAAAGCTAAGGATCATCCGGTTCGTGCCTTCTACGACAAGGGAATTGCCGTAAACATAAACACTGATGACCCTGTATTCTTTAAGACTACCCTTCTCGATGAGTTCTGGATCTGTCACAACGACCTGAACTTTACAATGGATGAGATTAAGGAACTCGTTAAAAACAGTTTCCGTCAGTCATTTATGAGCGACAACGAGAAGAAAGAAGCAGTAAAATCTGTCGACGCAGCATGGCAGATTTAGAAAAATACTATAACAAATTCCACGAAGAACACCGTCTCACAACCCGCCATGGGCAGGTAGAATTCCGTACCACCATGCATTTCATTGAAGAAGCCCTTAAGAACTTTGACGCTGGTACTGCAAAAATCGCCGACCTTGGAGCAGGCACAGGACGTTATTCAGTTGAACTTTGCCACCGTGGATATGATGTGACTGCCGTAGAACTTGTAAAGCATAATCTGGAAGTACTCCGCGCCAAGCATGAAAACATCAAAACCTGGCAGGGAGATGCCCGTAACCTTCACTTTCTGGATGACGAAACTTTTGACGTTACCCTACTCTTCGGACCACTTTATCATCTTCATGGCGACGAAGAAAAACTCAAGGCACTTAATGAAGCAAAGAGAATCACAAAAAAAGGCGGAATAATTCTTGTTGCCTATGTAATGAATGAATACAGTGTGATTTCCTACTGTTTTAAGGAACATAAATGGAATGAAGTCGCAGCTAAGGGCGGACTCAGTCCAGATTTCCACACCATCTGTGATGAAAGCGAACTATATGACTACGTTCGTCTTGAAGATATCAACAGACTAAACGCCGCGGCCGGAGGTCTTAAACGAATCAAAATTATTTCTGCAGATGGACCTGCAGATTATATGCGCCGCGAACTCAACGAAATGAGTCCGGAAGAATTTGAAGCCTTCTGTCAATTCCAGCTTTCAATCTGTGAACAGCCGGAACTGACAGGAGCAGGAAGCCATTGTGTAGACATACTCCAAAAAAACTAGTGAAAACAAAGAAGAGGGTTTATAATAAATTATGATGGATTTACGAATCATTTATTTAATAGCGTTATTCATCTCACTTGTTGCACTTTACATCTACTACGAATTCAATTCAAATAATCTTAACAAAAACTACCTTACACTATTTCTGACAACCTTTGTATCAAATTTCGGATATGCAATGTCTGTACATGCAGACACTCTGGAAGGAGCTCTTTCGGGAAATCTTCTTTCATATATCGGAAGTATTTTTACAATTCTATTTGGACTTGTTGTTGTCATAGACATGTGTCATAAACGTTTTTATTTTATTCTTCGCTTTGGGCTTGTAATCACAGCAACTGTAATCAGCATTCTTTTAGCTACAACAAAAGAAACAGGCTTTTTCTTTAGTGACCCATATATTATAAAACAGTATGGCTTAACACTAATAAAATTTAAAATGGGTCCTGCAATGATTTTATACATAGGGTTTCTTGCACTAATAAACCTTAGCGCAATACTCACCGTTATTCATTCAATTTTTACAAAGAAAAATGTTTCCAAAAAATCCCTGCAGATTCTTTTATGCATGCTGATATTCGGCACAATGGCTTATATTATTCCGATTTCACTTGGCACCAGAATAAACTTAATGCCATATACCTATATTATTATGGAAGCTTTCTTCCTGTATTTTTCGGCAAAAACAAATACTTATGATCTTCAATTGAATCTGCTTAATGTATATAAAAACCGTACAGGCTATGGTTATATTGCTTTTGATAATAAAAAACGTTTTTTAGGCTGTGATGCTTTTGCTCTCACCTTTTTTCCGAAATTAGGAGACCTCTCTCTCGATTCTTATATTCCAAAATCCTATTCAAACATTATTGAAAATCTTCATTACAAAGATCCAAAATGGGAGTGGAATGAACATTGTAACGAAGATTTCAGAATTCAATATGGGAATAAAGCCGGTATCTGCACAATTCACAGAATTTCTACAAGCAGAATGAAGATGGGATATTTTCTGGAACTTAGAGATGACACAGAACAGCAGAATTATATAAAAGGACTCAATTCCTTCAACAAAGAACTTTCTCATCTTGTTAAAGAAAAAACCGAACAGGTTACTGACATGCAGGATTCCATCATCAGGGGAATTGCGACTATGGTTGAGAGCCGCGATAACTCTACGGGTGGCCATATTCTGCGTACCAGCGACTGTATTCAGATTTTTGCAGAAGAACTTTTAAAACATAAAGAGATTACAATAATCTCTCCAGAGTTCTGTAAGCTGCTGGTAAAAGCGGCTCCTATGCATGATCTTGGAAAAATTGCCGTAGATGATTCCATTCTCCGAAAACCTGGAAAGTTTACTCCAGAGGAATATGAAAAGATGAAGGAACATCCTGCAAAAGGTGCGGTAATCGTAGAAAAGGTTCTTACAGGAATTGATAACGAAGATTTCCGGAAGATTGCTGTAAACGTTGCTCATTATCATCATGAAAAATGGGATGGAACTGGGTATCCGGAAAAGCTTAGCGGAGAAGCAATTCCTCTTGAAGCACGTATAATGGCGCTTGCAGATGTTTTTGATGCACTTGTAAGTAAACGCTGCTACAAGGAAGCAAAGTCTTTTGATAAAGCTTTTGAAATTATCAGAAATGATTTAGGAAAACACTTTGACCCAGTTATGGGGTCAATCTTTATAGACTGCCGCCCACAACTGGAAGCCTACTACAGTTCAACAATCAACGAGATATAACACCCTAGCGTTTCAGGTAAACCATTAACAGCATAATGTCACTGTTTCTGATTCCGCTGATACGGTTTGCCTGTCCCAGAGTTACCGGACGGATTGCTTCGAGTTTATTGCGGCTTTCTGCCGAAAGCGACGGAATACTGCCGTAATCAAAGTCTGCAGGAATGCGGGCATTCTCCATTTTGTGAAGTTTTTCCACGCGCTTATCCTGCTTTTCTATATAATACTTATATTTTGCGTCAATTTTTGCCATTTCCCAGTCTGCTTCAGGGTAGCCGGGGTTTTCCATATCAGGCTTTTTAAGAAGCAGTGCTTCAATTTCTGAAAGACGCGCATATTTTTCGTTTACAGCATCAAACTGAGCCTGAGTCTTAAGTCCACAGCGGAAAGCGTATTTTGCAAGGCGGCGGTCTGCTGTATCGTGACGGAGCTTTAAGCGGTATTCTGCGCGGGCAGTAAACATACGGTAAGGCTCTTTTGTTCCGAGAGTTACAAGGTCATCAATAAGAACACCGATGTAAGCCTCGTCGCGACCAAGAATTACCGGCTCAAAGTCTGGAATCTTGTCAAAGGCATCAAAGCCGGCATTTTTCTGAACGCCACGCTCATAGTCGTTGAGTTCGTGAGTTTCGCGTTCTGAGATTTCGGCAAACTTTGCTTTTTCTTCGTTTGTCATATCTGCCTTAGGGCGGAAAGCACCTGGCTCTGTACTTGAAGCAACACCATTGAGTGTATGAGGGATTTCTGCAAGAGGTCCGCAAAGCTTAATGTGCTCACGCGCATAAAGACCTGCATTCATTCCGGCAATAAGTCCCTGACCGGCTGCTTCCTCATAACCAGAGGTTCCGTTAATCTGTCCGGCATTAAAAAGGCCTGCGACACGCTTTGTTTCAAGCGAAGGGTACAACTGAGTTGGCTCAACAAAATCATATTCTACGGCATACCCCGGACGGCTCTGTACGGCATTTTCAAAACCGTGCATTGTACGCATAAAAGCATCCTGTACACATTCAGGAAGGCTCGAAGAAAGTCCATTCAAATAAATCTCATCTGTTTCAAGACCTTCCGGCTCTACGAAAATCTGATGGCGGTCGCGGTCTGCAAAGCGCATAACCTTATCTTCAATAGAAGGACAGTAGCGAGGACCAATACCACTGATTTTACCAGAATAAAGCGGCGAGCGGCCAATGTTGTCGCGGATTATTTTATGAGTTTCTTCGTTTGTATATACGATATGGCAGTTTACAAGAGGACGTTCTACACGCTCTGTCTCAAAACTGAAAGGAATTACTTCTGTGTCACCCGGCTGTTCGTCGAGTTTAGAAAAATCTACAGTTTTGCGAAGGATGCGCGGTGGTGTTCCTGTCTTAAGACGACCGGTTGTAAAACCAAGACGATGCAAGCTTTCTGTAAGACCGTATGCTGCAGGCTCCCCTACACGTCCGCAAGGAGCATCATATTCACCAATAAAAATACGTCCGCCAAGGAAGGTTCCGGTTGTAAGAACAACAGAGCGAACAGGAATAATTCTGCCGCGTTCAGTGACAATGCCGGTTACCTTCTGACGCATTCCGCTCTTTGCAGCTTCTGTGCGTCCGTCTCCACGGAACTCGCCAGGGATAGTTCCCTTCTCCGCAGCACTATCGCTGTTCGGAGGAAGAGGTGTTGTAGATGCAGTAGTCAGGATATCAATTACAGTATCCATCAATGTATAAAGATTTTCAGTTGTTTCACAGGTTTTACGTGCAAGCTGAGAATAAGTAATCTTATCAGCCTGAGAGCGAGGTGCCTGAACAGCAGGGCCACGGCTCTTATTAAGCATGCGGAACTGAATCATAGATTTATCAATCAGCTTAGCCATCTGGCCGCCGAGTGCGTCAATTTCACGAACAATATTTCCCTTTGCGATTCCACCAATAGAAGGGTTACAACTCATTCTGGCAATTGCATCTGGAGTCTGGGTAATAAGTACAGTTTTCAATCCCATTCGTGCGCAGGCAAGTCCTGCTTCAATTCCCGCGTGACCGGCTCCTACAACAGCCACATCATAATAATCATAAAAACCAGGCATTTCTTCTTCCCTATATATAGAAGTCGATTATACTTAAAATATCTCCCTTGCACAATTATATATACGTTTTTTCTATATTATGTTATAATGGAAAGGTGAATAATGTTGATTTAAAACAGATTAAGGCTGTTGCATTTGACATCGATGGTACTCTCTACAGGGCATGGAAGTTCAATCTTCGTATTGCTCCTTATTTTCTGTTTCATTCTTTCTTCTTCTTGAAATATGGTCTCGTTCGCAACATTATGCATAGAACTGAGCCAACTCCAGAATTTGTAAAACTCCAGGCTTCGCACATGGCAAAAAAGCTCAAGTGTTCGCCGGAAGAAGCAGAACAAAGACTTGAAAAGATTATTTACAAAGGACTGGAAAAATACTTTGTAAACCTGAAGCCTTGCAAAGGGGCTTTGGAATTCATTCATAAACTCAAAGATAATGGATATAAACTTGGACTTCTCTCTGATTTCCCTCCTGAACAGAAGGGTGATATCTGGGGAGTCCGTGATTTATGTGATGTAGTTCTTGGTTCAGAAGAGGCGGGAGCTCTTAAACCGGATCCTACTCCATTTCTCCGACTGGCAAAGGAATTCAACCTGCCGCCGGAACAAATTCTTTATGTGGGAAATCATCACAAATACGACATTCTTGGAGCGCACAACGCAGGCATGAAAACAGCCTGGCTGATTCTTCCGCATTGCGGATGGATTGGTAAAAAATCAAAAATAGCTGATTTAACTTTCTGGCATTATAACCAGTTATCAGACTGGTTCTTTGGTTCAGAATAACAATAAAAAATTGGGTGGGGATAAAAAATGGAAATCGTAATCGCAATTCTCTTTTCTACAGTCATTTCAATGGGAGTGTCTTTGTACTTCCGTATGCTGAGTAAGAAAGACGACCCTCTGGAACGAATCAATAAATTTGCAAACAAGAAAACTAATGAACTCAACGAAGCTTTTGGAAAAATTCAGACCAGATTCAATACGATTATTTCAGACTTCAACGCACAGCAGACACAGGCAAATGCCGCAGTAAAACTTTTAAAGCAGCAGAATGAAGATTTTAATGCTAAGATGCAGACCTTTGATCAGAGCATCAATGCAGTAAAAAACATTAAATCTCAGATTGATGCATATTCAAAAATTCTCAACGAGCTCAATGATATGACAGCTCAGGTTGAAGAAAATCTTGAACGTCTTCATAAGGAAAGCGGTGTAATTACTTCTCTTGATGGAAAGCTCTCAAAACAGCAGCAGCAGATTGTCGCAATCGAAAAGAAAATTCCAGAAATCTCAAAGGAATTCTCAGCAAAGAATGCAGAACAGCTTAAGGCTGTTGGCACTACCCTCATTGAGAACTACGAAACCCGTGCTGCAAAACTTACAGCAGATATTAAAGCATCTCAGGGAGATGCAGAAAAAGCTCTCAGTGAAATCAGACAGAGTATTCAGGAAGCTTATAATGATGCTGCAGCAAGTGCAGAAAAACTTGAAAACACAGCCTTTGTTCACCTCAGCGAGCAGGCTCAGCAGAGAACAGATAAATATCTTAAAGAACTCGGTGATCAGACAGCAGCCCTTCAGAGTGAACTCGAAAAGCAGACTCTCGCAATCAGAAATGACATTACAAACAGAACAGGAATCATTCATTCTGAACTTGAAGCAAAAGAAAAAGAACTTATCAAAATGTTTGAAGATAAGACAGCCGCTGCAACTGCTTCTTACAAAGAATCTGAAAACAAGCTCCTTACAGATGCAAAAACAAATCTCATAAAGATTAACGAAAAGTTCAACGAAAAACTCGGACAGCTTTCAGAAGCCTTTGCCGGTAAAGTGGATGCACTTCAGACAAAATACAATCAGCAGCTTGAATCTATCGGCGGACGTAACGACGGAATTATTGCAAAAACACTTGCCCGCTTTAATGAAGACAGCAATAAGCTTGAAGCAGAATACACAAAGCAGATGGAAAGCATTCAGAAGAAAAATGAAGGTAACTACTCTGCCCTTTCTGAAAAGTTCAACAGTGACTTCCAGAAATTCCAGGAAGCCTATACTTCTGCTTTTGAGAATGCAACCGCTACAAATAATAAGAAGGTAAATGACTTCAACCAGCTCTTTGTAGAAGAACATAAAAAGTTTGCAGAAGAGCATGAACGCCTTGTTCAGGATTTTGCTGCAGCAATAAATGAATCACAGAGCGTAAACGACAGAAAGCTTGCAGAACTCAAGGATTCTCAGGATGAACAGATTCAGAGCCTGAACGAAATCTACAATTCAGAATATACAAAAATCAAGGAAGAATACATCGGTCGCTTTGAGTCTCTTCAGGATGAATACTCACAGCAGATTGACGGCCTTCAGAATGTATTTGGAAACCGTATCGAAGAGCTTTCTAATACAGAAGATGATTACAAGGCAAGAATTGAAAACCTCCGCAGTCAGCTCGAAATCAGTCTTCGTCAGTGCAACGAACGTTCAGCTTCTCTCCAGACAGAAATTTCTGACATGCAGGAAAAACTTACTGAAACCCTCAAACAGGTTGCTTCAGAAGCTACAACTTCCGTTCAGAATGCAGAATCTTCTGTACAGGCAATCAAGACTCAGTGTGATGAAGCAGAACGCAAGGCTGCAGCTCTTAAACCAGAACTCGAAGAAAAGATTGCTCAGATGAATATGAGCCTCGACAACGTTCAGAACGAAACTCTCCAGAAACTCGAAAGACTTCAGTCTGCAACAGAAGCTCAGATTAACGCAATTCAACAAGAAACAACTTCAAAGATTGAACAGCTTCAGGATGCATCTGATTCTCAGATTACAGCCATTCAGAGAGAAACGTCTGACAAACTTGAACAGTTCCAGAACTCATCTGAAAATCATATTGAAGAAATCCAGAAAGAAACTGAAGAAAAGATTGATCGTATTCAGACCTCGGCAGATAATCAGATTACTGCAATTCTTTCTGAGACAGGAACAAAAATCAAAGAGTTCCAGGCTAAAACAGAGCAGGCACTTAAAGCACTTCAGAGTGATTCTGCACAGAAGTATGAAACTATCAAGGCAGAAAGCAATTCTAAGTTTGATAATTTCAGAAAAGAAACAAATACAAAGATTGAAGTTTTCCAGAACGAAGCTGATAACCAGATTGAAGACTTTAAGAAAGATGCTGCTTCAAAAATCGGAAGTTTCCAGAATGAAGCAGAAACTCAGATTGCAGAATTCAAAAAGGATACAACTGCAAAACTTGAAAACTTCCAGAACGAAGCAGACCGCCAGATTGAAGGCTTTAAGGGAGATACTACAACCCGTCTCGACAACTTCCAGAACGAAACAAACGCTCGTCTCGAAAGCCTTACAAAAATCATTACCGATTCTGTTCGCAAGGCAGTTTCAGAAAGCGAAGTTAAACACCTCAATATTCTTGAAAATGTTGACAGTCAGCTCAATGCCTATAAGAAAGATATTGAATACAAACTGTCACAGATTCAGGTTTCAGAAAGCGATATCGATACACTCGAAAAGAGCCTTAAGGCTGCAATGGCTGAAGTTCAGAACAGAATTCTCAGAGACTTCGATACCTTTACTACAAGCCAGAAGCAGAAGCATGAAGAATTCAGTAATACAATCAAAGAAGATTCAGCCGAAATTGAATCTAAGATTACAGAAATCAACCGCTCACTCGACAGCCTCAAAGAAACTGCAACCGGCAGCATGAGTGCTAAGATTCAGGAATTTGAATCAGAGTTTAATCAGATTCTTTCAACAAAGAGCAATCAGATTGATTCTGATCTTTCTGAATGGAAGAGCGACCTTGATACAAAGCTCACAAAAATCTCCAACACATACGAAGACAACCGTAAAAAGCTTGAGACTAAATATCTTGATGAGTTCAAGACAGGAATTGAAGGACTTCAGACAAGAGCTTCTGATCAGTACACAAAGGTTGCAGCATCCATTGAACGCACAAAGCAGGAAATGGAAGATTCAATTAAAGACATTCAGGACTTTGTTAACCGCTATAAGAGTGATACAGATAATTCCCTCAACACTCTTACAAAAACATCTGAAGAAGTTCTTAAGAAAGAAATTGAAAACAATAAAGAACTTGTACAGACTACCCTTTCAAAGCTTCAGGAAGAATTGCTTGGAGACCTTAAGCTGTTTGAAGAATCTCTTAAGACAAGACAGGAAACAGGTTCCTCTTCAATCGATGCCGCTCTTGCAGAATTCAATACCTGGAAGCAGCAGCTTAAAACTCAGTTCGAGGATTCAGCCGCAATCTTCAATACTGACCTTGAAAAGTTCAAGGCACAGTCTGATGATAAGATTAACGAAGAAGCACAGAAGCTTCTCCAGAATATGAATGATTACGCAGTTGCAGTTCAGAATCAGCATAATGAACTCAACGACAAGATTGCTGATCTTGAAAACAAGACCGGTACTTCTATTAAAGAATACGAAGAAAAGTCAAAATCAATTTTAAATCAGATGGGCAGTATGTACAAGAAAATGCTTGAAGATACTAAGTCTCGTCTCGAAGAACAGGAAGCAGCTGCAAAAGAAAGAACAGAAGCATTCAAGAAAGACATCAAGGAAGCAGAAGACAGAAATGCTGCAAATCAATCTGCCTTCACTCTTAAGATGCAGGACAACGCAAACCTTATTCAGACCCGTCTCGGCGACATTGAAAAGGAATTGCAGGACGTTAAATCTAACATTCAGAACTATGAAACTGCAGACAAGATGCGCCGTCAGCTCGAAGCAAATGTTGCAGAGCTTAACAATTCATTCACAAAACTTAAGGGCTATGCAGATTCAGCTGATAAGATGAATGTTCAGTATACTTCTATCCTTAAGATAAACGAAGAAATTAACCGCCAGCTTGCAGGAATGGAAGCACAGAAAAACCGCGTTATTGGTCTTGAGCAGCAGTTCAATAAGATGCTCGCTCTTTCAAACACAATTGATGATCGTATTCAGTCTTTGAACACAACTTCTGATGACCTGCAATCTATGGAAGTTACAGTACGTAATTACAACGACCGTCTTCAGTACGTTTCTGAACAATATGAACGTCTGGACAAAAAAGATGAAGTTGTAACACGCATTATGACTGATGTTGATAATCAGTTTGAAAAACTTAAGGAACTCGAACAGAGACTTACAAACTGTAACCGTCAGGCTGTTTCATTGCCACAGGAAATCAAAGAGGTTCAGGCAAACGTTGATAAGATTCTCCAGAGTGGACCTAAACTTACTACAGCTATCGGAAAACTTGAAGATCTTGATGGTATTATCACTGATACAGAAAAGCGTATTGAAGCACTCAATTCTGTTCAGAAAGGTATTCAGAAGACACAGCTCGATCTTGAAGGCATCAACCGCGATGTTGATAACAAGTTCAACATCTTACAGAAGATGACTCAGCAGGAACTTGCTAAAAAGCCAAGAGCAAAGGGAAATACAATAAATCCTCAGATTAACGAGACTGTAAGAACCCTTAAGCGTAAGGGCTGGACAATTGCAGAAATTGCAGAAAATGTAAAGCTTACAGAAAACGAAGTTGATTTGATTCTTCAGTTACCGGAGTAGGCTATAATAGAAGAGCCGTTAAAAAACGAGCTGCGACAGCGGGTCGTTTTAGGCTCAACCAGAAAACGCCTCAAGCGGCGAGACTATGCAAGCCGCCCATACGCCTATCGTTCAAGCAAGCAAACTGCCTGTGCCTCTATGGCATCTGATGTACCAACCGGCGGGAGTTTCTCGCCGGTTTTTGCTTTAACAAAGACCTGAGAAGCTTCAACTTCAAGGATGGCAGCAATACTTTCTATTACTTCCTGACGATGAGGCAGGAACTTTGGTTTTTCAAGTTTTATAACGCAGTCAAGGTTTCCAAGTTTCCAGTCTGCATTGCGGACATCTTTCCACACTGCTCTCAGCAATTCTGCAGAATCTGCATCCTTCCACTTAGCATCCTCAGGTGGAAAATACGAACCGATATCTCCAAGACCGGCAGCACCAAGAAGTGCATCAGTTATTGCATGAAGAAGAACGTCGCCGTCAGAATGGCCGTCCTCCCCTTTTTCAAAATCAAAAACAACGCCGCCAAGAATCAGACGTCTGCCCTCAACGAGGCGATGTAAATCATAACCAAGCCCAACTCGAATCATCCGGCACCTCCTGGTCATTTTGTAAGTCGCTGTCATCCTGAACTCGATTCAGGATTTCCAAATCTGACGGATATGTGATTTTTATATTATTTACGTCGCCTGGAGTTACACGGACACGGCCGCAATATACACCCCAGATTTCTGTGTCGTCGGTGTATTCTTTACCATCTGCTGCTGCGCGGCCGTGAGCCTCGAGAAGTTTATTAAACTCAAAGCATTGAGGCGTCTGCACTGCAGTAAGGTTGCTGCGCACCAGATGACGGGTTATAAAACCTTCACTGTCTATTTCTTTTTGAGTATCAGTTGGAGTAATGCCTGGAACAGAAGCTCCGTATTTTACAGCAGCTTCCAGTGCTTCCATAATAACTTCCCGGCTCACAAAAGGCCTTGCCCCGTCATGAATCAAAACAATATCAGGCTGGCCCGTTACAGCGAGTAATCCGTGGTAAACAGATTTCTGCCGGGTTTCAGCACCCTCAGTAATTCTGACTTCAGGAGCAATTTTACCGAGGGCTTCGATACACTTATCAATTCCGCCAGCAGGACAGGTTACTATAAAGTCTGTAATTTCAAGCCCTTCACAGGCATTTAAAAAAGTTTCAGCACAGACCGAGAGGACTGTGCCGTTTTTATAAGGAAGATATTCTTTTTTTATACCGCCGCCAATTCTTGTAGAAGAACCGGCCGCAGTAATGATAATTGCAATTTTAGAATGAATCGTCTTCGTCGTCAAAATCGTCATCCGCACCCATATCGTCAGCTGAATCATCTTCATCATCAGAATCATCTGAGCTGCGTCTGTTATTTCCTTCCGAAATATCATCCATCAAATCATCATCTTCATCATCATCAAGAATCATTGTATGTTTGATTTTTGGAGTTGCTCCAGGTGGCTCGAGCTTTGTATGAATCTCGGCTTCAATATCCTTTGAAGATTTTCCAAGTGCATAAGCAATTTCATCTTCAAGAAGTTTCTTTGCTGAATCATAAAGTTTGCGCTCAAGGATTGGAAGTTCCTTTACCTTACTTCTGTTGTAAAGGCAGCGAACAATTGTAGCGATATCTTTTACAGTACCCTTCTTAAGAAGGTCAAGGTTCATCTGATAGCGGAGTTTCCAGTCTGAAGTGATTGGTTCAAAATCATCTGAAAGCAGATTCAAAGCTTCCTGCGCTTCTTTGGCAGAAACTATCTGTCTAATACCAAGATTCTCTGCATTCTCAACAGGAACCATAACAACCATATCAGAGGCTTCAATATAAATCTTATAGTAAAGGACAGTATTATCTTTAAAAGACTTCTCAAAAACTTCCTTTACAATTCCAACACCCTGACTTGGGTAAACCACTTTCTGGTTAATTTTAAATTTTTGTGCCATATTCTCTATATTATACATCAAAAAAATGAAAAATTCAATCAATATGAAATTTACAGTGAGATCAATAAATCACAGAAATCTTGAAAAAACCAAAAGTACTCCGATATTTTAAAGAATTAAGGAAAATTTGGCGCGAGGAAGCGGATTTGCAGGGCAAAAAGACTTTGTTTGTGGCTGCCGCGAGAGCGGCAGTATAATAGTTTCTATACCACAAACAACGTCTAGCGCAATATTGCGCGTTTTTGTCTTGCAAATACGCGACCGGAAGCCAATTTTGACGATGATTATTTTAGAATGAAGAAGCTCTTATGACTATTGCAAACTTTGACATTTGTTGCTTAACTTTGCAATTTCTTGTATATTATCTGAACTTATATGACAGATTTTATTGAAAACACTGCAGATCAGACTGCAGACTCGACATTCACTGACGAAAAAATCGAAAACGAAACTCCAGACACTGTAACTTTTGAAGATTTAGGACTTGATGAATACACATTGAAAGCCGTTGAGAAAAAAGGCTTTGTTACACCTTCTCCAATTCAGGTGCTCGCTATTCCGCGCCTTCTTACAGGAGATACTAACCTCATTGCTCGTGCCAGAACAGGTACCGGAAAAACTGCCGCTTTTGGATTACCTATTATTCAGAACGTACGCGGTAAGTCTGACCATGTTGAAGCTTTGATTCTTGAACCAACCCGTGAACTTGCAATGCAGACCTGCACTGAGATGCAGTCTTTTTCTACTTCAGACTATCCACGAACTACTGTACTTTATGGTGGTGCTTCTTACGCTGCTCAGATTAAAGACCTCAAGCGTGGCTGCGAAGTTGTTGTTGGAACACCGGGACGTATTAAAGATCACATCGACCGCAAAACTCTCGACCTCAGCAAAATCAAATACTTCATTCTTGATGAAGGTGATGAAATGCTGGATATGGGCTTTATTGACGACATCGAAGAAATTTTCCGTCACGCTAATCCAGACTGCCGTATCCTTCTTTTCAGTGCAACTATGCCTGCCCCAATCCTCAAGATTGCCGGCGATTTTATGGGCGAGTATGACATTATCGAAGAGGAAAATGTAATTGACGAAGCACTCCTCATCGACCAGAAATACTGGGTTGTAAAGGAAAGCGAAAAGATTGAAGCTCTTGTTCGCCTCATCGACATTTCACCGGATTTCTATGGTCTTGTATTTACAATGACAAAATCAGATGCAGACCGTGTTACACGCGAACTCGACCTCCGCGGTTACGAAGCGGCTGCCCTTCACGGCGATATCATGCAGAACCAGCGTGAAAAAGTTCTTGAACGATTCCGCATGAAAAAGACACGCATCCTCGTTGCAACAGACGTAGCTGCCCGCGGTATCGATATTAAGGGAGTTTCTCACGTTGTAAACTACTCTCTTCCTTTTGATACAGCAACTTACGTTCACCGCATTGGTCGTACAGGCCGCGCCGGAACAGAAGGTATTGCAGTTACATTCGTTCGTCCGGAAGAACGTCGTAAGCTCGGCTTCCTTTCAAAGAATATTAAGAAGGCCACAAAGAGCGAGTTTATCGAAGGAAAAATTCCAAGTGTAAACGAAGTTTTGAACGTAAAGAACGAACGCGTTATCAAAGAGTTGAAGGAAAAAGTATTCAATACGATTGTTGAGAGCTCGCAAAGCGAGTGTATCGAAACATCCGAAGAACTCAACAACGATGCGACATCTGCGGTAGTTTCGACAAGCACAACCACCGTATCCACCGTAAAATCTGAACTCCTCACTCCACTTTTCACAGACCTCGCTGCAGCTCTTTGCGAAGGACAGGATGCACAGCAGGTACTTGCCGGAGTTCTCTCAACTGTATACGGCGATCAGCTTTCTCCAAAGCACTACGGAAAAATCAATACACTTTCTTCTGCACCACGCGGTGATCAGAAACGTATTTTCATTTCTCTTGGTAAAAAAGACGGATACCGTGCTAAAGAAATTGCAGACTACTTCAGCGAACTGCTTCATATTCCAGGCCGCCTCGTAGACGACATCGATGTTGCTCAGAAGTTCTCTCTTGTAAGTCTTCCTGTTGCTTCTGCACGCAAAGCTATTGAGATGTCAAAATCTAACCGAAAGCTTCCGCATATGCACTTTGATGAAAAAGACGGCGGAAGAGGACCTCGCAGACCTCATAATGACAAAGCAGATTTTGCTCCGTCTCGCAGTGAACGCCCTTCTCGTGGTAAACGAGACTCTGCAAAATCAGATAAGGCACCTCGTGGCCGTCTTAATGCAAAGGGAAATAAGCCAAACGTTCATGCACAGACAGAACGTTCTTCATCACGCAAAAATGGTGGAGCTGCACTCTACAAGAAGAACGGTAAAAAAGCAGAGCGCTTCTAATTAAATTCGCTTTTTTTGCTATTATGGTTTATACTGTTATTTTAGATGAAACGGTCTGTTTTAGCAGTTTTTATCATTCTGATAACAGTATTCACCTTCTCTGCCTGCAGCAGTAATAACAAAACTGCACGATACGACGTTTCCAATTTTGTATCATATCTTGAAACACCTCCAGAATATGAACTTGGAGATGTATTACCACTCACCTTTGATTTTAAACCTCTCAGCAAAAAAAATATGAGCAACCTTATCAAGGTTCTTGAAAATAAAGATAATTATATCTGGCTGAAAATACAATTTGTTCTTCCGGAAGACCTTAGATACCGTGATCTTGGACTTTACATCGGCTATATTCGTGGTGCAGATCTTCTTTTCTTAAATAATATAAGCATAAGACAATACGGAGAATTTCCTCCGGCTGCAAACAGTGCAGGCTTTACCGGCCAGTACTTTATGTTCTCTAAATCAAATCTTGATCAGGTTGGAATAAATACAGTTCTCATAAAAGTATGGCCAGATGCCTTCGGAAGTGTTGCAACAAAAATGTATCTTGGAGAGCGTCCGGATATTTATACTGCAAGCGAAAGAATTAATTTCTTTAATGCAAAGATTATTCTTTCTTTTGCCGCAATCATGCTCGTAATCTTCTTTATCTATATTTTCCTTTATGTAGTAATGAAAAATTATGAAAATCGTAATGTATATCTGTTCTTCGCACTATTAAATCTAAATACCATTCTATTCCTCCTTCCTTTCTTCCTTTCAGAGATTTTATGGGCAAAACCGACATGGCTTTCTTATACATGGGTAATTCGCCTTTTCCTTTATGGAGGTTCTGCTACAACAATATATTTTGCAAATTCATTTATCATTGCATACTTAAAGGAAAAAAATCCTCCTGCTATTATCATTGCAAGACTTATTATATATATTATTCCCTTAATCTGGGGTTTTACCCGTACTTCAACAAAAAGTCTTAATAATTTTATGCCTATCTTATATTTTTTTGCATCAATACAATTTGCCTTCAGTATCCCACGGCTTATCAAAGCCCTTATTGATAAAGAAAACAGAAAAGATGCCATTTTCTTATTCATAGGCTTTTCTCCTGTTATTGCAGGCGTAATCATTGATTCAGTACTAAAATTTGGAAATCTTAGTCCTAACCTGCCTTTCTTTACGATTTATGGCTGGCAGATTACTCTTTTCATCTTCCTTGGTTCACTTCTGCTTCGTTTTGGCGCTATGTATATGCATAACACCGAACTTAATATTAAACTCGCTGACTTTACAAATCATCTTGAAGATGTTGTAGCTATAAGAACAAAAGAACTTTCAGAAGCAAACTATGTACTTTCAAAGGGGCTTGAAACAGTTGCCCATGTTCAGAAGAACTTCCTGCCTTCTAAAAACAGGGTTTTCCGCGGCTGGGATTTAGCGATTTCCTATAATGCTGTTGATAATAATGTTTCCGGCGACCTTTATGATTATTACTTCTCAGACGGCATTCTTGACGGAATGGGAATTTTTGATGTATCCGGTCATGGTATTCCAGCTGGCCTCATGACAATTCTTGCTAAAAGCATTATAAGCCAGCATTTTATTACTGGAAAAAATCAGGAAGAATCAATTTCAAACGTTCTTAAGGATATCAATAAATCATATATAAAAGAAAAAGTTGATGTTGAAAACTATATAACAGGTCTTCTTTTCCGCTTCAGTGAATTTAATAAAAAAGATGTCTGTAGTGTAGAATTTGCAAACGCTGGACATCCATATCCACTCTTGTACAGCGCTGCGGAAAATAAAGTTATCGAATTAAAGCCGGAAAATGAAAAGCAATACGGTATTCTTGGTGTTGAAGGTCTGGATGTTTCCTTCCCTCCTATAAGTTTCCGTGCATCACCAGATGATATCATTATCTGCTATACAGATGGACTTACAGACTGCACTAACAGCAGTGGAAAGGACTTCACAAAAGAAAGAATCATCAAAACTCTTCAGGATTATCACCATGAAAGTGCCATTATGATTATGAACCGCATAATGGACAAATTCTTTGATTTTATAGGACATGAAAAATATAAAGACGATATAACCCTTATAGTTCTTAAGCGTTCGAACTCTAAGGATTATATTGAAGAAATCTAATATTCTTATTCGTTGCTTTCTTCTTCAGTTTCAGCAGGTGCTTCTGCTGTATTTTCAGTTTCTTCTGTATTTTCTACTACAGCAGGTTTAGTTTCAACTACAACTGCAGGAGCAGGTTTTGGAGCACGATATCCAAGACGAACCTTTTCAAATTCTGTCTTATGACGTGATTTCAAGAGCAGAGTTTCAGAAGGCTTCTTATATACATAACCGGAAGAATTATAAGTTTCGAATCTAGGGTCAGTTCTGAATGCCATATCATAAATATAAATACTGTAGAACTGAGGAATACCCTTCATAATAATGTAGTGAGTATCACCCTCTGGGAAGTCTATAGTAAGAATATCCTGATCTACACCATGTTCCAGTCTGATTGTCTTAGCACAAGTCCATGCCCAGATAATCTTTCCATTTGTATCATAAATCTTCTCAAAATGAGGATAGAAGGTATTATTATATGCAACAATCGGATAAAGATTACTGAGAGTACGCAAATCGAATGAAGAACTCTCTGAAAGGTAAGAATTAACAATTGCATAACCAGCCTTTTCAAGAGTTTCAGACTCAGTAAGTCTACCATAGCGCAAAAGTGCAATACCGATTTCAACAGCCTGATTTACAGAAAGGAAGGTATCATTTTCAGAAATAGTCAGTATATTACCCTCAAACTTACATGCCTCTGTAATTTTTTCAATTGAAGGATCAAGAATAGGCTCAAGAATTGAAGCATAATCCGGTGAAAGACTCATAAGATCTACATAAACCTGAATAATTCCAGAAATCTGTGCAATTGAAAGGTTATATGGATCAGCACCAGCTGCATTTGTAAGCAGTTTCTTTACAACAGTCTGATTTGGATTCAGATAAATGAAATCAGAAATCTTATGAACAGTAAATAAGTCAAAAGTTCCTCTGTCGGCACTTTCAGCAATTCGACGTTCATATTCTTTCATAACCTTTTCAAGGTTATTATTCATATCTTCAAGAGTATTGAAATATGGTGCAGAAAGATAAGTTCTCTGCTTGCTCTTCTTTATACTTTCAGGAACATTTTCAATAGCATTTGTGTATTTTCTTGATTCAGCCTGTGCTGCAACATAAGAAACTGCTACCTGTTCTGTGATATTTGATTCAACGTTATTTGTTTCAAAGGCATTGATAAGATCCCGCTTAAACTGCGAAACTGTCTTTGCATATTCAGAAAGACTTGCAATAGGATTATCAATAATATCATCAAATGTAAATTTCTGATTAGCATCATAAATAGAATAAGTTGCAACAGAATTACGAGAGGTAAAATCAAAGTGTCCGGTATTTACAGCATGACCTGCAAGTTCCCACGCATTACGTTTTCCGCTAAGAACAAGGCTGTCTTTTTCTGCCTTTACTATGCTCATATTCGATGAATAATTGTAAGGCATAGAAAAATCAGAAACTGAATCCGGCAAATCAGTAATAATAGCAAGAGAAGATGCTGGATCCTCAGAAGCCAGTTCAAACGTAACTTTTACGCCTTCTGTGAAGTTTAAAGTAATAGAGAGTGGTTCTTCCTGTTGAACATCTCGCAATTGAACGGCAGATTCAACGCCTTTCTTTGTGATAACAGCAGGATTCTGGTCATCAAAAAAGAAATTGATACCGTTATAGGAAAGTCTGGCCTTATTTTTATAGGCTATTACACCTGACTGCTCATCAATAGCTTCAAGGGTAATCTGCAGGTTTCCGATTTTTTTAATAATATTGGAATCTGTTCTAAATTGCAGGACAAAAATGCCGATGATAATAACGATATCGACAATAAGCAGTCCTAATGCTTTTTTTAATATCCGAATGCTCATTGTATTAATAGTTTAGCCAATGATTCGGTTAATTTCAACTATATACAAAGGAAAGTAAAAAGAATGATCAAGAAAAATAATTCTAAGATTGTACTGATTCTTGCTGCGGGAGCCCTTTTAAGCTCTACTATCTTCATCACAGGTTGTGCTTCAAAACCTGCAGATGACACCACTCCAAAAACAGAAGTTTCTACTCCAGAACCTAAAAAAGAAACTAAAAAGAAGGAACCGGAAGATCCTCCAAACGTAAAGTTCGTAAAGCAGCTTAAAGCACTGCTTGCAAAAGGAGATACTAAAGGCGCAATAGCTCATTTTGATGAGATTCCTTCTTCTTTGAAGAACGATCTTGAACTAAAAAATCTTCTTGGTGCTCTTTATTTTTCAGACAGCCAGTATGAAAACGCAATTGCAATAGCAGAAGAAATTCTTGCAGTTGAACCTGAAAACATGGATGCACTTGAACTGATTGCTATGTGTAACAGGGCAAAAGGTGATAAAAAGGCATACAAAGAATCAACAGACCGTATTCTTGCAGCAGATCCATACAATCCTTCTGTAAATATTCAGAAAGCAGAGGAATATGCTGTAAACAAAAAGTATAAAATGGCCCGTGATTCATATAAAAAAGCACTTCGTGGAGATCCTGAGAATACAGACGCACTTTTCGGCTACGCTCAGATGTCTTACTACACAGATGATTTGAAATCAGCTAATGACAACTTCCAGAAAATCCTCGACAAGGATCCTGAAAATGCAGCTGCCCTCGCCTACATGGGAAAACTTGCTTATGATAATGAAAACTATCTTCGTGCTACAAAGTTCGTACAGCAGGCTCTTAAATATGATCCTAACAACTACGATTACTGGATGGACTACGGTACATATCTCCGTTATCAGGGAAAATTTAAGGATGCAGCAAATGCATGGAAAAAGGCCGTTGAACTTGATCCATCATACTTCCTTGCCTATGCATATCTTGCCGGAAATTATGATGATTTAGGCCAGTTTGACGAAGCTCTCGAGAACTATCATAAGGTAATCGAAACAAATCCAAAGTATTTCTATGCATATGAATCTACAGCTATTCTCGAATTCCATGCTAAGAATTACGAAAATGCAATTAAATACTTTACTAAAACTTATGAATACAGCCCAAGTTATGCCTATAGCCTTATGATTGCTGCCTGCTGGTACAAACTCAATAAACCTCTCGAAGCAAAAAAGGTTCTTACTGCACAGCTTAAAAAACTGGATAACAAAACAACTGAATATGATCTCGTACGATTCTATAACGATGCTTACAATAGAAATGCAGAATCAAATCTGATTCAAAAAATCACAAAAGAAACTAATAGCAATAACCGCGGTAAAATGCTATTCTACATGGGACTTTATTATGAATTGAACAAGGCGGAAGATCTCTCCAGAGAATATTACGCTAAAGTTACAAGTATGAAGGCTCCTATGTTCTTTGAATACAGGATTGCCGAATGGGGATTGATGCAATGAGCCAGACTCAGATTCAACTGGACTTTAATGGCCGCAAGATAACACTTGTAGGTACAGCACACGTTTCTAAAGAAAGTGTTGAAGAAGTAACTGAAACTATAAAAAATATACAGCCAGACTGCGTAGCCGTAGAGCTTGATGAAAAACGTGCAGATTCTATTAAAAATCCGTCACGTTACAGTCAGCTGGACCTGGTAAAGGTTCTTAAAAAGAAGCAGGGATTCCTTCTGCTTGCAAATATCATGCTTTCTTCATATCAGCGCAGAATGGGTCTTAATGCCGGTGTAAAGCCAGGTGATGAGATGATTGCGGCAATGAATGCAGCAGAAGAAAACAATATCCGCTGTACTCTTGTAGACCGCCCTATTCAGATTACCCTTAAACGAGCCTGGGGCAAAAACAGTTTCTGGGGAAAATGCAAGCTTCTTGCAACTCTTATTTCAAGCGCATTCAGCAAAGAAGAAGTTGATCCAGAAGAAATTGAAAAGCTTAAGCAGCGTAATGAAATGGACTCTATGATGGATGAACTTTCTGATTACATGCCTGTTATCAAGAAAGTTTTAATAGATGAAAGAGACCAGTATCTTGCTTCAAAAATCTGGGAATCAGAAGGTAATAATATTGTTGCCGTTCTTGGAGCAGGTCACTTACCTGGAGTACAGGCATATCTTGAAAAACTCGGAGCCGGACAGGCTTCTTCAAATGTAGCGGAACTTGAAGTTCTTCCAAAGCCTGGTATTTTTGGTAAAATTCTTGCAGTGTTAATTCCTGCTTGTATTATCGGTTTGATTATTGCAGGCTTTGTATATGGTGGAGTTCATGCAGGAACACAGATTCTTTCTACCTGGTTCCTCTGGAATGCTATTCCGGCTGCAATTCTTACAGCAGTAGCCTTTGGACATCCACTGGCAATTCTCGTTGGATTTGTTGGAGCTCCATTTACTTCCCTCTGTCCTTTTATAGGAATTGGTTTCTGTACAGCTATTGTTCAGGCAATTGTATGTAAACCAAAGGTTAGTGATATGGAAAACCTTCAGGAAGATGTATCTTCTCTTAAAGGCTTCTATAGAAACCGTATTTTAAGAACTCTTCTGGTGTTTATTCTTTCTTCTCTTGGAAGTACACTCGGAACATTCATCGGTGGAGCAGACATAATCGGAATTCTCCAGAATCTTAAGTAAAAATAAGAATCATTAAGAGTCTTCTTAGATTCACCAAAAACCTGTTTCCTTTTTTCAAATTTCCATTTTTATATATGTAGATACAACAGGAGATATTAATGATTAAAAGGAAACTGCTGATTATTACAGTACTGTGCACTCTGGGCTTTAACATCGCTGCTGAAACAACATCAACAGCTTTGCCGGATACAACACAACTTCTACTTTCATATATTGAAAACGATTACGAACTAAAAAATCTTACTATTGCTGCGAAAAAGACACAGCTTTCTTATGATGCTACAAAAATCGACAAAGGTTTTGATTTTAGTCTTGCAAGTGGAAACATAACTATAAAACTTTCAGAAGACGGAACTACAATATCTGCAAAACCTTCTGTAAAAGCAGAACTTCCACAGGCATCAAATCTTTCTGCATCAGTTCAGACAAATGTAAACTACACAACTGATGACACTTCAATTTCTGATACTTCAGTTTCACTTGGAGTAGACATTATTTCCTCTTCAGCTCTTACAAACAAGATCTCCCTTTTAAAAGCAGAACGCTCTGTTATTGAAGCAGAACGCAAACTTGGCAAGCGGGTTCTTTCAGCTGAAAAAGAATTCTATACTGAACTCAAAGCCCTTCTCTCTTCTATTAACTCTATTATGAGTGCAAAAGAAGACCTTTACAGTGATACTCTTGAATTTGAAAAAATAAAGATTCAGGGGTATTCAAAAGCATCTTCTACTTACAGAAAAGCAGAACTTAAAGTAATTACAGACGAGCACAATATTGAAAGCAGCCTGCATTCTTTTATCCATGACTTTATTGTCTTCTATAAAAAGTGTGGTTATGACATTCAGATAGATGATAACACAGACCTTATGACTCTGGTTCCATCTGATATTGAAGTAAGCACACCACTGAACATTCTTGATTTTGATAAGGAAAACTACACTTCTATTGAAAGTGCAAAATGGACTTATAAGATTAACATCATGGAGCGAAGCACAAATAAGAACTATTCGCTTTCTGCTACAGCCGGTTATACCTTTGATAATTCAACAACTGATTCAGATTCAATTGATGCAGGACTTACAGGAAGCATCGGAGGGCTTTCACTTGGAGCCGGTGTAAGTATGCCTATAGGTGGAACTTCAAACTACCCTGCCCTCAATTTTAGTATCAGCCTCAATCCTAATACATTCCGTAAAAATACAATTTCTAAAAAACAGGATTCCCTTACAGAGGAACAGGAACTGCTTGCAATAGAAACTGCAGAAATTGATTACGAAACCTTAATCGTAGAAACTCAGCAGAAGCTCGATTCACTTCTCTGGGAACAGAAAACTGTACAAGAAAATCTTTTGATGTATGAAGATCTGGAAAGAGATCTTGCTGCAATGTATAAGCAGGGCTTTACAACCGAAAGCGATTACCTTTCAGCAAAAACAAATCTTAATTCTTATATCGTAAAAAAAGTAATGAATCAGATTGATTTGATTATGTATAACGATGATGTTGTTATGAACTTTATTCCTGATAACGAGGTAACAAAATGAAAAAGAAAATTAAAATCATAATAATCTGCGCTGCCGTTCTGGTAGTAATTGGTATTGGGCTTGTTTTACTAAAAACTCTTTTAAGTTCTTCTGGAACTGAAAAGGTTTTCTATACAGCAAATGTTGAGACTTATGAAAATATAATCGAAATCTCAGGTACTGTTGCTGCAGCTCAGGAACAGACTCTTCAGGCTCGCAGTGCGGGTACTGTTACTGCGGTTTATGTAAAGGCCGGTGATAAAGTAAAGAAAGGCGATATCATCATTCAGCTGGATGATTCGGAGCAGCTTTACAACCTCGAAAAGCAGGAATACAACATGGCAACTAAGAAGTTGACCGCCTCGGCGCGTGAGTTGAGGCTGCTGGAAACGGAGCGGAATTCGCTGCTGCAGAAAGTTGAAGACCGCAAGGTTACTGCAACCTTTGATGGAATTATTGCAGATCTCGATGTTGCAGTTGGAGATTCTCTCGAAGCTAAGGATGAAGTTGGAACTCTGGTAAACATCGACTATCTGACTGCTGAAGTTGAAGTAACTGAAACAGATGTTTCTAAGCTTGAAATCGGTCAGACTGTAAACTTTACTTTCCCAGCATACAGCAACGAAACTGTAAAAGGTTATGTAACAGGCTGGCCTGCAATTGGTACTGTGACATCTCGTGGCGCAACTGTTGTAAAAGTAAAACTTCGTATAGATGATTATCCTGATGAAATTCTTCCAAACTTTTCTTTCACTGGAAAAATTGAAATCAGTCCAACAGAGCAATATGTTGTTGTTTCCCGCTATGCAATAGGTTATGAAAACAAACAGCCATTTGTTGTACTTGCTAAAGGTGAACAGAAAAAATCTGTAAAAGTTCAGCCTTATGGTTCTGAATACGTAAAGGTTCTTGAAGGCCTTGAAGGTGGAGAAGTTTTGATTCAGCAGTCAAAACCACGTGCTTCCGGCATGAATAGAAACAGACCAGGTTCTTCAAGTGGAAACAGTAAGAATAAAAACAGTGGCGGCGGAATGCCTGGTGGTATGCCAGGTGGCTTCCCAGGTGGTGGACCTGGCGGTCCGATGTAATCTGGAGGCTTATCATGGAAACTGTAGTCAGCTTACAGGACGTAGTTAAAACTTACGTCATGGGAGAAAACGAAGTTCATGCGCTCCGGGGAATCAGTTTTGATATTCATCAGGGAGAATTTGTTTCTATCATGGGACCTTCCGGTTCAGGAAAATCAACCTGCATGAATATGATTGGCTGTCTGGACCGCCCTACTTCGGGAATTGTAAAGATAAATGGCCGCGAGACTGCCCTTATGACAGAAAAGGAACTTGCAGTTCTGCGTAATAAAACGGTCGGATTTGTTTTCCAGCAGTATCATCTGATTTCTGCAATGAATATTCTTGAAAACGTTATGCTTCCTCTGAAATATCAGAAAGTTGACCGCGCCGTTCGTATTGAAAAAGCGAAGGCAGCTCTTGAGGCTGTCGGTCTTGGAGAACGCATTCATCATAAACCTCATGAGCTTTCGGGTGGTCAGAAGCAGCGTGTTGCTATTGCCCGCGCCATGGTAACAGAACCTAAGATTCTTCTGGCAGACGAACCGACTGGAGCTCTGGACACAGAAACTGGAAAACAGGTTATGGAAATGTTCCGCAAAATCAATAATGAGCAGAACACAACCATAATTATCGTAACCCACGACCCGAGAATCGGTGAATCTACAGAACGCTGTATAAAAATTCTCGACGGTCAGATTGTAACGGAGTAACACATGTTAGAAGACTTCATAAATGCTTTCAAAAACTTCAAAAGCAATAAAACACGAACCTTCCTTTCTCTGCTGGGTGTAATTATCGGTGTTGCTTCAGTTATCGTAATCACAAGTATGGGAAGCAGTTCTACAAAGCAGATTCAGGACACTTTTGGAAGTGCCGGCCTTGATGTTGTAAGTATCAGTGCAGGTTTTATGAGCCGCCGCGGAAATTCCTCTTCTGTTACTTTTGATGAAGCGGCCCGCACAGACCTTTTTGATAATATCAAAAACATCAAAAAAATCTGGTACAAAAATACGCTTAATGCAACAATGACTTACGGAGAAACTTCATCATCTGTAAACTGCAGTGCTATTGAAACAGGCTATCTGGAAATGTACAATCTTGAACTTGAAAAAGGCAGTTTCTTTACTGTAACTGATAATGAAGAAGGAACTCAGAAAATCATTTTGAATCATGATACTGCAGAAAACTATTTTCCTGCTGGAGATGCTGTCGGCAAACAGGTAATTCTTGTTGCAAGCAACACTACTTTTAATTTTGAAGTTGTGGGCGTACTTAAAGAACAGACTACAGGTATGGAAAATGGTTCTGCATTTATTCCCCGCGGCTTTTACGCAAAGAAGATTAAACCGAATCCGGCTGCAGCAACTGTAATGGTTCAGACAACTTCTTCAGATAAAGCTGTTGCACTGGCAACTGAAATCAAAAGCTATTACACAGAAAAGACAGGTTCAGAATATTCTGTAAATGTAATGAGTATGCAGTCTATGCTGGAACAGATGAGCGAAATCACAAGTACAATGAGTATTATGCTCAGTGCTATTGCAGCAATTTCCCTTCTGGTTGGCGGTATTGGAATTATGAATATCATGATTGTAACGGTTACTGAACGAAAACAGGAAATTGGTATTCGAAAAGCCCTTGGTGCAAGCCCTGCAGATATAAGACAGCAGTTTTTGATTGAATCAGCAAGCATTACCCTTCTCGGTGGAATAATTGGAATAATTGTCGGAATTATCGTAAGTCTTGCAGTGGAATATGTACAGTCGAACGCACTGATTATCAGCACGAACGCCTGCATAATTTCTTTTGTGTTCTCGGTATTTGTGGGAATATTCTTTGGACTGAATCCAGCAAGCCGTGCGGCAAAGCTGGATCCTGTAATTGCATTAAGCGGCGAGTAACGGGAAATCAATAACCATCCGACATTTCGCGGTTGGCATCTTTCTTACAAAGCTCATCATAAACAAGAGAGCGTTTGCGGAGTTCTTCCTTAAGAGGCTTAGGGAATGGCATATTACGCCAGAAGATTCCGCGAACATCCTTGTCCAGACGCTGAACACCAGTAGATTCCTTTGTCATCCAGAGAATGTAATCTTCAATAAAGAATTCCTTTACATCACCCTTCAGTTTCATCTGGTCAAAATGCTGATAGTACTGACCGGTAAGACCTTCTTCCATCCAGTAATACGAAGCCTTTTCCTTAGCAACCTGCCAGCGTAAATCAGCTACAGCTGTAAGAACGGCAATCTTTAAATCCTTAGGATACATTGGAACAACAATACGTCCACGGCTTGTTACACGATTATAGCGGTCGAAAGGTTCCCAGCAGAAACCACGGTCTCCATAAGTTGGAACAAGCAGAACATAAGGCACAATGCGGTTTGGAACATTCTTATGTATTCTGTGAAATACTCCCGGATCGAGCGATTCAATCCATGTAAGAACATCGATTACGTTTTCACGGGTACCTGTACCACGCTCAGTACAATGGTAGAATTCACGTGTAAAAATAGGGAACTGATTACCACGACGACCAACTGTCATTTTTGCCATCTGGCGAACAGTTTCAAACTCTATCTTAACGGCTTCTGTATCATTTGTTGTTACAGCTGCTCCACCACCTGCATTGATTTTGTCCTGAACATTATCGTAAGTTGCCTTTGCCTCTTTGAATTCTTCCAGAACCTTAGAAAGCTCTTTATCATTCTTTGAAAGACGATGCAGAATATCTGTAATTTCCGGCAGAAGCTTACGCTGCATTTCTGTATATCCAGCAGAATGATTTTCAAGTCCAAGCACCTGATTATGCTCACACAAATCTTCTATATCACGCTTAAGCTCACCTTCGAGCATACGGCGTTCATTTTCTTTGATGTTCAGGATATTTTCAGTACTCTGCATTTTTCCAGAGTTCTTTGACTGAAGCTGCATTAGACGAGACTGTTCTGCAGAAGCAGCCTGATCAGGTGTCATATTGGCTGTTTTCACCTGCTTCTTTTCATCGGTTGCAGAATTGTTCATGCGGCCCGATGCAATCTCTTTGAACCATTCATCAACATACATGATTGGTTCACCTTCTCGGTTTTCAACAAAAATCTTCGAAAAGAAATCCTTTGTTTCCTGTTTGAAAAGAGAAGGAAGAACAACGCCAAAGCGAACCAGCATTTTCTTTGGCATCGGGGTATCAGTATATCCCATCTTACCTACCATTCCACGAAGAAGTTCCCAATAAGATGTTACTATCTGCTGACGGTAAACAGCGCGGTCTTTAGGATCCTGACAGGTAAGATATTTTGAAAGAATCTGATGAACACGCTGAGCTGACTGATTTTCACCAGTAAGTGCTGTCTTATAATATTTTGTATCGTTAAATATTTCTGAAGGAGTATCGTTTGTAAACTTTTCGATAGGTGCAAATTCAGTACGGCTTAAATCAACTTCATGAAGAGATCTTACAGAAACAGAACCTGCTGAACTTGAAGAAGTTTCTTTACTTCCAGAAGAAGGAGATTTGAACATTCCAGAATCTGAAATATCTGTTACTGCATTATCTGCCGAGTCTCCAGTTTCTGATTGTGATAAAAGCGCTGCAATTTCTGGATCCAATCCATCACTCATAAAAAGTCTCCTATAATATCCTCAATTATAAGCCATAACCCCTATATTCGCAAGAATGAAAATGATTTTTGAAAAAATGTATTGAACAAAAAAAAGAAATTCTATATTATACACTCATTCCTTGGGGAATTAGCTCAGCTGGCTAGAGCATCGGCTTTGCAAGCCGAGGGTCAGGGGTTCGAACCCCCTATTCTCCATCAAGACCTGAAATCGCAAGATTTCGGGTCTTTTTTTTGCCTGTTTGTATCCTTAAATTCTTCAAATACACGATATATTATTACACTTACAAAATTGATAAATCCGGATGAAAATAGTCAAAGTACAGAATCAGAACCTTATACAAGAATTACAACAATTTATTTAAGTAAAAACTAATCGTTAGAAAAAAACTGAACAGTAGCAGTTTTTCACTTGGTGAAAGACTGCTTTTTATATTTTTGTTGTAAAACAGTAATTTTTCCATTAGTATTATAGTAATTACTAAATTTGAACTAATTTCTTAAGGAGGCTTAAATGAATAAGTTCGTAAAAATGTTAGGAATTTTCTTGCTTTCAATAGCATTATTTATTGGATGTAAAAATAATGACGATAATAGTTACCAGTCAATTACTCTTTCTGATGGAAACTGGACTATGGTAACCGAATTTGAATTACCAACACTTTCTAGAATTGTTATTACATTAAAAGCAACTATTACTAATGGTAATTATGTTTTCACATCTGGAACAACCACAACTGTTTATACAAAAGCTAATTTTCCTGGAATGGATTTTTCTGAAATGACAGATGAAGAAATTCAAAACGAAATTGAATTTTTAAATATGTTATCTTTTGATACTTACTCATATGATAGTGAAAACGAAGAGATTTTAATAACTAATACATTTACAAATGAAGAACTTGAAGAAATGAAAGGAAATTATGATTTTTCAAAAATACCTTCAAGCGCACATATTACTTCAAATGACGATAAAACAGAGTATATAATTACAGAAACTGAGAATGGTGAAACCAGGACCATCACTATTACAAAAGATTCTGAATAATTCCATTTATTCTTCTGAATAAATTAGAGGCCGCATTTCACTTTGTGAAACGCGGCTTTTTTTTTGCCTCGTTGTAAAACATCTATTTTTTCATTATTATAGTAAATATTGTTTAATTTGATATATTTTTATAGGAGCAATACAAATGGCAGACACAATGCATGCATTGGAAAAGAACCCTAACTGGAAGGGTCGTCGTGGTCCTGTTGTCCTTGTAATTATGGACGGCGTTGGATATGGAAAGTATGAAGAGGGAGATGCAGTTAAGGCTTCTAAAATGAAGTATCTGGACTGGTTTACAAAGAACTGCCCTCACACTCAGCTTAAGGCACACGGAACTGCAGTAGGACTTCCTAGTGATGATGATATGGGTAACTCTGAAGTTGGTCACAATGCTATGGGTTGTGGTCGTGTATTTGCTCAGGGTGCTAAACTTGTTGGTGAATCAATTTCTTCTGGCAGCATGTTTGAAGGTGCTGTATGGAAGAAGCTTGTAAAGAACGTTCAGGACAAAGAAACTACATTCCACCTTATGGGTCTTGTTTCTGACGGAAACGTTCACTCTCACATTGATCACCTTAAGGCTATGATTACTCAGGCTCACAAAGAAGGTGTAAAGACTCTCCGCGTTCACGCTCTTCTGGACGGACGTGATGTTCCTCCAACATCTGCTCTTGAATATTTTGAACCACTCGAAAAATTCCTTGCTGAGTTCAGCGATGTAGACTATCAGATTGCTTCTGGTGGTGGACGTATGTACATCACTATGGACCGCTATGGTGCTGACTGGAGCATGGTAGAGCGCGGATGGCACGCTCATGTTTTGGCTGATGGTCGTCAGTTTGCAAGCGCTACTGAAGCTATCAATACATACCGTAACGAAAACGCTGGCCTTCTCGATCAGGATATGCACGAGTTCGTAATTGCAAAAGACGGAAAACCTGTTGGACCAATCGTAGACGGCGACAGCGTAATCTTCTTCAACTTCCGTGGAGACCGTTCTCTTGAAATTACTGCAGCATTCGAAGAAGACAACTTTACTCACTTTGACCGCGTACGCCGCCCTGCTGTTGAATATGCAGGTATGATGGAATACGATGGTGATAACCACAAGCCAGCTCAGTTCCTTGTAAACCCACCAAGCATTGACCGCACTATGGGTGAATATCTTACAAAGACTGGTGTTCATCTTATGGCAATTTCTGAAACTCAGAAATACGGTCACGTTACATACTTCTTCAACGGTAACCGCCCTGGTGAATTCGACAAGAATCTTGAAACATATATTGAAGTTCCATCTGATGTTGTTCCATTCGAACAGCGCCCATGGATGAAGTGTGCTGAAATTACTGACAAAGTAATCGAAGCTATTGAAAGCGGAAAATATGACCACATCCGTCTCAACTACCCTAACGGTGATATGGTTGGACACACTGGTGTATTCAACGCTGTTGTATGTTCTATGGAAGGTATGGACCTCCAGCTTGGCCGTCTTAAGGCAGCTATTGAAAAGGCAGGTGGTATCCTCTGTCTTACAGCTGACCACGGAAACTCAGACGATATGTACGAGCACAAGAAGGACGGTTCAGTTGCTATGGGTGCTGACGGCGAACCAAAGCCAAAGACATCTCACTCATTGAACCCAGTTCCAGGTATCATCTACGACCCAGAGTACAAGGGAGAATACGAACTTGAACTCAACAGCGGTCTTGGAATCTCTTCTTGGCCTGCAACTCTCATGACTTTGATGGGCTTTGTTCCACCAACAGATTATGACAAATCAATGATCAACTTGAAGTAAAAAATAAATGCCGGGTTATATGCCCGGCATTTTTATAGGAGGAAAATATGGAAACTATAAAGAACGGCCTTGGAGCTGCTAAAAAGGAACTCGGTGCCTTTAAGAAATTCATTTCCCGCGGAAATGTAATTGATATGGCTGTCGGTGTAATCATCGGTGGTGCATTCGGAAAAATTGTAACAAGTCTTGTAAATGATATTGTTATGCCGCTTATCGGACTTGCACTCGGTAAACTTGATTTTGCATCTTTGAGCATAAAAATCGGCGAATCAGAAATTAAGTACGGTAACTTTATTCAGACTGTTGTAGATTTTCTGATTGTTGCACTTTGTATTTTTATTGTTATTGAGATTTTCGAAAAGTTCAAGAAAAAGGAACAGGAAAAACCTGAAGAACCACCTGCTATTGTAAAATCTGACGAAGCAATTCTTCTTGAAGAAATCCGTGATTTACTAAAGCAGAATTCTACAGACAAATAAACTAATCAGATACACACTCAATGCGGGAAAATTCAATTAGCGGTTTTATAAAACTGCTAAGTCCCGCACTGTAAATAAGTTCTCGTTCTTTTGTAACAAGCACAAAATCAAAATCAGTATTAGCCTTGTAAAAATCTATTGCGACTTCTTTTCCCATAACAAAAAGAGCAGTACTTAAAGCATCTGCATATTTTCCGCTTTCACAGACAATTGTTACACTTTCAAGATTGCTGTTGCTCGGACAGCCAGTTTTCGGATCAAAGATATGAATATAACGCACACCGTCTTTTTCAAAATATCGCTCATAGCCACCGCTTGTAACAACTGCCTTTGACTCAACACTTAGGGCTGCAGCAGCACCGCCTTCCCACGGATTTTTAATTCCAACACGCCATAGACTTCCGTCCGGCTTTTTTCCAACCGCCTGAATATTTCCGCCAAAATCAAGCAGTGCAGTTTTTATTCCGTTTGATTTTAATATTTCCACAGCCTTATCTGCAGCATAACCTTTTCCAATAGCTCCAAAATCAAGCTCCATTCTATCAGAAAGCAAAAGGCCTGCAGTATTGCATTCTACCTTCGAAAAATCCGTATTCAAAAGAAGTTCCTGAACACGTTCTGGCGAAGGAACCTTGTACTCTTCTGTAGTAAAGCCCCACTCCCGGATAACAGGATAAAGCGCAGGATTAAAAGCACCACCGGTGCGTAAATACATCTGTTTTGAAAAACCAAGAATCTCGGATAGTTCCGGATTTACAGGCGCATTAAGTATTTTATTATGATTTAACTGATACACATCACTATCAGTAAGCGTAGTAGACAAAATACCTTCCAGCTCACACACCTTTTCCTGAATTTCACGGCATACATTCTTCCCCTTCTTTGAAGAACTCGAATAAATACTGACAGTCATATACGTATTCATGGCTGTAAAACTTTCTGAAGTTTTAACCTGACCGCAGGAAATAAAAAGAAAAGAAATAAAAAGGAAAATTATAAATGTATTTTTGTTCACAAAAAAAATCTAACAAATCCACAGAATGTAATCAATAAGTTTTCAGTAAAAAAAACAAATTTGTTAGTTAAAACTTACTTGTTTAACATAAAACATTAGGATATATTAGTTTTAGTTAGTATCACCTAACTTTATTTCATAACAATTCGAGGTAATAAAATGAAAAGAAGTTTACTCAACTACGGTCTGTTAGCCGTAATGTTTGCTTTAACTTTAAGTGGCTGTAATCACGGAAATCAGGATAATCCTCCTGCCGATGATTCAGTATATGCACTTGTTAATATTCCGTATGAAGAATTCTTCAAGTCAGAAACTACAGACGGAAATTTTGACGCTTATACATCAGCAACACAAAAGGTTGCTAATGGTTCAATGAGCTATGGTACATACCACATTGAAACAACACCAGCACAAGCTGTTGCAAGAGGAATTACCTGCCCTGTAAAGATTTCAAAAGAACTGCTGAAGAGTCTGGGCGGAACAGAAATTACAGATGATTCAGCATCCTTCGATCTAACAATTTCGGGCCGTGGTGCTTCTACAATCCGTTATAGTGGAAAGCAGAATCTTTTCCAGTCTCCGGATTACAGCTACTATATCCTGAGCGAAACTCCAGAATATTATAAAGAAGCAGCTAAATCTGCTGATAAAGTTTCCTTCAGCAAAATCAAGGCAAGTCCAAAAGATATGGGAACTCTTTATGTTACTCTTGCAGCCGGAGAAGCCCATCATGATTTTTCTCCAACAATCGCTTTGTATAAATCCGAAGAAGAACTTTCTGAAACTAAAACCAGCATCAAAGTTGTAAAACTCGAAGAATTTTCAGGTGCAGAAATTGCAAAAACTGTTACTAAAGATGAAAATGATGAAGAAGTGCTTACAGACAAGCCGCTCAGCACATTAAAGACAATTATTGCAACTGATTCAGATGGCAAAGAGTATGGTCTTACTACACTCAGTAATTTCTTCTGGGGCAAAAAACAGATTGGCTTTAAGGCTCCTGCAGCCAATGATTATTACCCTCAGCATGAACTTGTAGGAAAAACAATCACAAAGCTTACTTTTATTACAGAATCAGATGTTTATACAACATCAAAAATCGTAAAAGGAACAATTGCAGATCCAAAAGCTGCAGAACTGATTTTCACTCCTTCTGATGATCCATCTTTTACTGTTGAAAACATTCAGGGTAAATAAACTGTAAACTACCATAAAAAAATGGGCAATCAGAATAACTGATTGCCTTTTCTATTTTATTTCATCAATTCTTTATACTTCAGAGCAAGTCTCTTAGACTTCACTGCAGCAAGTCCGCAGTAATTGCTTGGATGTTCAAAGAAGTTTGCAGGATTCTCAACCCCAAGCTTTTCAAGCTGAGCTGTGATGTCTGCATATTCTTTTTCGTGAGTTTTGAGAACTTCGAAGAAAGTCTTTCCGCTCTGTTCAGCTTCCAAAGTAATCTTACGGATAACTTCGTGGCCGTCGTTGTATCCAGCTTCTCCAAGCAAGATATAAGCTGGTTCTGCAAGAACGCCGCCCTTTACCTTACCACCGGCATTTTCGAGGTTACGAGCCATGCCTTCCTTATCAGCCTGAAGTCCCTTAACAACGCTGTTCATACGTGCAACTGCCATTGTAAATCCGCTTACATAATCTGCAATAAAGCGCTGTGAAGCAGAGTTTGTAAGGTCACGCTGATGTTCAGAAATCTGATCCATATAGAAAGTGATTACGCGTGGACACATAGCCTTCCACAAAGACTTAACGTGCTCGCTGTTCCATGGGTTTCTCTTCTGTGGCATTGTTGAAGAACCAACCTGAGTTGCAGCAAAGTATTCGAATACTTCACCGATTTCGCTTCTCTGAAGGTTACGGAGGTCATCTGCAAGGTTAGCTATAATTCCGAATGCAACGTTCATCTCAAGCAAGAGGCGGAGAACGTATTCAGGTTCAACAAGCTGATTTGAATATTCAGATGGTGTAAGACCAAGGAATTCTGTATAAGTGCGTTCGAGTTCTTCAGGATCTTTTACGATCATTGAAGGTCCGTTGTAAGAACCAACAGGACCAGCCAATTTACCAACAAGCTGGTTAGAAAGTTCTTCGATGCGGAGGATTGATTTTCCAAGGCGGCTTACGAACTCAGCAATGCTCCATCCGAAAGTGATAGGTACAGCATGCTGTCCGTGTGTACGGCCAACCTGTGGAGTTGCGCATTCGCGTTCTGCAATGTCGCAGAGATAATTTTCAAGTTTCTTAAGTTCTGGAAGTACGACGTTCTGTGTTACATCACGCATACGGCAGCTGAGGGCTGTATCAAGAATATCAACTGAAGTAGCACCAAGATGGATAAGTGGTCCGATTTCTGAATCAACCTTAGTTTTCATTACGTTTACAAGAGCACGGATATTGTGCTTTGTTTTTTCTTCTTCTGTGTAAACTTCCTGAGGATCAATGTTTGCAGCAACATCATCAAGAGTTTTTGCAATTTCATCAGTCAATTTTCCGCGAAGTTTGAGGTGAGCTTTTACGAGAGCAGCTTCACATTTTGCACAAGAGCGGATAGAAGCTTCTTCGGAAATATACTTAGAAAGGCCGGCAAATGCATCGGCTTCCGACAAAGAGTATCTGTGATCGATACAAGAAAGGTTTTCAAAAATGTTTCGTGTTTCCATAGCGAGATTATAGCGAATTTTACAGATATGTGGAAGTTGCACAAATCTTTAAATATATTTAAGATGTCAAAATATAATAACGCCGGTCGTATGATCTGGCAGAAATTTTAATTATGTGAGGTACAACTATGACTATTAAACCTTTTGACTTTAAACTGAAAGACGGCCGCACTGCTACCATTCTTTCCCCACGTGAAGAAGATATCAATGGAGTAATTGAATATCTTAAAATTTCTGCCGGCGAAACCGAGTTTATTTTGCGTTATCCTGAAGAATGCGATAAGTATACTTATGAAGCAGAAAAAGCCCTTTTTGAGCGTAAGAATGCATCTGAAGATGAAGCTATGCTGATCTGCATTGTTGACGGAAAAGTTGCAGGAAACTGTGGCATTCAGTTCAGCTCTCAATTAAAACTCAGACACCGCGCAGGCGTTGCAATTGCACTGTGCAAGGAATACTGGAACCTCGGAATTGGCACCCGCATGTTCGAAGAAATGGAAAAACTTGCGTTGAATAAGCCATATGTTCAAATTCTTGAGCTTGATTTTGTTGAAGGCAATACAAGAGCCAGAGCTCTTTACGAAAAGATGGGATTCAAAATCATCGGTCGCCGTCCTTCAGCAATCTGCCTGAAAGACGGAACTCTGCTCGATGAATATATGATGCAGAAGAAACTGGTAAGAAACTAATTAAGCACCGTCATCGGATTTATTGTCTTACCGTTCTTATAAACTGTAAAGTGGAGGTGTGGACCGGTACTCATACCAGTTGATCCTACATAACCGATTACAGTGTTTGTATAAACGAAATTACCTTTACGGCACGCAGTAGACTTCATATGGCCGTAAAGGGTTTTATATCCTGAATGGTGAGTAATAATTACATAGTTACCATAAGTTGCATTATAGCCGACTGCAGAAACAGTTCCGTCCAAAGCTGCATAAATTGGAGTTCCACTACTTACAGCCATATCAATACCACCGTGGAAGGTACGAGCACCTGCATTAAATGGAGAATTACGCCAGCCATAATTAGAAGAAAGCCAGTAACGCGCATGAAGAGGCTTTTTGAAGAGATCTCCATTGATTTCCTGACGTGTTGCCCAGTCCAGCTCAGCATCTGGAATAAAAAGTGATGTTCCTGCCTTCAGCTCAGTATCCAGACTTACATAATTTGCATTTGCACATTTTTCTGCATTAACCTTGTATTTATCTGCAATAGTCTGTGGAGTCTCACCGTTTTTCTTTACCGTATAAATGATTCCAGGCATTGAAGGAATCTTAAGATACTGACCAGGCTGAATAAGACGACTCTGCTTGATATTATTTACACTGATAATTGTATCCTGAGTTACATCAAAAGCATCAGCAATAAAACCAATCATATCACCTGATTTTACGCGATAAGTCTGATATGTAATAATAGAAGAATCAGAATCAAAGGATTTTTCTGCCAGACCTTCCTCTGCAAGAAGCTCTTCAGCAGCAATATTTGAATCAGCATCAATAATATCTGCTGATTTTACATCTTTTTCTACAGATGCAAGAAGTGAAGAAAGATTTTCCTCATATTCCGGTTCGGCAGTAGTTTCAAGACCACCGACACCATGGCGTGAATCAGGACGGCGTGCTGTAATCAAAACACAAGTTAAAAACACCCCAGCACAAAAACCGAGAACAGAGAGACAAACGACTTGTATAGAATTAGATTTAAAACTCATAACTATACTTTTTACCAATTTCTTAATTATACAATGCCTTTTTTCAGAAATAAAGCATTTTTTTTCAGATATTCGTTCGGCCTCAATTGTCGCTTCACACTTTTTAAGGAACGACTTTTCTCCAATCTTTTCACTCATTTCTTGCAAATCCCCACCAGATAAGTTTCAAACGATTCTGCACGACAGGCTTCAGGTTTAAAACCTTTGGCAGAAGTAAAAGTTTCTCGCATAAGCTTTAAAAGCCTCTGCTGATCTCCATTCTGAAAAATCTTTACACAAAAATTAGCTCCAGGTTTAAGCATAGTCTGAGCATACCAGATAGCCATTTCAACGAGCTGTTCGCTACGGGCAGTATCTACAGTTCTATTCCCGGTAGTTTTTGGAGCTGCATCACAAACAACGAGGTCATAAGGACCTTCACTCTTTATCTGATTACGGATTTCCGGAGCATTAAGATCGCCCTGAATAAAAACAAGATTATCGCCTTTTACAGTTTTTGCCAGAGGATTCAAATCACATGATACAACCTTACCAGAACCATCCAGCTGACGAAGTAAGAAAGTAGTCCAGCTTCCCGGTGCAGATCCCAAATCAAGAACAGTATAATTTTTCTTAATCATTCCGAATTTCTCGTCAATTTCCTTAAGTTTATAAACTGAACGAGCAGGATATCCTTCTGAGAAAGCTTTCTGAGACCAGTAATCTGGTTTTTCGTATGAATTTTTTGCCATAGTTATTTATCGGTATAAAAAAATGGATATTTAGATAAAAAAGACAGGAGGAAAGCCTTCCCCTCCTGTCTTTTTTCGTGGTTAGATTTTTACTTTTGCGTTATTTCCAAGAGAATCTTCGCTTTCTTTGACACCACCATCGTCATTGAAAAAGTCGTTTACATTGATTACAGGATTTCCGCTGGTACGGCGAGCAAGAATCTTTTTGTAAATATTCAGAACATTTTCTTTTGGCTGAATGAAAGATTTATCGTGGCTCAGACAGAAATTTGGCGCTTCAATAAGCTCCATGCGCTTAATCATCTGTTCAAGCAGCTGTACGTTATATTCGCGGGCTTTAAGGCGGAACTTACAGTAAGTTGCATCACCTAGAAAAGCATAATCCTTGTATTCCATTGCAAGACAGCCCTTTGAGTGACTGGATGGAAACTGATAGATTTTGATACCGTCCGGAAAAGTAAGGTCTGAATCAACGACAGTTCCTGCCCTCGTATATTTTTTTGTGTATTTTGTAACATAAAGATTATCACATTTGACTTTCAGAAGATTCAGAATGTGGTCCGGATGAAAGTGCGAAATAACGATATTCTTTTTGCCTTCTACAGAGTTTATAAGACCTGCTGCTTCAGAGGTCGTTCCCGTGTCGAAAATCCAGGTAATCTCAGAGCCTGCAGGTTTTATAAAAACTACATCGCTCGAGATAGGATTTTCAACAGAGGGAAGATAGGATATTTCGGGAGTTATATCCACGAGTGGCATAACACTTATTTCTTTAACAAAGCTGCAAACGGATTATATGTTTCGCCGTCATCATCCTGTGAGCTCATATACTGTGCAGCAGTATCATCCTGTTCTTTTGAAGTAGCTGTAGTCAAAGAAATACGCTTATTAGCAGCATCTACCTTTGTTACAACAACACTCATTTCCTGACCAGGCTTATAAACCTTTTTCAGATTTGTATTTGCACTAAGTCCTTCAAGTTCGCTTACATGAACAAGACCGTCTATTCCCTTATCAAGATTTACAAAGAGACCGAAATCCATAATCTTGCTGATTTTTCCGTCTACCTTTGTTCCAACAGGGAACTTGCTTGCAGCCTCCTCCCAAGGATCAGACATCAAAGCCTTAAGACTTACGCTTACACGCTCATTTTTCCAGTCTGTTTTAATAACCTTTACTTTAAGTTCCTGACCTACTTCAACAACTTCACCAGCATCAGATACACGGTCAAAAGAAAGCTCACTGATTGGAAGAAGTGCACGGAAGCCCTGAATATTTACAAATGCTCCAAACTTTTCAATACTTTCTACAGTTGCTTCTACCACAGCGCCTTCTGTAATCTGAGTTGCAAGCTTACCAAGCTTATTTGCATATTCGCTTTCACCGATTTTGCGGTTAGAAACCAGAATATCTTTTCCATCATTTTTATATTCAGTAATAATAAAGCTCAGAGTTTTTCCAACATAGAAAGCAGGCTCTTTTTTATCTTTAAAGCCCATCTGAGAATATGGACAGAAAGCACGTTTTCCACCGATTTTTACATCAAAACCGCCTTTAATTTCTGCATCAACATGACCTTCTACTGGAATACCGCCCTTGAATGCATTTTCAATCATTGTATCGTCAGCAGAACTTCCTCCGATTTTAGTTGTAAAACGCATTTCACCGTGAACTTCGCCGGTAAAGAAAACCTTTATTTTATCGCCTTCTTTTACGCTTACGTTGCCTTCCTCATCCTTAAACTCAGCAACATCAATAACGCCTTCAGACTTTGCACTCAAATCAACAAAAACTGTGGAATCAGTAACAGCTACAACTGTAGTTTCAAAGCTGTCACCAATATTAAATCTATTCATCATATTAAAACCTCCAAAAGATGCGGTTTTAATATTACATTAAAAGAGGATTTTATGAAATAGAGGAACTAATAATATCTGGCTTCAGTAAAGTGTTTTATCAGAATATCCTGGGACGGCATATCAATATTAACATCAGAATCAGGAACACTGATTGGCAGATAAAGCGACCAGGCATTCTTTAACGGAATGAGAGCAGCATTTTCACCGGCTTTTCTCCATTCACGGGCCCCATATGACCAGGCAAGACTGAAAGTATCCTGTGAAAGTGTAATTTCTACAGGAACCCAGAGTTTTCCTTCCGCGGCTATATAATATCCTTTTCGAACAGAACCAATTTTATCTGCAGAAAGTCCCGAATCAAATGCCATATAGATATGGCCCGGAACTGTTATAAATGCAGTTTCAATACCAAGAGCTTCGAGTAACGAACAGTTCAAAATTGTAAGGTCATCACAGTCACCACCATGGTATAAAAGTGTCTGATACGGGAACTGAAGGAAATCTACAGCCGCAGTACCAACATTATCTGTAAACGCACTCGAAGGATCTACTACATAGTTAATACCAAAGGCCTTAAGAGCACCAAAAATTGCAGCAGCGTACTGAACATTCTCCGGAATATCCTTACGGAGATTATTTCTTACAGCAGTTTTTACAAGACGTGCAAATCTCTGCGCAGTAGCGTCTCGTCCAGAAACAAAGGCTGCTGCACGGCGATCATCTTCCCAGGTCATTGAATTACGGCTTAAAGCAGTAACTGGAATGTTATAGGTAGATGTCTGTTTTTTTCCGATTGAATAATAAGTTACAGTAACTTCCAGATCAGAAGACTTTGGCTGTATAAGTTCGAGAATATTTTCATTAAAAAGCGCACAGGCAGAAACTTCAAAAGAGTCTCCGCGCCCTACCTGTGGAGCCTGATAAATTGTATATGGAGTAGTCATAAAGGAATCAACGAGAATTGAAACTTCTACATCATAAATATCATTTTCTTCATTATTAACAAAAGTAAAATGACCAAAAGGATTATCAGAATAATGCGAGAAGAATACAGGGAACAGCGGCTCAACCTCATTTTCTTCCATTGAAATCTTATTAGAACTGAAAAGTCCACGTGAAAGACTATATCTCATTCCAATACCAAGCTCGAAATTATTCATAAAAGGACTTGGTCTGGTATAGTAAGTCTTAAAGCCACCAAAGGCAGAAAGTGAAAAAGCAGGTCCAAGATAAAACTCACCGCCTACTCTACCGCCGAAAACCAGTCCGCTGGCAGATTGTATGTTTGCAGAATCAGATGTATTAAAACTCCAAAGTCCGGCATAAAATTCCGGAAAAACGGCAAATCTATCATTTATACGGAAGTTATATCCAAGACCAAGAGCCCCATCAAAAAGCGACTGAATTCCTAAACCTTCTATAGGATATACTGAATAAGTAAACTCACCAGATATAAAGATTTTATCGCGGCCTCTCAAACTGACCGGAGCAATATCAATTCCGACATTTCCTCCAAAGCCACCTGCCTTATTCATAAAATTATTCAGAGGAGCTTCATAGACCGGATATAAATGCAAAGACAGGTCTAATGCCGAAGCCCCAGCTGTAAGTAAGGTAATAAAGGAAAGTATAATTGCTGTCTTTTTTATTCTTAACTGTTTCAACTCTTCTCTTCCTTTCCTATTACTTACTCAACTTTTGAATTTGCATTTTCAAGACCTTTCTGGGCAACTTTATTTGAAGGGTCTTTTTCAAGAACTCGTCTATATTGAGCTGCAGCAGCGGCATAATTCTTTTCTATCATGAGGATGTTTGCAGTATTGTTCATTGCAGAAACTGTTGAAAGCTTCTGGAATTCACGTTTTGCCTCTGAATATCGGCCGGCACGAACAAGTGCAATGCCAAGTTTGTTTGTATTACCAGCTGCACGTTCACGTTTGATTACTGCTTCAATATCAGAATCAATATAACTCTGAATTGCAGCCTTTATATTCTTTACCAGTGCATCCTGTTTTGGAAGTGTAACATTTGAGTTATTGCTGTAAGCAACCGGCTTATAAAGTGTCCAGGCATCAGTTGTATCAATAAACTCATAGTAAACATCTTCGCTTGTAAGACATTTTGCAACAGCTTCTGAACCAGCCTTGAAACTTGCAGTAAAACCTTTGCTCAAAGCAGCCATTGAAAGAGCAAGATAAACGGATTCAGATTCTTCATCTATCAAAAGTCCATCTGTTGTGGCGAAATTACTTAAAACCTGAGCCGGAGAAATTCCAAGTCGAACGAGAACAAGGAAATCATCATCTAAAGGCATAAAGCCAGTCGGAACATTTACAGTCTGCAGGCAGGAACAAAGAAGAATTCCAAGCTCATCATAATCACCAGAAAGATACTGCATTGTCTGCAGAGGATACTGAATTGAATCAAGTTTATCCGAAAGATGATATTCGTTATATGGAGATGTTGTATCTGCAGAATAATTCATTCCGATAAGACGAAGCCCTTCTACCATTCCTACTGCATACTGAAGAGTTGCATTCATACCAGTGTAAAGATTGTTACGGGTAATTCCTGCAACATCTTTTGCAAAGGTTGCAATTTCCTGGGAATCTGGAGAAATAAAGGCAGCAAGTCCTGCATAATCACTCCAGTTAAAGGCATTTCTGTTATTTACCGAAATAACAACTGACTCAACGGCAGTCATTCTTTTTCCGAGGAACTCATATTCTATTACAACTTCACCACTGATTTTTCCGTTTTCTGTGTATTTCAGGATTTCATCAGAAAAATCTGCACAAAGCGGGAAAGTCATAGTTGAATGGCGGTTGATTCTGGAAGCAGAACCACAAAGTTTAGTTCCAGCTGTATATCTGTTTATACGAAAATAAACATTTACATTTCTGAGTTCTGCACCATCATCATTGCGTAGATATATAGTACCAAAAGGCTCTGTTCCATAAACAGCAGAATAAACAGGATAAACGACACTATCCTGAACAACCCGAACAGACAAAGCAGAACTGCGTGTATTATTACCTACACTTCCGCTGAATCTAAGCGAGAGTCCGCCATACGGTCCAGAAAGAAAACTTTCTTCTCCGGCATCTGCACAAAAACTTGCATAACCACCAAAGGCACTTACGGTAAATTTAGAATTCACACGAAAACCAAGTTCACCAAAGGCACGCCAGTAAATATCAGAGAAAGAAGTTTTCGAATTAGAATCACCATCTTTCTTCAGCTGAGAAATATAAGTAGTTGCACCAAATGCACCACCAGCACCGATGTAAAGACGTGAAATAGGATAGTAGTAAAGTCCGAGATTTGCACCACCAAAAGCAACATTTATTGCCTGGTTATCTCCAGAAGGCTTTTCATAAAGGTAACCGCCTTCTCCACCAATTGTCAAAAGATTAAACAAATCTATTCCACCAGAAACAACAGCTCCTGGAGCAAAAGACATATACTCTTCTTTTGGAAAAATAACGACAGGTTCAAGTTTGAATACAAAATCAAGTGCGGTAAGTGAGCAGATATTTATTGCTGCCAGTAATGCCAAAGACAGTAGTTTTTTCATTGGAACTCAACCCCTATATTATAATAGTTAATTATATCCTACAAATTTTTATATGTCACTTAAAAATAAATAAACAGGGCTGAACAAGTACAGTTATTTCCTTTGCATTGTTATAGCCAATTGTGTTTACTATTTCATCCTGTCACTTAAAAATAACTATGGAAAAATCCCTGTTTCTACCATATAATATCATTATACGTAAAAACACCTCCAGGAAAGTAAAAAATGAAAAACAAATCTCCAAAGACGAAAAAGCATAATTCGTCAAAAAATAAAATCAAAATCAATACTAAAAAAATATTTTTCTTTGTATGCAGAATTATTCCGGCAATCTTTCTTACTATTCTTTTTCTATTGCCAATGGGAATGCAGGGCATGAATCTTGGTGAAGCAGAAAATACTGCAAACCTGATTTATCCATACATGCTGCCATTTATCCATTCTTCAACTATTCAGGAAAGTATTCTTCATATTGTTTACTTTATGATTTACTTTCTCCCCTTCACTGCTCTTTTTCTTTTGATTTCAATTTTCATAAAAGGAAAGGTTAATACAATTCTTTATATTCTCACTTATATCAGCCTTACCTTCTATCTTTTCTGTTCTATAACATGCATTATAATTTTTGCAAACTGCTGGCGATGGTTTCTTACATTACCAGTTTCAGCCTATGTTGCATTAGGATTAAGTTTTATTTCTCATGCCCTGATGTCTATTTTTGGGATTTTTTTCCTTCGTGAAATGAATCCTGAATTTGCAGAGTATAAGAAGTTTCAGGCAGAATCAAAACAGAAAACAAAAATCTCAATTAAAACAAAGTTCACTGTAACAATTATCACTGCAATTGCAGTTGTCATGGTAATCTTTACCCTTCTGATTCTGCACAGTTATAAAAAAATGTTTACAGAAGCTGTAAGTGATGTTGGACGTTCTCAGGCAGAACAGACTTCTACAGTTTATGATTCTGCAGATGGAAAATACGAAAAAATCGCTCCATATTTTACTCAGCAGAAAGAATCAAACAGCTATGCCGATTGTCCTTTTGAACGAATTGATATCATCACAGCAAGTACACCGGGAAATATTATTTTCCAGAAAACAGGCGAACACATTACTTTTGTTCCGGCAGAAGATGGAACAGAATTTAAACTGGAAGATATTGAATGGCCTGAATATGATGTATTTTCTTATACTACAGCGACCGGCCATGTAAAGGATATTCCAGAAGAAGAAAAACGTATCTCTCCGGAAAAGGCTCGAGAATACTTTATAAACTTTCAGAGCGGAAACTATAAAAAACAGCCTGTGCTTGACGGCGACTACTGTAAATATATTTATCCGGTTTCATTTACAAGAAAAAACGGTTTTAAGCTTGTAGGATTTTCAATTGTTACTTACAAATCTGAAATCCTCATGCGTTCTTATTTCCACGTACAGATTTATGTTTTCACCATGGTTGTGATGTTCCTATACATTTCGATTATTCTTGCACTTTTTATTGCAGATTTCATCACAAATCCATTGCTCTTTCTTAAAACAAATGTCCGTAAAACTGCAAATACGCTTGAAGAAATTCTGGACGGTAATTCTAAAATAACAGCAGAACAGCTTACCTTTATTGATTCCATTAAGACTCATGATGAGACAAAGGATCTTTCCAAGGAAATCAAAAACATGGTTGGAATTATCCGCGGAATTATTCCTTACATTTCGTTCTCTACGCTGCAGGCTGCCGACAAGGATACTAAAAAAGCAAGTTCTTCCCGTGAACTTTGCTTCCTGTTTACAGATATCCGTGGCTTTACAACTTTATGCGAAGGTAAAAAACCTCAGGATGTTGTAGAAATTTTGAATCACTATCTGGATATTGAAACTGAAATCATTTTGAATAATGGCGGAGATGTAGATAAGTTTGTTGGTGATGAGATGATGGCTTTCTTCTCCGGCCCTAAAAAGGAATACAATGCCTGCAAGGCTGCTATGGAAATCCGTGCAGCAATGAGAGCTCAACAGCAGCAGGCTCTTGCTGATGGTTCTGATTATATTTCAATGGGAATTGGTATCAACACCGGCCGTGTAATTTTTGGTTCTGTCGGTGCACGAAGCCGTATGGACTTTACTTCGATTGGTGATACTGTAAATCTTGCAGCCCGTCTTGAAGGAGCAAATAAAGCTTACGGCTCTAAAGCAATTATTACGGAAGCTGTTTTTGACAAGTTGAAAGATACCTTTGTCTGCCGTGAACTGGACTTTATCAAAGTAAAGGGCAAAAATGAACCTGTACGTATTTATGAGATTCTTCAGACTAAAGCAGCTGCAACCGACAAGCTTTTTGAAATAAAAGATTTGTTTGAGAAAGGACTCGCTGCATACCGCAAACAGGCATGGGATAATGCGGAAGAAAAGTTCCAGTTGTGTAACGAAAAATACCAGGATATGCCGTCTGTAGTATTCATCGACCGAATTGCCCACTTTAAAACAAACCCACCTCCGAAGAAGTGGGATGGTGTTTTTGAGCTGAAAGTCAAATGATTCACAGTCATTGCGAGGAGTGAAACGACGAAACAATCTATTTAATGGATTGCTTCGCTACGCTCGCAATGACGTTATTCTTTTACAGCGATTCCACAGCCTGCGTGGTCGTTTTCCCAATTCTGAGCAAGTCTCAGAATCTTTTTCTCGCTGAACATAGCTCCGGCAAACTGCATACCAATTGGCATTCCGTCTGTGCTTGTACGTCCGGCAGGAACGTTGATTGAAGGAATACGTGCAAGGTTTACGAAAGTTGTGTAAAGGTCTGAAAGGTACATCTCAAGCGGGCTGTCTACCTTTGCACCAAGTTTGAATGCAGCAGTTGGACAAGTTGGGCACAAGATGATGTCGTACTTTTCGAATACAGCAGCAACTTCACGCTGAATACGTGCACGAACTGTCATACCCTTTTTATATGTATCTCCAGAGAACTGCTCTGAAAGAACGTAGTTACCAATTACAATACGGCGCTTAACTTCTGGGCCAAAACCTTCTGAACGAGTCTTTACATAAAGCTCATCATAGCCCTGACCATCATCAACACGGCGGCCATAGCGGATACCATCAAAACGGCTGAGGTTAGAAGCAGCTTCTGAAAGAGCAATTACATAATAAGCAGCAATTGAAGCATCAAGAATAGGAAGGTCAACTTCTTCTACAGCTGCTCCCTTATCTGTAAACCACTTGCGGGTTTCTTCAAAGCTTTTTACAACATCAGGATCAGCACCTTCTGTCTTAAGGAACTGCTTTGGAATTGCAATCTTAAGAGACTTGAACTCTGCATCAGAAAGAGCCTCAAGGCTGTTCAAAGATTTTCCTTCCGGCAAATCAGCTGATGTATCATCATACATATCTACACCGCACATAAGACTGAGAGGTTCAGCAATATCAGCTGGTGTATGACCGAGAATACCAACCTGATCCAGAGAAGAACCGTATGCTACAACACCCCAGCGGCTGAGTACACCGTAAGTTGGCTTAAGACCATAAATACCACAGTATGAAGCTGGCAAACGAACAGAACCACCAGTTTCTGTACCAAGACCAAAGAGAGCCTGGTTAGCAGCAACAGCGGCAGCCGAACCACCCGAAGAACCACCAGATACGAACTCGCGGTTGATAGGGTTACGTGTAGGACCGTAGCTTGAATATTCTGTAGAAGACCCCATAGCAAACTCATCCTGATTACAGCGGCCAAGTGCAATTGCACCGGCTTTTTCAAGGCGGTCAATTACAGTTGCGTTATATGGAGCTACATAGCCTTCGAGAATCTTAGAAGCACAAGTAAGACGATGGCCCTTTGAGTTGATATTATCTTTATTTGCAAATGGAATTCCAAGCAATGGCTTTTCTTCAAAAAGCTTATCGATGTTTCCGGCAGCGCGGGCAGCTTCAATTTCTTTATCGGCAGACTGTGCCTTTTCTACAGCGTCTTCGTAGAGTTCGATAAATGCGTTCAATGGAATTGGTGCAGACTTATCTTTTTCAAAAGTTTCTACTGCACTGCGAACAAGCTTTTCGCTAGTTGTCTCGCCGCTCTTGAGAGCAGCGCGTGTTTCTTTAATTGTATAGTACATAATTAAGCGCCCTCCCCGAGAACCTTTGGTACCTGGAAATAGCCGTCCATGAAGTTTTCGGAAACTTTCTTAACGTCGCTGATTTCAAGGCCTTCTACAACTGTATCTCCACGAAGCTTGTCTGCTTCTGTTCTTGGATATGCGTCATATGGATTTTCGCTATCATCATATTTAGAGAGAATATCAAAATAACCTACAATGTCGTCTACCTGTTTTTTCAAAGTCTCCATATTAGTACTTTCAGGAGACAAACGACTTAAATAAAGCAGATTCTCAAGAGTCTGCGCGTCAATTTCTTTATGCTGTGTTGCCATAAAGGATATTATAGTAAAAATTGTGTTTTTAGTGAATATACTATAAAATCTTAAGTTATGGATATGAGATTTATTTTAGAACTTATTGGCTATACAGGCTCCCTGCTTGTAATTGTTTCTATGCTGATGACTTCAGTTGTTAAGCTTAGAATTATCAACACAATTGGCAGTGTAATTTTCTGCGGATATGCAATTGCAATTCATTCTTACCCTACTGCAGCAATGCAGATTTGTCTGATAATCATAAACATGATAAATCTGTATAAGCTGAATAATACAAAAAAAGAATATTCTGCAATTTCAACAACTGCGGGCGATGGATTTCTGGCACATTTTCTTTTTGCAAATGGAACAGATATAAAAATCTTCTTTCCTAATTTTTCTGCACCTCAGGCAGAAGATAAAATCTTTATCATTACCTGTGGAGAAGTTCCTGCGGGAATCTTTATAGCAAAGGATGAAGGTAACGGCGTTCTTACTGCAAAGCTGGATTATACAACTCCGGCTTATCGAGACTGTTCAGCAGGAAAGTTTCTTTACACACATCTGACACGTCTGGGAATTAAGAAAATATATGCAGAAACAAAAATCCCCACCCACGAAAAATACCTTCATAAAATGGGCTTTTCGCAAGATGGGGATTCAAGTAAGCTCGTAAAAGAACTCTAAACAGTGAACTGATCTATCTGACCTCCAATGTCAGCAATAGAATCTTTCATTTCATCTGCAATCTGAGAAAGTTCCGAACCACTTTCATTTATCTTATTTGCACCTGCAGACATTTCATCCATACTGTTTTTCATTACAGAAGATGATTCCTGCAGGGCTGCAATATTTCTGAAAATAAGTTTATTACCTTCAATCATTTCCTGAGCAGAATTACTTACTTCAGAAGTACTCATGTTCATAACGCGGAGAGTTTCAATAACCTGCTTTGAACCTTCATTCTGTTCAGCCATTGCGGTTTTAATTTCATTAACAAGCTGATTTGTATTATCAATTTCATTTGATACACCAGAGAAGGCACGGCTTGATTCCTGCGAACCTTCAACAACTTCAATAATAGAAGCCTGAATACTGTTCAACTGATCACCAATTGTCTTTGACTGCTCTGTTGAAGTTTCAGAAAGCTTACGGATTTCATCTGCAACGACAGCAAATCCCTTACCGGCCTCACCTGCATGAGCCGCCTCAATTGCCGCATTCATAGCAAGAAGGTTTGTCTGTTCTGCAATATTTGCAATTGCCTGGTTTGCTTCCTGAAGCATCTTAGATTTATCTTCAATCTGGAAAATCTTTTCATTTACAGCAGCCTGCTTTGCCTGTCCTGCCTGAGCCTGTTTTTCAAGCTGAGCAAAAGAATCAGCCATCTTATCTACAGAAGTATTTACAGACTGAATATTTCCAATCATCTGTTCAACAGCAGAAGAAGCTTCTGATACTCCATCAGCCTGCTGGCGAATCATCTTTTCAAGGGAATCAATATTTGCAGCAATCTCATTTACTGCTCCTGCAGTTTCCTGAATATTCTCTGTCTGCTGATTGATATGCTCGTGAACAGAATCAATATGCGAAATAATCTGTGTGATAGCACTTGCGGTATTCTGAGTACTTGAAGTCATATTTACACCAACATTACTCAGGTTCTGTTCAGAACTCTTTAGGTTATTGATAATTCCCTGCAGTTTTTCAATAAAGCGGTTTTCATTTTCAACAAGGGCCCCAAAAACCCTGAACATTGATTTACCACGCAAGTTAACACGTTTTGTAAGATCCGCATTTCCTGAACTCAAATCATAGACCGCATCATTAAGAATATTAAGATGATTAACCATCGCAAGAATCTGAGTAGCAAGAATAATAATGATGATAACTGTAACAATTCCGGCAATCAGAGCTGTACGGCCGTTTTTTACAAAATCATGCATTGTATAAACTCTTTCCATTGCAAGATGCCAGCTTACAAGAGGAATCGCAGCAAGAACAAAATCTCTTACACCACTTGTTTCAAAAGAAATATCTTTAGGCATGTAATCAAAACCTGAAAGTTCAGGCATTCTATCAAGAATCGGAATCTTCTTTTCAAGGATAGAATCATCTAGCGCACCTGTAATTTCTTCTCCATCATTAAAAAGATACATTGTGATAGAAGAATCCAGGCCATCATACATTTCGTTAATCATGCTTGTAAGAGGAATACCAGTTCCAAGCATACCGATTGATTTTCCATTTTCTTTTACAACAGCATTTACCCAAAGGTTAGTCTGTTTCAACTGTGGGTTATAATTGATGTTGAAGTTATAAACATCTGTTTCATACATAGTCATGTTATACCAGTAATCATTTGGATCACTAGGATTTACAACATAACTTTCCTTCATATCACTCCAGAATACCTTATCTACATCTGAAACCCAGAAAATTGATTTTGATTTAAATGATTCCTTAAATACTTCCAGATCTTTAAAGGCAACTTCCCTGATTGCTTCATCATTTGGATTTTTCAGATATTCTCTTACGGCAGGCATTCTTAACAACTGAAGAACAAGCGTGAGCTGCTCATTCATCGAAGTTTCAAACTTTGCTCTTTTTACACGAGCTTCCATTTCCATATCTGCAAACGCCTGTGTTCGAGCATGGTTACGGGCAACATTCCTTATTAAAGTAAAAAGACCAACTGATCCTAAAAAACACACAATAGCAACAATTACAGTAGCTTTCTTTAACTTTGCGTTCATATAAAACTCCCCAAAATCTATTAACTCATTATTATTTTATTACTGCTTAGGAAAATAAGCAAATTCTTATTTATTTATATAACAATTCTTTAATAAAAGGTTATATAGGAAAGCTCCTCTATTTGCATTAGAATACAATTTGTTTATATTATAATAGAAGAAATAAGAGGAAAATATGACCGATTTAAAAACAATATTCTCAGTTGCTGCAGTTTTCTCAGACCACATGGTTTTGCAGAGAAATAAATATACATCAATTTTTGGAGAAGCTGAAAACGGAACTCTGATTAAAGCAGCTCTTTTTGATGAAAAAAATGAAGCACTTTGTATAAACAGTACAGTTGCAGAAAACGGACACTGGCTGCTTCAACTTGAACCTCAGTGTGCACAAACTGGCTGTAGCCTTATAATTACAGCCGGCGAAAATAAAATCAAATTTAAAGATATTGCGATAGGTGAAGTCTGGCTGGCAGGCGGTCAAAGTAATATGGAGTTTGAACTTCAGAACTGTACAGAAGGACCAGCAGAACTTGAAAGCGCTTCAGCAGGAAAGAATGTTCGCTTCTATTATACTAATAAGATTGCATGGATGGATGAGAAGTTTTACGAAGCTGAACACAATACAGCATGGCAGACCTGGGATAGTCCTGCAAAAGGTGCATGGTCTGCAGTCGGATACTTTTTTGCAAAAAAACTTGCTGAAGATTTAGGTTGTGTTGTCGGAGTGATTGGCTGTAACTGGGGAGGAACCTCGGCAAGTGCATGGATGCGCCGAGAATATCTTGAAGCTGACAGAGACCTGAATACTTACCTCACCGACTATGAAAATGCAGTAAGTGGAAAATCCATAGAACAGCAGTGCAAAGAATATGATGACTATGAAATAGAAAATGCAAAATGGCAGGAAGGCTTTTCAAAGCTCTGGGAAAAAGACCATGAAATTACCTGGGAAGCAGCAGAAAAAATTCTTGGCAAAAATCCATGGCCGGGTCCTGCATCATGCAAAAATCCTTACCGCCCTACCGGGCTTTATGATTGCATGCTTGCACGTATTATGCCTTATACACTGAAAGGGGTTATCTGGTATCAGGGTGAAAGTGATGACCACAAACCTCGTTCATATGCAAAACTTTTTACCTCTATGATTGAAAACTGGCGTTGTGATTTTAAGGATGCTGATTTACCGTTTGTTTTTGTACAGCTGCCGGTTCACCGCTATCAGGCCGATCCAGATTTTAAGCACTGGTGTATTATCCGCGAACAGCAGGCTAAAGTTCATGCAAGCATAAAAAATACCTGGATGACAGGTTGTTTTGATTTGGGCCAGTTCAGTGATATTCACCCTCGCGCAAAAAAAGTTCTTGCAGAACGAATGGAAAAGAATGCTCTGGCAAATGTTTATAATCTGATTCCATCACTTGATGCTGGAGCACCACAGTTAGAAAGCTGTCATGCAATGTATGATGGAGCCGCCGGCCAGGGATGTCTTGTTCTGACTTTTGCAAATGCTCCGTTTGGTTTTGAAGTTCGGGAAGATACAGTTCGCCTTGAAGAATACAAAAAGATGGAAGCAAATCAGGGTGTGACTGTTACAGAAGAATTTACAGGCTTTGAAATTGCGGGAAGTGATGGAGTATGGTATCCGGCAAAGTTTGCCTTTGGCGGAACTGATGGTAAACAAAATACAATTATTACTTGCAGCGAAAAAGTAACTCGACCTGTTGCTGCGCGTTACGGCTGGTTTAATTACGGGCCAGTTACAATTTATGGGAAGAACGGACTCCCGCTCTGTCCTTTCCAGGCAGGAGAAATAAAAGCTGAAGGCGGCAACAATCACGCAAAAATTCAGCAGATAATGACGGTATGAGAAAAGCAAAACACCACGTCATGCTGAACTTGTTTCAGCATCTATCAAACAGATCCCGAAATAAATTCGGGATGACAGTATTTGTTTTATTTTTTATTTTCTCTTCGATTTTCCCACAGCCCGTGCCCGGCTCATACTACGACTTTGTCGACGCCACAAAAGACATGCCGGCTGGCCATGACAAAACCTCTCTCATAATTTACCGTCCAGACAATGTTGGAGTTCTAAACGACATCCGCTGTTTTCTGAGACTTCAGGATGAAGAGGGAAACGACGTAACCTACATTGCATGCACCGCCACTTACGAATGGATGAGCACACCCGACATCATCAGAAACTACAAAAGAACTTACTTCCTCAGTGGCGGTATGGCAATGCACCTCAAACTAAAAAAGGGCCGTTACAAAATCTCCCTCTACACGCCAATTGACCAGCAGAATAATTTTACCTACGCCGAAGCAGGTACAAAGCCATTCCAGTGGGAATCCAATATTTTTGAATATGACACAGAAAATCCAACCAAGGTGATTTTTGTCACCCCTACCCGTAACGACAATGGTTTTTATAATGGCGGCTGGATTATTGATTACAAAGACGGTAGAAAGCCGTGATTATTCACATATTATTTTCTATACTCTTCTTGTCATAGCGCGTTCAGTGTCTCTTTTGAAGCCGAAGTGTTCGTATAAGCCATGGGCATCTCTCGTAACAAGGATTCCTAACAATGATGAAAAACGATTATCTGAAACAATAGTTGAAATCAGTTTTTTTCCAATTCCATTGCCACGGTATTTTTCATCTATAATGAAATCTGCTAAATAAAAAGTTGTAGCAAAGTCTGTGATAACTCGTGCCATTCCAATCAGAGAATCTTCGCTATATACTCCAAAGACAATTGAATTCTCAATTGATTTTCGAATAACTTCAGGGTCTCGTTTTTCTGCCCAATAAGTTGTATGTAAAAGCTCAATGGCTTTTTCAACAGGGAATTTTGTTTTGTCATCACTTATAATTATACTGCTCATTTTCAATCCTTCTTATTCTGTATGATTATAACCTCATTTCCATTTCGGTACATGGCCAATCGGTGTTTAGAATATTTATTGTTTTTTTGCTTATTGGAATAAAACCGATAGATTCATAACAGTGCCGGGCGTTGGGATTGTTTTCAAAAACTCCTAGAGTTATTTTTGTTGCATTCAATTCTTTTTTAGCATAACCAATTGCGAGTTCGAGCATTGCTTTACCATAGCCTTTTCCGCGTATTTCAGGCGAAACGATTACGAAACCAAAGCGAACAACGGATTTATTATTTATATCAGGTATCCGGATAAACAGATGGCCTATAGTATTTCCATTTTCTTCAATAGCTGTGAGAGGAAAAAACTCTAACCCAATTTTACGTGTGGCATAATTTTCGTTCAGTTCATTTCCATTCAGAGGAAATTTCCCGATTCTGTCTGCTGACCATTGGAACAATGTTTTCTCGTCTTTTACCCAGCTGCAAATTATCTGAGAATCTTCAGGTTTGTAATTGCGTAATTTCATTTTTTATTCCTCTTTTTTATTTGAAACATAACAATCTGTAGATCCGATCTTTATCCAATTTTTACTCCAGGTAAGATTATATTTTTTATCAGCTTCACTTTCATTCAATGGAAGTGAGATTTTTACAGGTGCCTTGTACTGAATGCATACAGGTGTTCCTTTTACAATATTATCATAATTATCATAGCCGCCAAAAATCACTTCTTCAGTTTCTGCAAGAAGAATAAGTCTGTTATTTTCTATGGACCATTTTCCCTGGATTTTCTTAAGGCGGTTAATTGTCTGAGACGGTGTATATTCAAATGTACGATCTTTATTTAATTTGAATAAAGGGCCGCGCTGATCTGCACCACCATTCCAGACTTCCCAGACGATATCTGCCCCTTCGAAATTATATTTAACATTTCCCTCGTTTTCGAATATTCTTATTTTGTTAATCGCAGTCTTCTCTAAATCTGTAAATGTAATATCTTTTGATTTTGGCTTATACCATTCGAACTGATTAAAATATTTTGTTAAATCTTCGTCTGCAAAAATATATCCATTCTTAGCGTAAAACATATTTCTAAAAAGTTTTAATTCTGTTTTTGTAAGCACACCCAGCTGTAAATCATTGAGATATAGTTTTTCAATTTCTTCTATTATTCCGTTTCTTATGATTGTTTTATATCTGAGCAGGTCAATGTCTTCTGCTGCAGATTTTAATCGTTCTGACTGCTGATACGTAAAAGAGTATTCACAATCGATTTCTGTGGAATATTTATTCTTTTCAAAGTTTTGAGAATAAAGAGAACTTATAATGCTTAGTAAAAGTGTGAATAGTAATACTTTTTTCAATTTTATACTCCAGATCCCGAATGTGCACGATGATTATTCTTAAAACATCGTATACATAATTAGTCGAGTATAGATATTATAACACTGAATAATTGATTTTTGAAGATTTTCGATTTGTAAGCCTGCAAAAATCGTATTTTTGGATTTTTGCAGGCCAATTCGTCATTTTTTATAAAAAACTACGCAAACTGTGCCTGACGGAGGGCGTAATAAGCACCACGCTTTTCCATAAGCTCGGCCGGGCTGCCGCTCTCGACAATGCCGCCTTTATCAATTACAAAAATGCGGTCGGCATTCTGAATTGTTGAAAGACGGTGTGCGATTACGAAGCTTGTTCGTCCCTTAAGCATGCTCGCAATTCCTTTCTGAACAAGAAGCTCTGTCTTAGTATCAATACTAGAGGTTGCCTCATCCAGAATCAGGATTCTCGGGTTGCTGAGCATTGTGCGGGCAAACGCAACAAGCTGACGCTGGCCGTTTGAGAGTTCACCGCCGCGGGCTGTCAGTTTTGTATCGTAGCCGTCCGGCAGATTTTTGATAAAATCATCTGCGTGAACGGCACGGCTTGCTTCGAGCATTTCTTCTTCCGTTGCATCCAGCTTTCCATACATTATGTTTTCACGGATTGTACCGCTGAAAATATAATTGTCCTGCGTCATAATTCCCATCTGAGTACGCAGACTCGAAAGCTCTACATCACGAATATCATTTCCATCTATCAGGATTTCGCCGTCTTTAATATCATAAAAACGACTCACCAGATTAACAACCGTAGATTTACCGGCACCTGTAGGTCCTACAAGAGCAATTGTTTCGCCCTGAGTCACAGAGAAGTCTACGTTCTTAAGGACATCTACATCATCAGTATAACCGAAGGTAACGTTCTTAAACTCAACGCTCCCCTTGATTGCAGGCATTGCTCCGGCCCCAGCCTTGCTGGTAACTACCGGCTGTTTGTCAATAATTTCAAAGATACGCTCGGCACCACTGGCCGCATTTACAAACTGGTTGTAAAAATTACTGAGGTTCAGAATCGGCTGCCAGAACATTCCGACATAACTTCCAAAGGCAATGTAAGTTCCGATGGAAACACCTTCGATTCCGAGCAGTTTAATACCAACCATATAAAGTGCCATGGTTCCGACACTCCAGCACAAATCAATCCATGAACCAAAACCGTCACACCAGCGAACGGCTCGTAAAAACTCCTTGCGGTCATCCCAAACTAACGACTGGAAGGTTTTATCGGTCTCCTGCTCTGCACGGAAGCTCTGAATAATTTTGATTCCAGAAAGGTCTTCGTTGATAAACGCATTCATATTCGAAGACTTCTGACGCTTAGCCTTCCAGTGCTTTTCTGCCATTATCGAAATCAGGAAAACTCCACCGATAAGGAACGGCAGACTGCAAAGGGCTGCAAGCGCAAGCTTCCAGTTTTTCACAAACATAATCACCATAACCGCAATGACCGTAACAAGGTTCGGAATCAAAGTGGTAACGGCATTTTCAATAATGTCCTTGAGCGAGTTCGAGTCACCGATAATTCTCGCAAGAATTTTTCCGGACGGACGCGAATCGAAAAACGCAAGGTCCAGTCCCTGAATGTGGTCGTACAATTCCTGACGCAATTCCTGAATAACCTTGTTACTGGTCTTTGCCATCAAAAGCATACGAAGCTTGATTGCAAGAACCGCAAGGATATTGATTGCAGCACCCAACAGTACGATGCGCACAAGTCCCGGAACATCGCCCGGAAGAATATAGCGGTCAATGGCACGTTCATTCAAAAGCGGATTCACGAGGTCTACCGCAGTACCGAACGCCATCAGCGCAAATACGCCCGCAATTCGTTTCTTATATTTAAGCAGGTAACGGAAAAGTCGTGGCATCGTTTCGAAGTTCGATTTCTGCACCTGCTGTTCATCTATTTTATAACTGTTCATAAAAATCTCCGTTTCTTTGAGGTGCTAGGTTTTAGGTGTCAGGTTCTAGGGAAGCCGGGCGTTACGGGGCGGCGTTTGAGCCCCGTAGAGGGGGTAGCGTAAGACCGCAACGCGGGCTGGAGCGAGGGGGAGACTTCCCCCTACTCCCCTAAAACCTATAACCTAAAACCTATAACCTAATATTGAGAGTCATATGTTTCCTTATATAACCCACCAAGTTTTAAAAGTTCTTCGTGAGTACCAGACTCCACAACCTTACCCTTATCAAGCACAATAATCTTATCAGCCTTACGAACCGCACTGATTCTGTGCGCGATAATGATTTTTGTCATACCGGAAAGTTCGGCAAGAACCTGCTGAATCTCCTGCTCGGTTTCTGTATCGAGTGCCGAAGTTGAATCGTCCAGTACGAGTACCGGTGTCTTACGGGCAAGGGCACGAGCAATTGTAATTCGCTGCTTCTGTCCACCACTAAGGCCGACACCACGTTCACCAATTACTGTGTTTTCTTTTTCTTCCATGCGGTCTACAAACTCTGCAGAATGCGACTTCTCCAAAGCAGAACGAACTTCCGGCACAGTTATTGTCTCGCGCGCACCAAGGCGGATGTTTCCATCAATTGTGTCAGAGAACAGGAAGATGTCCTGCATTACACAAGAGATTGCACGGCGCAAAGTTGGCAGCGGCAATTCCCGGATATCAATTCCATCAAGCTTAATGTTTCCGTCTGTTACGTCATACATACGCTTCAAAAGGTTGATGAGCGTTGTTTTACCCGAACCTGTTGCACCCATGATACCGAGAGTCTGACCCGCTTTGATGCTGAATGAAACGTCGTCGAGAATCTTCTTTTCCCCACTCGCATAGGTTACATGATCAAAACTGATATCACCGCTGATATCAAACTGCGAGAACATTGCATTCGCAAGGTCGGCATCGGCACCTTCTGTATTCTTTGCAAGTTCGCTGTTTTCCGTAATGTCCGGCATTTCTGCATAAATCTTGTTCAGACGCTTAACACTTGCCTTTGCACTTGAAAAACCGTTTGTGAGCCAGCCGAGCATTTCCATTGGCCAGATCATTCCGCCTACATACTGAAGGAATGCCATCAGCTCACCAACAGACATCTTCTGGCCGCCCTGCAGCGGGTTACCCTTCATAACGATAAGTCCGCCAAGGAAGAGTGACACAACAGTTAGCACTCTGGTAATAGTCTGAATCATCGGATTGTACTTTACGAAAACCCGACTCAAATCAATATTCAATTCATAAAACTTCTGATTGTGCTTGTGGAACTTTGCAATCTCAAAGCCCTCACGCGCAAAAGCTTTTACAGTTCGCACACCGGCAAGATTTTCTGCCGCAGTATTGTTCATCTCTGAACCTTCCTGCATAACCGCGCCGTAAAGTTCATCCAGCTGCTTCTCCATCAGAATTGCAATCACAGCAGAACCAATCATTCCGATAATCGGAATCAAAGCGAGCTGCCAGTTAATGCGAATCATAAAGAACAGAGTTAATACCGTGCGGATAAAAACCTCTGCCATCAGAATTCCCATAAAGGCTGCAATATCCCAGATGCGGTCAACGTCGTCCTTTACGCGGCTCATCAGTTCACCACTGTTTATGCCATCGAAAAAGTTTGCCGACAGGCTCTGGATTTTGCGAAACAGATTTATACGAACTTCACAGGCAATCTTACTACCGGCATAGTCACACAAAAATTCCTTGGTGTACTGAAAAATACAGCGCCCTACACCAATTCCAAGAATCCCTAAAAGAAGGAAGTTCAATACTTCCATCTTCTTTGCAATCAGAACATCATCAACAATATGCTGGACAATAAGAGGGGCAGCCTGATCCAGCAGCGTACTTGCACACATAGCAATGAGCGCAATCAGATATAAAAAACTATAACGTTTAAAATAGTGAAATAAATTCAACTTGTTCATAAGTAACAAAATTTTAGCAGAAACGATTCGGCAACGTACCGAAGACAATAATACACACGTCGAGGACCGTGCGGTCGATTTAGCGAGGATTTGATTTATAAGTGGAAACTAATTCTTCTTTGCTGGCGGGAGAATCAGTCCACACTTAAAATCAAAACTTACAACACTGTTATTCATGGGAGTGACCTCCTTAAAAAAGAATTTCAAAAGCGTACGAGGATATAAACGCTTGTTGATATTTTCAATCTAGTGAGAATAAAAATTTTTGTCAAGGGAAGTTATATTTTTTTCACTATAATTAATTAGAAATCTGTTTATCCCCAAAAAAAAATAATTTTTTTTTATTTTTTTATTGAGCAAAAAACGATATCGCAAGTGTTATAATATGTATAACCATTAAAAAAATAGGAGAATTAACAAATGGAAAATATTTCAAGAATTTTTGTAAGCACAAAACAAATGCTAACAACCGGCATGTTCTTTTATGAAGAATTACCAAAAGAATCTATGCAATTTATTACAGAGTCAAATGAAACAATAGAAGAATTCAGACAGTGGATTGATTATATTGCAAAAAATAATTTGCAGGATATTTATTTAGCTTATGAAAACGACACTTTCTATATTGTAATGAATGGTGATAAACAGACGGCATGGGCTTTTTCAGAATTCGAAAATCAAATAGTTTTAAAAGAAGAACTAACAACCATCAAAAAAAATAATAATCCCGATTCTATTACAGAATTAAAAAACTCATTAAAAGAAAATACGAAAGTTGAAGAAAAATACATAAATCTTATAGATGATGATTCTTATGGAATAACACAAGAAGAGAGTAATCAGATAGGTTACATTTCCGCAAGTGGAATTTATCATACAAAGGGAATTAATACTTTCCTTGCGTTAATGCAAATGAAAGACGAAATTACAAAAAATGAAAAAGCCTGTTTTATTGAAGCTTTATTATATGTTCTAAACTACTATGATTTATTCTACATGAATGATTCAAAACTACTATTAAACTATCCAGCAAGTGATGATCATGTTCAAAGCGCAATTATTGCCTGGTCAAAATCGAGCGGACTTCCTAAATTCAATCTGCCAAATTTTATTATAGACGAAGTACTACGAGCCGAGAACAGATATATTTATCTTAGCCCGTCTACCTTTGACCATGAAAATCAAATCGGACAACCTTATTGCTCAAAGATAAATGATTACCCTTGTTTATTTTTAATGACAAGCGAATTAAGTTGCGAAAAATTTGTTAATGGTTCAGAAGAACTTAAAAAATGTATAACTGTAATTTCTGATGAAGATTTAAAGAGAATTGCCATGCTCGGCCAAGTTTATAAAGATCTGAACCTGACAATTATAATTGATCCATCTCTTCAATATTTTCAGACACCTATAGATAATTTACTTCCAAGAATTTTCTTAAATCAAACTTCTGTCTCAATTGTAGTTCCTAAAGAATTAGAACCAAACCAAGAACATCCGTTAGGACTGTTTTATAAAAAAACTGCAGAAGAATTAAGAAACTCTTAATATATGATTATCTCTGAGCATTTAATCTGTTTCGGAGTTCATAGCATCTGTTCTTGAGATTGCGGACTTCATTGAGACTGCTCATGATTTTGGCGGTCATGTAGACATCAACGATGCCGCTGTCGAAAAAGAAGTCGGCGAAGGTGGCGATGCCGCCTACGTTCATGCTGTAGTCACCTGGCATGCTGATTCCACCGAGTACGCGCTTAAGTTCCTGCAGAAGGTAATTTACTCTGTCCATAGAGACCTTGGCATTACTGAGTTTTGAGTGCTTGATGAGGTCAACGATGAAACCGCCGCCGAGGACATCAAGGAAGCCCCAGTTTCTGGCGGATGAAAGCTGTCGCTCTGCCTGATCGAGTTCTGCAATAAGCTGATCTGTGAGTGTAATTGCCTGATTGATTTGAAGTTCGTTATTCATATTTTTAAAGATAACACTTTTTCTTATGAAATAAAACAAAAATATGATAAAATAAAAATATGAATTATGATGAACTTGTAAAAACTGCAATAGAAATGACAAATATGTCTTATGCCCCCTACTCTCATTTTCACGTAGGTGCAGCTCTGCTTGATAAAAACGGAAAAGTATGGACCGGCTGTAATATTGAAAATGCAGCTTATGGACCTAGCAACTGTGCTGAACGCACTGCTGTTTTTAAGGCTGTAAGTGAAGGCGCACGCGAGTTTGAAGCGATTGCTATTGTGGGCGGCCCTGAAAATGCTGACGGAAAAGCTGTGATTGAAGATTTCTGTCCACCTTGTGGAGTTTGCCGTCAGGTACTCAGTGAGTTCTGCAAACGAGATTTCAAAATCATTCTTGCAAACGGCAAAGGTGAACAGAAAGTGTTTACTCTTGCAGAGTTACTGCCGGAGAGTTTTAGTCTTTAGCCCAGTGGTTGTAAGGCTTGCCGCCGAGGTATGTTTCTATGAGACGGCTGTTTTTATATACCGCTTTCAAAGAGAAGAACGGTCGGTTCTGAGCAATAAAATCAAGGTAGATTTCATCGGCCTGCCAGTGCGGCAGGTCGTTTATTTTTTCTATCGGGACCCATTCAAGTTCGCCTTCATTACAGTCGGTTAAAAGAGTGCCGGAAAACTTTCGGACACGAAAAACGTGCATGAACTCGGTGTAGTACGGGGGCGATGCGGGGGTGTCCCCTGCAGGGGGGGTAGTGGAAGACTGCGGAGCAGGCTGGAGCGAGGGGGTGGCTTCCCCCACTTTATCCTCTTCACTCTTATCGACAAACGTAACAATTCCACAGTATTCGAGGTCTTCGGGATTTACAATAAGACCGGTTTCTTCGTGGATTTCGCGGCGGACGCAGTCTTCGGGGCTTTCGCCGTTTTCGAACTTACCGCCGATTCCTATCCATTTATCGTGATTATAGTCGTTCTGCTTTTTTGTGCGGTGAAGCATTAAATAGCAGCCGTCTTTTTCTATATAGCAAAGTGTTGTGTTTACAAGTGTTTTCATTTTTTTGATTTTATCTTTTTTTTTGAGTTCCTACAATTCTGTGATATAATATATAATAATTGAGAGGGAATATATGACTACGCTGAAACAGTTTATTGCATCTCGACAAATAAGGCATCTTTTTGGTAGTTCTGATCGTAAACGTGATAAGGGGCAGACAACTCCTGCTGATATTATCCGTTATGATGATATTCTTTACGGCGATGACGTAAAGCTCAAAAAATGGCAGTATCTGGACGTTTACAGACCGAAGGCTGCTGTTGAAGCTGACGGCTCTTTAAAGACTCTTCCTGTTATTATTAGTGTTCACGGTGGCGGCTGGGTTTATGGCGATAAGGAAGCTTACCAGTGGTACTGTATGCGGCTTTCTCAGCGTGGTTTTGCTGTTGTAAATTTCTCTTATCGACTGGCTCCTGAAGCAAAATTTCCGGCTTCAATGCATGATACTGAAAAGGTTTTCCAGTTTGTAGCTGATAATGCCGCTCAATATGGTTTTGACACAAATAATGTTTTTGCAGTTGGCGATTCTGCAGGCGGTCACCTTCTTTCCCTTTATGCTGCAGCCCTTACAAATGCTGACTTAAGAAAGAATTTTGAATTTATAAAGGATAAAAAACTGACTCTCCGCGGATTGGGATTGAACTGTGGAAAATATACTCTTGATGATACTGATTCAAAGTTCCGGCTTTTAAGAAGCGGTTTTTTGCCTAAGGGCGGAACCCCGGACGAAGTAGAACTTGTAAATTCTGCTAATCATGTTACAAAGGATTTCCCACCATCTTTTGTAATGACCTGTGAAGGTGATTTCTTAAAAGCACAGGCACCTTTGATGAAAGCGAAACTGGATGCAGTCGGAGTTCGAAATGAACTGCACTGTTATGGCACTCCAGAACAGCCGCTCTGGCATGTTTTCCATTGTGATCCGAAACTGCCGATTGCCGTTCAATGTAACGACGACGAATGCAACTTTTTCCGTTCGCTAATGAATCAATAGTTTTTACGGACTATTTCAATAATCTCATCCAGGTCGAGGCCCATTTCGCGGCAGGCTTTTACGTCGCGGCTGAGTAATTCTTCGGCGGCAGAGTTTCGTTTATCTGATATTTCATGATGTTCAAGTTCGCATACAAAAGTACCGCGGCCTACAGCTGTGGAAATAAAACCTTCTCTTTCGAGCTGCTCCCAGGCCTGTTTTACGGGAATTACACTTACACGCAGATTTACGGCAACGGTGCGGATTGGCGGAAGCTTTTCACCGGCAGCAACTTCGCCGTTCATTATCTGATTTGCTATCTGCTCATAAATCTGAGTATAAATTGGTTTGTCACTTTTCTGAGATAACACTATATCCATATTACAAATCGTACTTTTCAAACTGGCGGGCTGCACGGCGGAAAGTAAGACACCAGCTTACCGCATAAATCACAATGCCAGCTGCCAGAATAATCAGTTGTGGAATAATAAACTGTGTATCGCGGCTTGTATAGAGCTGTCCAAGTTTTGCAAGAGAATTTTCTGCTTTTGCATAATATGCCCATACCGGAAGCTCGCAGGCTGCGTAACAGATAAAATATGCAACAGCTGCTGCAATATAGCGAAGTCCTGGCTTAAGCGGATCCTTATAAACATTGCCCAGAAAAATCAGATTGAAGATTGCAAATATAATCATCTGAAATCCAAAATAAGCAAGGGTCAATTCAATGCCGGCAGTGTTTGCAGGAAAGCCTGCTGCAGTACGGATACACCATCCAAGCAATGCACAGATAAAAGCAAATACTTCCATCATTCCGCAGTACATAAAGCGTGCCTTTACCACATCAATTTTCTTTACCGGAAGCAGCGCTGTATACAGAATATCATGTGATGACTGATTTAAGGCAAAGGTCATCATAATGCACAGTGTCATATAAAAAGGTCCAACGTACATCGGGTAGCTTGGAATAAAATACATTCCAAAACAACAGATTGTCCAGATTACAGTCTGCGATGCGTTACCAAGGCAAAGCTCTTTCTTCAAAAGTTTTAATGTATTTGATTTCATGTTTCTCTCCTATCTGCGCTCAATGTGAATCATAATGTCTTCCAGAGTTGGCGATGCCATTTCAAAACCGCCCTTCTCTGCCAGCGCCTTATCTTCAGTTTTCATAAGGCCTTCAAAACCAAGCTGATGTGTATGAAGTCCGATAATCTTAGGCTCAACATCCGGTGTCAGCTGGTCTTTCTTTCCTGCTACACTGATATAACTTTCGCGGAACGAGTCGCGGTCTGTACTTGCAAGAATCTGGCCTTGCTTGATATAAGTGATATAGTCGGCACATTTTTCAAGGTCGCTTGTGATATGAGTTGAGAAAAGAATTGAGTGTGCACCGTCTTCAACAAATTCCTGGAAAAGAAGTACAAGGTCATCACGGGCTGCAGGATCAAGACCGCTGGTTGGCTCATCAAGAATTAAAAGTTTTGGGTTATGACTCATTGCAACTGCAACAGAATACTTTACCTTCATTCCTGCTGAAAGCTGTTTGAACTTTTTATTCTGATCAATTTCAAAACGTTCGCATAGCTCCTTGTAGCGGGCATCATCCCATTCATGATAAAAAGATTTTGTTACATTTGTGATTCGTGAGATTTTTGCTTCAGGATAAAAATCAACTCCGCCAAAAACATAGCCTACCTGATTTTTAATTTCCAGTTCATCCTTTGGAATTGAAAGGCCGCAGAGTTTTACTTCACCACCGTCATTTTTCATCAAATTGAGCATGGTCTTGAGTGTGGTAGATTTACCAGCGCCGTTACGGCCAATAAAGCCCATGATATAACCTTCTTCCAGAGAAAAGCTTACATTCTTAAGCTGGAAGGATTCAAAGTTCTTACACAGTCCATTGATTTCAATAAGATTCATTTGATACATCTCCCGTTTATAACACAACGTTTATTGTGTATATTGTATATACACAATATAACACTTACAGGAGACTGTCAAGTTTTTTTTTATCTGAAAAAAAGGTCTATTTTTTCTCGCTGATGAAAAGTCCGGTAATTGTAACCAGTGCTCCTATTCCACCAAGCAATGTGATTTTTTCACCCAGCACAAAGAAGGCAAAAATAATTGTTACTACAGGAATAAGATAAATCGCACAGTTTACTTTAACAGTGCCAAGAATCTGACAGGCTTTATTCCAGATTGTAAAACAGATACCACTTGCAACTACACCAAGAAACAAAAGGTTTACCCAGTTCATAGGATTTGAAAAACGAGCAGCGTTCAAAGCTTTATCAAAAGAGAAAAAGAATGAAGTTGTTTCCGGATGAGAATTGGTATACCCCCAGCTTCCAAGCGAAAGCGGAATCATAATCAAAACAGAGAAAAAGAAAATGCGGCGAGTAACGCCAACTGCTGAATAATTTCTTCTATTCAAAATTGAAACTATCATTGAATAAAAGCCCCAGCAGATTCCAGACATCAGGGCAAGCACATCTCCCTTAGGATTAAACTCAAGTGCTGTATTTCCATTAAAGCAGACAAGAGCAACTCCGCTAATGGAAATCACAAAACCAATAATGAACCAGAATGAAAGATGTTTTTCCTTCAGAAAAATCTGACTGATGATTGCGGTAAAAAGCGGACAGATGCTTACGATGACGCTTACGTTAGATGCGTTTGTATAATTGATTGCGATATTTTCTGTAAGCTGATAAAGCACAACTCCGGTCAGAGCCGCAAGCGCAAACAGAATATTATCGCGCATTTCAATTTTCTCGAACTTTGGATGAATCACCCAGAGTCCGAGATAAGCAAAAATAAATCTGTAAAAAAGAATTTCAAGTGAAGAAAAATCTCTGAGGAGATACTTTGTACAGACAAAAGTAATTCCCCAGAAAAAGATAGATACGGCGGCGAGGATAATTCCCCACGCCTTCTGACTGTTTTTATTCATAATGAAAGACTTTAATCTTTTCTGCTCATTTTGTAAATTGCCAGCATATCTTCTTCGTGTAAAAGTTTTGCTGAACCTTTTGCTCCGTTTACACCGACAGCACATTTATGAGCCATAAGAGCAAGGTCTTCATCAGTTGCATTTACACCAAGTTCCTTAAGGTTTGTCGGCATGTTGATTTCGCGATAGAAATCTTCCATTGCTTCAATTCCCTTAAGAGCGATTTCTTCATCTGTACCTGTTGCAGGAATACCCATAACATTGATTGCATAGCGCTTAAAACGTGGAAGACAGTCCTTATAAACATAGCGTGCCCAGCTTCCCCAGATTGCTGCAAGACCTGCTCCGTGCGCAACATCATAAAGTCCGCCAAGCTCGTGCTCAAGCTTGTGAGTCATCCAGTCGCCACCGTCGTTTCCACAGCCTGTAAGACCATTGTGAGAAAGGCTTCCGGCCCACATTACTTCAGCACGTGCTTCATAATTATTCGGGTCTTTTACAAGAATCTTTGCCTGCTCTTTTACTGTACGCAAAAGAGCTTCTGCCATAGAATCTGTAAGCTCCATATTTCCGCCGTTTGTAAAATAGCGTTCCATTGTATGCATCATGATATCTGTACAACCACAGGCTGTCTGATAATCTGGAAGTGTCATAGTAAGTTCAGGATTAAGAATGGCAAACTTTGGACGTCCATAGTCACTTGAATAACCGCGCTTTACAAGTCCCTCTTCCTTTGTGATTACTGATGAATCACTCATCTCACTACCAGTAGCCGCAAGTGTCAGAATTACACCAAGTGGCATGCTTGCCTTAGCCTGCTTTTTATAATCATATAAATCCCAGACATCTCCATCGTTCATAACGCCGTAGCCGATAGCTTTTGCAGAGTCAATTGCACTACCCCCGCCTACAGCAAGAAGAAAATCAATTCCCTCTTTTTTACAAAGTTCGATTCCTTCATAAACAAGGCTCAAACGCGGATTTGGAACAGCACCTCCTAGTTTTACATAAGGAATGCCGGCCTTGTCGAGCTGGTCAGTAACCTTCTGCATAAGGCCTGAACGGATAACGCTTCCTCCGCCATAATGAATCATAACCTTTTTACCGCCGAACTCCTGAATGAGCTGGGCAACCTTGTCTTCTGCGTTCTTACCGAACATCACCTTTGTTGGTGTATAATATTTGAAATCGAACATATTTCCTCCATTTGTCTAATTGTTTAAGAATAGCACAGAACATAAAAAAGTCCCATAAAAATCTTGTAATATTTTTTTACTCAAAAAATCAAATCAATGATAGACTTATATTGTATTCTCAAAATTACAGGGAGTTAAGCACGCATACTTTCTGTAACAGTCCTACGAGTCACAGGAGTAAGTTTGGCAAATCTTGATTTATTGATGCGATCACTTGTTTTCATAGAAGATCACCTTGAAGACACCGTTTCTGTTCAAACGGAAGATATCGCAGATGCATGCTATGCTTCCAAGTCGGCATTGGAGAAAGTATTCAAATATATGACTCAATTTTCGATACACGATTATATTGTTCGTCGTAAGATGACACGTGCTGCCCGAATGATGATAGACAAGCAAAACTTAAGTATTCTTGATATTGCCGTACAATTCGGCTATTCAAGTCATGAAGCTTTTACGAGATCATTTTCGCAGGTATGGAATTGCAATCCTTCGGAGTTTAGAAAACGATATGAAAATCGCCCACACACTGTGGAACTGTTTCCTCGAATTACAGGCTTTATGCAAGTAGAAGGAGAAAAACTTATGAGAAGAACAGTTGATATTTCTGAACTGTATGATTTCTTTAAGACGCGCAGAGATTGCTGGTTTGTATGCGGTGATATAGTGAGCCTTATTCCTATCAACAATATTTCACGTAAGGCTGGTGACATTGCAATTTCCGAAGCACTTCGCAGAATGGAAAGTGTATGTGGTCCTGAAGATATAGTTTTCAGAATTGGCGGTGATGAATTCGCATTGCTCACAAATTCTTCTGAAGAGGCGTATGCAGAAGAACTTAAAGATAAAATTCTTGCAATGAACGGAGCCATTATACCTTACGATGAGGAAGAAATTCCTATGAGTCTTTATGCAAAGATCATCAAACTTGAAAACGATGCTCTCAGGTATTCAGAGATATTTCCAAAGTTGATGATCAGAGCAGAGGAAAAAGCATAATTAAAAAAGTTATAAGCGGACTGCGTCGGTCCTAAAAAGTCCGTGGTGATTACAAAAAGTTAGAAAAAACTTTGCCCTGCTGATTTTGAAGCGGGCTTCTGCTGAACTCTCAGGGTAAAGTTTTACCATCTGAACTCCGTTGTCGTACACTGCCGCAATAAATGAAATATAGTGTTCCTTTGTCATCGGATGTTCAATATGAACATAATATTCATCTTCAACAGTTTCAATTTTCAGAGTATGAGCAGAGTCAGGCTCTTCTACTTCCAGTGGCGGTAATGTAATTCCACAACAACTGATAACAGCTTCACCAGTCGCCTGAATCACATTTCCACAGACAGGACAGATGTAAAACTGAACCTTTTTCATATTGAAGTTTCTGTTTTTATTCTGAACTTCATTTCCTGAAAATAATTCAATCACAGAAATCCCAAGCGCTTTAGCCAGAGGTTCCATCAATGAAATATCTGGCAGTCCGTGACCATTTTCCCATTTACTGACAGTTTTATTGCTCACAAAAATTTTCTGTGCAAGCCCATCCTGTGTCATACCTTTATTTTCACGAAGGCGCTTAATTGCAGTGCCGGTTATATAATTGTCCATGATAATCTCCTGAGTAAGACCGTATCGGTCAGATTCTAAAAACTCCGCGTCGTTTCCTGAATCTTAGATTATCACCTGTTGCCCCACCCATCAACCTACGCTTCGTAGACGTATGCTTTTTCTTCTGCTATGATGAATAATATGAAAAAAGTTATAATGGCAATTATCTGTACAGCGTCAATTCTTTTATGTACGCTCCTATGTCTCGCAGCATACAAGAAAAATACAGAATCCTATATTGAGTTCAGTTTTGTAACAAATCAGTATGATAAAAAAGTCCTTTCAAGTGCTCCGCAAAAACTTATTTCCTTAAAGAAAATTGGAGCACAGTCAGAAATCACAGTACGAGGCAAAGATTCTTTTCGTAATTTTTCTAAAACAAAGTTTTCAAAGAACAAGAACAATTTAGATAAATATCTCCAGAAAACCGATTTTATAGATTTTGATAATGAAGAAGTCATCCAGCTGTCTGAAAACCTGAATCTTTCAGAACTTGAGCCAATTGACTGTGCAAAAACAATTCTTAAATCTATAAATCAAAATACAGGCTTTATAAAATATGACAATGCGCTTGCTGCTGATATTTCCCTGGGTTATACGTTTGGACGGTCAGCTAGTGAGACCTTAAAAACTTCAATGGGGACTTGCGGAGAATTTGCAAATGTTTTTACAGCTTTGATGAGGCTGAACAATATTCCTTGTAAATATATCTGTGGCTGCTGTTTAGATCCATCTTATTCCACACTTCATGCATGGGCAGAATTTTACGATGAAAAACTTGGCTGGATTCCTGTTGATCCACAGGCTGGAATTCTCGGAGTTCTCCCGAACTATATTAAGAGGCTTGAAGGAATCGACTTCCCGGATACAGGTTCAGATTTCTCAAAAATTAAGTTTGGAAACGTAAGAATAGTAGAAGTAAAAGAATGATAATCAGAAAGGCTGTTTCAGTAGACTCAAAAATAATCGGTCGCGTTCACTCTATCGCCTGGAAACAGACATATCAAAACTTTTTTCCAAAAGCGTATCTAGAAGAAGATTCCCCGGAAAAACGCGAAAAAGAATTTATGGAAGCTCTAAATAACAAGTCCATCTCTTATCTCATTCTGGAAGATAATTCTGAAGCAGCCGGAATTGTAAAACTGATTTTCAAACAACAGATAATTGAAATATCCAGTTTTTATATTCTGGAAGAATACAGAGGAAAAGGATTCGGCACAAAAGCCTTTGATTTTATAAAGAAACTAACAGCAGATAAAACTGTCATTTTATGGGTACTTGAAAACAACAGCGCAGCAAGAAACTTTTACGAAAAAATGGGAATGATTTTTTCTGGAGAAACTCGAACAATAAACCGTGGAAAAGAATTCATACAATACTGTTACACTTCAGCATGTATGAAATCCCGTTCCTAAAACTTAGGAACTTCATCTAGAGTTATCACCCTCTCACTATTAAATACATTCTTCAGATTTTCAGTCTTATTATCAGTGAGCCAGGTAGTATGCCAGATCATAAACCATGACCAGAATGTTCCGTCTTTTTCAAAACGTTCTACAGACGGCACCATTCCACATTCATGAAAAGCCATTGGCTTTGATGTAATTTCCGTCAGTTTATTCCATGCACCTTTATTTGTTGATTTATCGTAATTATCCGAGCCAATGATATCAACATACTCATCACCAGGATACCATCCCTTACTCACCCACTCAGTGTATCCAAGAACCCAGATTAAATTATCAAGTTTATATTCATTCGTAAACTTTTCATACATCAGGCACCAGAGCTTCTTAAAGTTTTCAGCACCACCCTTTCCCCACCAGAACCAGCGGCCATCAAACTCATGGAAAGGTCTCCAGAGTACCGGAACATTTTCATCTCGCAGATATTGAAGTGTTTTGGCAGCCTTATCCCAGCTGTTTATCAAAGTGTTGTATTCATCAGTTCCTGGAGTCAAAAGCTTTTTAAAGTCCGGATGATCCTTTTTCGATTCTCTGTATCCGCTGATATCAACACCAGTATGCCAGCATATAGTAACAAGCCCGCCCTTTCTGTCCCATTCAATTGCGCGTTCAGCAACTCCATCAAAATCATTGTTCATAAAATCAAGACCACGCATCGCAGGAAGTTTTCCCGTCACTTTCAGAAGGTAGTCCATCTCATAATCCACAGATCCCATCCAGGTAGATTCCTGCTGAGCCGAAATAATCTTAGTTCCAAAATTGTCGCGGATAAAACTAAACACTGCTGTAGTCTTTTCATTTCTTCCCTGCAATTCAAGACCACTAACAACAGGCGCAGGTTTCATAACCTTAGTGCTTCTGCAGGAAGAAAACATCAAAAAAGCAGGTATCATAATTGCCATAAATCTTTTTCCCATTTCAATACCAAAACTAAGTCTACGACATATAAAAAATAACAGATTACGGATTCCCCTTTCCGATTGTCACAGCCTGATAATCACACAGACAAAATTCCTTTTATCTTAACAGGCAAGAGGAAGAACAGTCTCCATAACATAGCAGCTGTTATTTTTACCATTCTAAAACCTCTTACCTGATATTATATCATACTATTCTGGAAGCTGGTCACAGAACATTAAAAGATTTGCAGTAATTCTTTCCTGAGCAGTAAGCGGACGGAAAACCTTATTATCGTAAAGTTCATCCAGAACCATCATAGCAACTCTTGAACCCACAGCAAAATTCATAACATTAACAATTACTCTGTCCTGAATCTGTGGTGGATACATTTTTGACTGCACCATTGCCTGTTCCAGTGCAAATTTTGCAAACTCCTTCAAAAGGTCTTCATCTGGCTTAGGAATCAAACCGGCAAAATCGTTGAAACTGCTTCTTACAACCATAGTGTTAATTGTTCCATCCTTTGAAAGGAAACCACGTTCACGAAGTCTCTTAAACTTTTCTGAAGTTGCTTTTGATTCTGTAATTTCTCCAGTGATAATTTCATAAAGGCTCTCATAATCTGAATTGAGATTATTCTTCCAGGCACCCTTTCTGCAGTCAAATCTTGAATCCACCGACCACGAATATACACAAGGATATTTCTGCGAATCTCTTGTCATTTCTCCACAGCTCCAGAATTTCTTTTCGAGCTCAGAAAAATTAAATTCACACTTGTAATCAGGATCCATAACTTCAGATTTTGTTTCTACAGAAACTAAATAATCTGCTCCATCCAGTGTCTTGATTCTGTGTTTAGACAAATCCTTTTCGATAGAGAGTCTACACTTTGTAACAATTGCATAGAAAATTGCAGCAGCTTCAAAAAGTTCGCGATTTCCACCTGGAATATAAACATCCCTATTTACAAGATTTGCTACAGCAGCACGCACCTGAGGAACATATTTTTCTGTCAGGATTTTTGCAACCTTCTGCTGCATTCTTACGAGATTTGCTTCAGCTTCAAGTGAATACTGTTTTGGACTAAACTGTACATAAGTTGTATAGTGCTTTCCTTTTGTTTCAACCAGGAAACCATTTGTCACAAGAAGTTCAATCTTATCTTCAAGAAAAACAGGTGTCATTCCCAGATCTTCCGCAATCTCTTCCACAGTCTTTGGTGTTTCATAAACACTATAAACTATGTTCAGATTGATTTTATCGTCAAGATAAACTTCAGGTCCTCCCTTGCTTCCAGGGCAACCGCTATGACTGAATTCCAATGCCTTTACAGGTGATAATCCTAATTTTCCAATTTTTCTTTCCATAGTAAAACCTTCCTTTAAGTCATTACGAGCTTTGTTCAAGTGCCACTTCACTGTACCAGCGGGAAGTCCATGCTCTATGGCAATTTGAGCAATAGACTTTCCCTCGTAATAAAAGGAATAAACTATTTCGCGACGGCTTGAAGATAAAAAGCAAATCTCCTTTCGAAGTTTTCTGATTTCCTCTTCTGTTTCTCCTAAGTCGTACTCATCAAAGTAAGGCAGATTAAGACCATCCACAGAAATACCTTTTTGATGTTTTACCTGATTCACATATTTTGCATAAACATGTTCACAGATTCTCCAGACATAACCTTCAACATTTACAATGTCGTCTGTCTGAAGCATCGAAAGATAAACTTCCTTAAGCATCTCTGCAGAAAGTTCTTCTGCCTCATCATACGAGTATGATTTCTTTACGGCAAATCCATACACCTTTGATGAGAACTTTAAGATTAACTTGTCAGCCTTTTGTTTTTCCATCTTATTACATCGTACCAAATAATTATTTGATTGTTACAGCGTTGTATGCTTATATAGTGTGTAACAATGGAAAAAGGTTGGAAAAAAAATCATTTTTTTACTACAATCAGCGGAATTTTTATTTCTTCCTGTGTAAGACCGGCATGCATACCAGGCATTTTCTGAGCTTCAAAATGAGTATTTGTAACAGATGTATCAGAAACCGCAAGCGCAACAAAATCACCAATCATCTGATCCAGTTCAGGTCTGTTTTGACCAATTCCAAAAAGCTGACAGTCAAGAACTTCTTTTCTGGTTAAAAGCAAAAATTTATCACCAAAAGTTTTCCTGAACAATTCATGGAAACTTTCCTTAAATTCATCTTTTACAAAAAGATTCATTGTACGAGGTTCAAGAGAGAAACTTCTTACAAGACAGTTCATAATCTCAGGATAATCAAGGATACAAAGATTGCGGCTGTCGATATGCCCGTGGTCTGCAGTAACAATAAGCAATGTATCTGAAAGCTCCGATGCAAACTGTTCAATCCGTTTCTCAAGAGCAGTAACCATTTCATGAGTTTCATTACTTACAGTTCCGGTTGCATGCATTGTAGCATCTGGTTCATTCCAATAAGCATAAATATATTTCTGGCCATCTTCATCACAAAGATTTTTAATACGGTTTAAGATTGCTTCTAAATCCTGTGGATAAGGTGGTAAAAACGGCATAGAGGAATAAGCTTTTCCTCCTGCCTCATTGATTTTATCCACTACAGATTTATACGGTGTAAAAGTGTTTCCTACATGAAAATCAGCTGCTGGAACAATTTCATTCCATGAATCCTCAGTCCAGATTGGTTTTCCTGAAGCATCATAAGATTCCGGCTGAGCCCCAGCCTTTTCTGATTTCTGTTCTGTATTTCTGAAAACAGTAACGTTTTTGTCCAACTGAGGATAATAAACATCCCAGCCAAGCCAGCCATGTTCATTAGGATATAAACCGCTCATTATGGAAGTTGTAGCGGCAACAGTTGTCGGAGGATAAACAGAATCAAAAGCCCCTGCTAAGTGAGAGCGGAAAAATCCTTCAGGTTTAAGATGCTTTTCCAGAATAGAAATTCCAAGTGCATCAAGAAGAACAACAACAACATTTTTATAATTTCCGGCAAGAACTGTATCTGCCAGAGGCAAGGTAGCTGCAGTAGTTTCTGCACCAAACTTTTTTAAGACTGAGTTAGCAAGATTTACAAGACAATTGTTGTAATCTGGAAGTAATTCTTTTTTAATCATTCTACTTTTTTAGCTTTTTTATTTCAAAAAATCAAGAACATCCATTTGATGTGCTACATGCTCAAATTCATCTAAAGGAGAACAAGGAATATGAGGTTCATAAGCACGGTCTGCGAACCAGGTGCACTGAACAGCCTTCATTCCTGCATCCCGGGCACCATATAGTTCTCGCGAACCGCCGTCTCCAACATACAGACATTCTTCAGGTTTTACTCCAAGACGTTCTATCATCCGCTGATACATCTCGGGAGCAGGCTTACAGATTCCCTGCTCATAGGAAATTAATGCCACATCAAAATATGGAAACAAAGCACTCGACTTTATCAAATCCCTTTCATCAGAAAATGTATTTGTAATTAGGCCTGTTTTAATTCCACAATCTTTCAGAGCCTTCAGCAGTTGAATTGATTCTTCAGGAATATCATCAAAAGTATCTTTAAGTGCAGTAAGTCTGTTATTCACAATTGTGCGAACCTTTTCGTCTGAATAAATACCGATTTTTTTGAATACCAGAGAAAGGCCTTCTTCTATCGTGTATTTTCCAGTACTTCTGTCATGCTCAATCAGATGCCATTCTTTTCTGAAACTTTCTATATCAGCTAAACCGACATCTTTTGCAATATCTTCACTAAAATAAGTACGGCCGGTAAACAAAGTTACCAGCGTTTCAAACATATCAAAAACTACAGCTTTTATCATTTTTTAATTTCCTTATCAATTACCAGTATCTGATAAAGTAATTGATAACATAACAGTTCCTCCATCTGTGAATTATTATAACACAGAATTTCGCTGAAGAATCCATCATGAGTCACGAAATGTCAAAAAATGAACACGAAGTGTTATTTCAACTAAAACTTTATTCTTCGGTATCTTATGTAGTTAATTACGGCACGTAATCCTTCATCGCACAAAACTGCAACAAAGACACCGAGCATTCCCAGCTTGAATACAAATACACAAAGTGCAGCAAGGCTTACAACTCCGATAGTTCCCATTATCTGAGTGAAAAGCATCCACTTTGTGTCTCCATAACCGCGGATTCCGTTTCCGACAATTATGTTGCCTGATTTTCCAAAGAGGTTTGCTGCAACCATTATGATGTAGATAACCGACATCTCAATTACGTCTTTGTCCGTAGTAAACAAGCTCAGTGTGAGCCGTGGGAAAATTGAAACAAAAATCAACGCAAATGCAGCAACGAGGAATGCCCATTTTACCGAGGTCTTAACAACAGCCTTGTAAAGTTTAAGGTCCTTTGCTCCAGTAGCTTCACCTGACAATGTTAAAGTTCCGCTTCCAATAGCTCCAATTACCACAACAAAAAGAATCTCTACAGTAAATACCATAGAATAAATTCCCGCAGCCTTTTCGTTAATTGTATTAAGAATGCGGATTATACAAAGATTTCCGACATTCCAGAGCAGATCTTCACAGGCAGTAGGAATACCAAGTTTAATGGATTCAAAATAAGGTCTTATTTTTGCACCAAGAATTCTTTTAAGCCCGGGACTCGTAAAGAATTTATCCTTTTTAGAAATTGTTATGTACAAAAGATAAATTGCACCAACATATTCCGCAATTGTAGTTCCAAGAGCCGCACCGGCAATTTCCATTCTAGGGAAGCCGAACTTTCCGAAAATCAAAAGATAATCCAGAATAATATTCAGAACAGAGCGTATTATACCATAAGCGACCAGCGGCTTTGTATAATTTGAAGTCTGGAACACAACACTATAAGAAGCCCAGAGCCCGATAATCAGATATACAGGCGCATAAATTCTTGTATAAGTAACGCAGGGTTTCATTACATTTTCTGAAACACCCATCAACCTAAAAACAAGAGGACTGCAGAATGTCCAGAACAAAAACAGCAGCACTGGAATTACATTATGAAGCTTGATCATTGAAGCCGCATAGTCTTTTGCTTTTTCAATATCTTTTTCACCAACAGACTGGCTTATAAGAATTGAGGCACCCATAGCCATAGAGAAAACGAAAGACATTGTAGTCCACATAGGAGCAGTTGCATTACCAACTGCACTCATATACAGAATATCCATTCGTCCCAAAAAGATTCTGTCTATGAACATCTGAACCTGTGCGATCAGATTGCTCAACATGATTGGAACGAAAATCTTTATAAGTTTATTTTTATACTCAGCTTTAAAAAGCATTAATTACTCCAGTTTATTTTATCGCGCTTACTCCATCACACATATTGATTGTTGTGATTGAACCATCATTGTTGTATTTAAATTCCGCAACACAGACACTGCGATGGAACAAACTACCGCCCGGTAGTTCATCTGTATGATAGAACAGATAAGAGTGTCCCTTAAAATCTGCAATACCAGGATGATTTGTAAAACAAGGACCTTCTTCCATCAGAACTCCGCCGTACTCCCAAGGACCACGGGCAGTCTTAGCAGTTGAATAAGCCAGATGCTCATTACGTTTTTCGCCTTCTGCAAAAGCAGCATAAACCATATAGTAAAGGCCATTTCGTTTATAGAACCATGGACCTTCGCCATAAGTTGTACCTGTATTATGGCTTCCCTTTGCAAAAGATTTTTCTGTCATCGGAATTTTCATTACACCAATTTTTTTATTATAAGAAATCATATCTTCATTCAAAAGAACATAACGAAGCTCAGGATTTCCAAAATACAGATATGCCTGACCGTCATCATCAATGAATACAGTCGGATCAATATCGTTCCAGTCTCCCTCATCTACAAGAGGCTGTCCAATATCTTTGAAAGGACCAACAGGACTGTCTGAAACTCCTACTGCAATTGCCATACCGCCGTTCCTCTTATGAACCGGACAGTAAAGATAGAACTTTCCGTTTCTCTCAATTGCCTGTGGTGCCCAGGCTCTGTCATCTGCCCATTCAATATCGTCAAGAGAAAAAATCTTTCCGTGGTCAGTCCAGTTCACCATATCTTTTGTTGAAAAACAGCGCCAGTCACACATTGTGTAAAAATCGTTTACAAGTTTATCTTCATCATGTGTTGTATAAAGATAAAGTGTATCTCCATAAACCATAGGGGCTGGATCCGCTGTATAAATATCTTTGATAATCGGATTTTTGTGAAAGTTTTTTTCTTCACTCATTTTTTTTACTCCCTTATTTTGAGATGCTGCTAGTGAGGTTAAAAACAACATCGCAAATATTATTATATTTTTTTTCATTTAATTAGTATCCAAGTTTTCGGTCTACGAGATAATGCAAAGGTGCTCCATTTGTAAAGTTCTTTAGATCTTCACAGAACATCTGAACATTCTTATCTCTCGTATATGGAAGTGTCATATTTCCAGCCACATGTGGAGTGATCAAAAGATTTTTGATTTTCCACAAATGGTTGTCTTTTGGAAGCGGCTCTGTCTGGAATACGTCAAGGGCAGCTCCGGCAAGATGACCAGATTCCAATGCATCTGCAAGAGCATCTTCATCTATTGCTGAACCTCGTCCAACATTTACAACATAAGCTCCCTCTGGAAGCATGGCGATTCTCTCTCGTGAAAGAATACCACGGGTTTCTGCAGTTGCCGGAAGACTCATTGCAAGAAGATCTGTCTCTGACAAAACTGAATCAAGTTCACTAACAGGAAGTACTTTATCGTAAACAGTTTCTCTGCTTCTTCCGCTGCGACATACACCAATAATTGAAGCAGGCTCAAAAGCTCGCACTCGTTTTGCAAATGTTGTTCCGATATCACCTGTTCCAAGAACTGTAATTCTGCAGTCTTTCAGAGACCTCTGCTCACGCGGAGACTTCCATTCCCCTGCCCGTGTTTCTTCCATAAATTCATTCAGCCGTCTCATCATAACAAGAGAAACGGCAATCATGTGTTCTGCAATCGAAACACCATATGCACCCGCCGCATTTGTAAGAAGACAGTCCTCATTTGCAAAATAGCCGGGTGTCATAAGGGAATCTACACCAGCCCATGGCACACAAAGCCATTTCAGATTTTTGCTTGTCTTTACAATTGAAGGTGCAAAACCATAGATAATATCAGCATCAAAATTACTTTGAGGAATTTCTGCTTCAGCAGTATAAAAGAAAACTTCGTGTCCAAGGGTCACAGCTGTATTTTTTATAAGGTCCAGATGCTTTTGTTCAAGCATATTATTGATTACAAGAATTTTCATTTGAAACATATTATAATAATTTTATAAAAACTCCTAGCAGTTTGAATTTACAATAATAAAATTTGCATTTAGTCATATCTTATGATAGTATTACTATCACTATGAGTGTTATAAATAATATCAACAGACTTGCCGCATACGGACTTAAAAGCGGTCTTATAGAAAAAGAAGATGTGATTTTTGTAAAAAACCAGCTCCTTGCTGCCCTCAACATCGACGGTTTTGAAACTCCCGAACAGGCAGCCGAAATCCCTGAAGTAGAGATTTCAAACCTGGAAGATATCCTAAAAAATCTTCTTGATTATGCAGTTGAACATAACCTCACTCAGGGTGATGGTATTGCAGCCCGCGACCTTTTTGACACAAAGCTCATGTCTATAATGACAGACAGACCATCAAACATCAGAGCAAAATTCAACGAACTTTATAAAAAATCTCCAAAGGAAGCAACAGACTGGTTCTATAAATTCAGCCAGGACACAGATTACATCCGCCGCTACAGAATCTGCCGCGATGTAAAATGGATCAGCAAAACTGAATACGGCGACATGGATATCACCATCAACCTTTCAAAACCAGAAAAAGATCCAAAGGCAATTGCAGCTGCAAAGAATGCAAAAACAGTCGGCTATCCAAGCTGTCTTCTCTGTAAGGAAAATGAAGGCTATGCAGGCCGTTTAAATCATCCGGCGCGCAACAATCACAGAATCATTCCTCTCGAACTTGCTGGAGAAGCATGGGGCTTCCAGTATTCTCCATACGTTTATTATAACGAGCACTGTATTGTTTTTAATCAAGAACACTCTCCAATGTGTATTTCAAGAAAGACTTTTGAACGCCTTCTTGATTTTACAACACAATTCCCTCACTACACTCTCGGAAGCAACGCAGACCTTCCGATTGTAGGCGGTTCAATTCTTACACACGATCATTTCCAGGGAGGTGCTTATAACTTCCCGATGGCAAAAGCTCCAATTCTCAAGCAGATTACAATTAAAGGTTTTGAAGATGTAGAAGCTGGAATAGTAAAATGGCCGATGTCTGTTCTCCGCATTAAGAGCGCAGATAAAAACCGCCTTGTTGAACTTGCAGACCATGTACTCAAGACATGGCGAAATTACACAGACGAAGCAGCTTTTATTTTCGCAGAAACAAACGGCGAAAAGCACAATACACTCAATCCTATTGTACGCCGCCACGGTGACCTGTACGAAATGGACTTAGTTCTCCGCAACAACATCACAACAGAAGAACATCCGCTTGGTGTATATCATCCTCATGCTGAACTTCATCACATCAAAAAGGAAAACATTGGTCTGATTGAAGTAATGGGACTCGCAATTCTTCCGGGCCGCCTTAAGACAGAATTCGCAGAACTTGCAAAGGCCCTGATACAGAACAAAGACATAAGTTCTGATGAAAACCTCGGTAAGCATGCCGACTGGACAAATGAACTTAAAGAAAAATACGGTTCGTTCACAGAAAAATCAGAAGAAGAAACAATCGATATTCTGAAAAAAGAAACCGGGATTGTTTTCAGTAAGGTACTGGAACACGCCGGTGTTTACAAATGTAACGAAGAAGGCCTAAAAGCCTTTGAAAGATTTATCGCAATTTTGTAATTAAAATGGCAAAGGCAACGGCCGATAACTAAACGGCTAAGCCTTTGCCTGTTTTTTTTCTGGTATATATAACTCTGGTGTATTTTATTTTATCACCAGAAGTTTCACCAACTGTTTTTTCAAAATCATCAGCATTAAAATCAGGAAAGAAAACATCTCCATCTTCAACCATCAGCTGAACTTCAGTTATGTACATAACATCAACAAAGGGCAAAGCTTCTTTATACACACCATAACCACCGGCAATAAAAACTTTCTGACCTGCAGCAAGTTCAAGTGCTTCTTTTAACGAACTAACGGTAGTCAGGCTATCACTTTCAAATATTTTTGTTTTTGAGATGACAATTGTTTTTCGATTTGGTAGAGGATGTCCGATTTCTTCGTAGGTTTTGCGCCCCATTACAACAACATTACCAGTGGTAAGTTCTTTAAACTGTTTTTTCTCCCCTTCTATCTGCCAGGGAATCATACCGTTTTTTCCGATTACATTATTGATAGAGCGCGCAACAATTAAACCTGTCATTTTCTTATTGATCTTTTTCGAATAAGTTCTTTAACTCTTGGCCGATTATATCTTTGAGCCATAATAAATCTGCACTCAAAAATAATAGAAATAGTTCCCGTAAGAACAAAAATCCATAGTTTACCGAAAATAAATCCAAAAAGAATATATATTAGCGAACCACAAATCAAAGAAAAATGAATTGTTTCAGCAATACACATTGATTGAAGGATTCTCTCTGGAGAACTTGTTCTTAACGAAAAAGATTCCGGCTCATAAGTAATTAAACTGTCCTTCCATTTTTTTACCTGGAAAAACTTATAAATTGCTTTTTCAAAGGATTTTGTACGGAACCAGAGATTATCAGGATTAAATGGTCCTCTATGCACAATACTCAAAACTCTTGGAACAGAAGCCCGCATGAGAATGTGATAAAGCACCATCAGGAATGTAACGAACAGGAAGTATAAACGGCGATATCCCAAAGCAAAGCAAAAGATACCGCATACAATTACAATCAAAATAAGTGATGAAATAATTATTGTCTCTACTTTTTTTACTGGATTTTCAGGCATACTAATTCCTATCTAAGCCCACCAGCTTCAGCTTCACTGGCTTTTTTCCAGAACTGACTACGCCCAAAAGGTCCAACCTCACCGCGCATTTCCAAAGTATCTACCTTGTATTTCTTTCCATCTGCACCGTGATAAGTAATTCGACACTTGTATCGTTTTCCATCACCCGGATCAATAATATATCCGCCAGACCACTTACCGGCAGCATCCTTTGACAAATCCCAGATCCAGGTAGTTCCAACAGTACGCAAAGTTCCAACATCAACATTATTCATAAAGTTGTCGTAATGTTTACCCTTTCCACCATCGGCAATTACATCTTGTGGCAAATCAGCAACAGAAAGAATCTTTCCATTGAGTTTTCCCCCCTGCTCCCAGATCTGCCAGCCTGCAGTTGCCTGATTAGTCTTTTCATCATAACTAACCCAGAACCCTTCAGCAGGATCTGCTGCAAAACACATAGTTCCCAAAAGAAGAACAGCTGTAAATAAAGCAATGATTTTTTTCATCTCATCGTCTCCTATAAAATGAATATATAGATAATAGTAGATTTTAACATAGGTTTTTCTTACGGGCAACTGATTCCAGGCCTATTTCTGCAAAGTCATTTCGGCAAGCATACAAAGTCCTTCAACAATTGCCTCGTGCTCTTTAGGAGCAATACGAGCATAAAGTGTATCAGGAGTATCGTCAGGCATAACTGGAACTTTTTTCTGAATAAGGATTTTTCCGGTATCACATCCACCATCAGCAATATGAATAGTACAGCCGCTTTCTTTTTCACCGGCAGCAATAACAGCCTCATGAACGTGATGACCAAACATTCCGACTCCACCAAATTTTGGCAGCAGAGCCGGATGAAGATTTATAATTCTGTTTTCGTATTTTTTAAGAATGTCACCGGCAAGAACAGTAAGACAGCCTGCTTCAACAATAGCCTCAGCTCTGTATTTTTCACAAGCCTCCAGCATAGCGTTTGAAACAGCAAGACGCTTAGTATCGCGGTCACTAGCCTTAGCAACCTCTTCACCCATTACAGCATAAGGAGAACAGATTGCAGAAGGAATTCCAGCCTTGGCAGCACGCTCCAGAGCAAAAGCCTTTTTAGAATCAGAAATTACACAGACAATCTCATAAGGACAAGCATCGCCCTGCGCAATCTGATAATCAATCAAAGCCTGAAGATTTGTACCGCCACCACTAACTAAAACAGCTGTCTTAAGTTTTGCCATAATCAATTAGACCTCAAGATTAATCTTCGAACAAAACAGCGTCTTTCTGGCTGTTTACTTCGCCCTTAGCATATTCAACGCGGCCAATCTTGTAAGCCTTCATATCAGGACAGTAATCCTTGTGATATTTGTGAGCATTAGCATTGAACATTTCAAGAACAGCATCAGCCTCTTTTGCAGAAACAGCAAGAACAAAACCAATACCCATATTGAAAGTATTATAAACGTTATCAAAATCAGCACCACGGCGAATCAATTCACCAAATACAGGAGGAATATCCCATGAAGCACGCTTAATAACAGAAATCAACTGCTTCTTTCCTTCCTTAGCCTTTGGATACATACGTGGAATATTTTCAAAGAATCCGCCGCCAGTTACGTGAACCATACCGTGGATAGCCTTGCGGTATTTTCCGAGAACTTCCATAACAGGCTTAACATAAATACGTGTAGGTGTAAGAAGAACTTCACCAATAGTCTTACCAGTATCAGTTCCGTTTACTACAAATGGATCATTTACATTTGGAACAAGTTTGCGAACAAGGCTGAAACCGTTAGAGTGAACACCTGTAGAAGAAAGACCAATAAGAACATCACCTTCGCGGATATCCTCACCAGTAATCATATCTTTTTTCTCACCAACACCAACACCAAAGCCGGCAAGGTCATATTTACCAACATCATAGAAGCCAGGCATTTCAGCAGTCTCACCACCAAGAAGAGCACAACCAGTATCAACACAACCGTCTGCAACACCCTTTACAAGTTCAGCAGCAACATCAGCATCAAGCTTTCCGCAGGCAACATAATCAAGGAAGAAAAGAGTCTGAACACCAGAACACAAAATATCGTTTACGCTCATGGCAACACAGTCAATACCAACAGTGTCATACTTCTTCATCTGGAAAGCAACATCAAGTTTAGTTCCAACACCATCAGTTCCGCTTACCATAACAGGATTCTTAATTCCCTTAGGTACTTCGAACATACCGTTAAAACTTCCAAGCCCTGTCAAAAGCCCTGGAACAACAGTTCTCTTTACCTGTTCCTTGTACTTATCTACCGCTCGGTAACCTTCTTCTACGTCAACACCAGACTCTTTGTAGTTTGCCATTTGTTTGCTCCTTTTATTTGTATAAGGGGAAGGCCTTCCCCCGCTCTTATAGAAAATCCGTTAAAAAACGAGCTGCGCCAGCGGGTCGTTTTAGGATTGACCCCCAAAATGCACACAGACGAGCTATGCCCGGCTGTCTCCCTCAGTTATTTCTGCTAGAACTTAACGTCTAAACCTGTAGCTGCAGCGTCATCAGCCAGTTTCTTTCTGAATGAAACTAACTTTTCTTTAAGTTCAGGATACTTGATAGACAAAATCTGAACAGCAAGATATCCCGCATTCTTTGCGTTGTTAATACCAACTGTTGCAACCGGAATCTGAGGAGGCATCTGTACGATAGACAAGAGTGCATCCATACCGCCAAGACCATTTGATTTGTCAGAAACACACTCAAGCGGAACACCGATAACAGGCAAAGTAGTTTCGCCTGCAATAACACCAGGAAGAGCTGCAGCAAGACCTGCACCGGCAATGATTACCTCAAAGCCTTCTTTTTCAACCTGTTCAACTGTCTGCTTAAGTAAAGCCCCGGCACGATGGGCAGAAATGATAAATGCCTTGTATTCCACGCCGAACTCTGAGAGAATGTCGGCAGCCTTTTTCATGGTGTCCTTGTCGGACTTAGAACCGAAAAAAATCGCAACTTTCATATCAGAGTTATATCATAAAAAGAGATTCGTCACAAGCACGACGAACTATTCTTCGACCTGGTACTGAAGGAGAAGCAGGCGCAATTCTTCAATGTTCGACACATTAAAGATTTTGAAAATATCTGCAAAAATCTTTTTTACAGTTGAAAGACTTACAAAATATTTTTCGCCTATTTCTTTATAGCTTAGCTTGTTATGAATATGTTCCATCAGATAAGTTCGCTGACGTTCATTAAGATTATAATCAGAAAGCTTTATTACCGAACCAGCTGGCTTACCAATGATAGTATTATTCTCACGGACATTCTTTGGAATCAGACAAGAAAACTTTGCTTTCAGAATAGAATAAATCCATAGATAAAAAGAATAACAGAAAACTGAATATCCAATATCTATAAGCATAGCTTTAATACCATGAGTATAAGTAAGACACAGAGTAATAAAATGAATTACAAAAAGTATCCAGATAGGTTTCTTTGATTTCTCAGCCAGAAAATCTGTACATAACATAAAGATAACAGCTGCATAGAAAAAGAAAATTCCCAACTCTTCATAATGAGTTAAAATTGTGAGCTCGCTTTCAATCAGGAGAATAGCAAGCATGAGATACGAATTAGGACGGATAATATGTATGATTGTGAGACCTACACAAAGAAAATGTACAACTGGAATCACAATATTTGTATCAGCGACCTTCTCAATAATTGATTTTGGGTCACCGTTAAAAAAAAGACTTGTAATAGCTGCAATAAGTAGGAAAAATAAACCGACAACAGCAACAACCCTCTCCGAGCTGATTCTGTTACTATTCATGTTTTTAATTATAACATAAAAAAATAAATTTACCAATAACTAAATGTTATTAAAAATAACCTTGGTTATTTTATCCTAGACGTAATATGACTACAGGCATTTTCGCCATCCATAGCGCTGGAAACAATACCACCCGAGTAGCCGGAGCCCTCACCTGCAGGATACAGGCCGGAAAGTTCAGTACATTCATAGCTTTCTTTGTCCCTGAGGATTCTCACAGGCGTACTTGTACGGGTTTCAGCAGCAATCATCAAAGCATCCTTACATATAAAGCCATGCATATTCTGATCTATCTGTACAAAGCCCTTTTTTAAGCGTTCGCTTATGTGAGCAGGCAGCCAGAGTCCAAGTTCAGAAGAAACAATACCCGGAGTATAGCTTGAAACAGGTAAATCTGAAGATTTTCGGCCGGCAAGAAAATCAGTGAGGCGCTGAGCTGGAGCAGCCTGGCCGTTTCCATTTTTAAACGCAAGCTGTTCAATTTCACGGCGGAAGAACAATCCGGCCAGTTGAGGACAGCCGACTTTTTCTGCAGCCTGCATAAATTCTGCAGGAATATCCTCCGGACGAATCTCAACAACAATAGCTGCATTTGACCATTTGGAATTACGTGCTGCAGCCGACATACCGTTTACAACAATTTCATCAGGGCCAGAACTTGAAGGAACAACAAATCCGCCCGGACACATACAGAAGGAATATACTCCGCGTCCATCAACCTGAGTAGTAACTCTGTATTCAGCAGCACCAAGGCCTGCATCCGCCCCCCGCCCGTGATACTGAATTGAATCAATCAGAGTTCTAGGATGCTCTACACGAACACCAGCCGCAAAAGTCTTTGCTTCCAGAGCAGCAGGGGCTACGCGGGCAAGCATTTCATAAATATCAGAAGCGGAATGTCCCGTTGCAAGTAGTACCGCAGTCCCATGAAAATCACTCTTTTCTCCAGTAATTACATTCCGGGTTTCAACGCCGCATACGCGCAGTTTTATTTCTGCCTCACCGCGGGCTTCTTTATCATTTTCAGTAATCAGATCTGTTACACGCTTATTAAAGTGAAACTCACCGCCCAGCTCAATAATTTTATCGCGCATAGCATTTATTACCTGTGGGAGCCGGTCAGTTCCTATATGCGGGTGAGCGTCGGTCAGAATCTTTTCGTCCGCGCCAAAATAATGAAAGATTTTCAATATAGAACTGATGTCTCCGCGCTTATTACTGCGCGTATATAATTTTCCGTCCGAGAAAGTACCCGCCCCGCCCTCGCCAAAGCAGTAATTCGAGTCCGCATTTACAACATCTCGAGTACTTATTAAAGCAATATCCTTTTTTCGCTGGCGGGTCTCACAGCCGCGCTCAATTATAACTGGTTTTATGCCGCTTTCCAGAAGCTTAAGTGCACCAAAAAGTCCTGCCGGGCCCGCACCTACTATAATTACCGTATGCTTTTCATCTGCTCCGCTGCAAGATTTCCAGGCTGGATTCCATTCACCTGCAGCTTCCGGCTTTTCACCAATATAAATCTTATAACGCAAATGCAGCTTCAACTGCCCATGTCGTGCATCAATAGATTTCTTTACAAAAACCTTTTCAAACTGAGCTTCTTTTATATTATTTTTCTTGAGTTCCCTGCGGATAAGACTGTCATGAAGCGAAAGATTCTTTTCATCCTTGGCTTCAACTGTAATTGAGATTTCTTTAACCATTATTGGGAATTATAAAGTATTTTTAGACAAAAAAAAAGTTCTTAGACTGTAGACTCTCCAAACTTACAGTCCAAGAACTCTCTCACCGATGATAAACCGGTTCTCCGAATAAACTCTCTTCTTAGCAACGCTTCTGTATAAGGATAATGCTAATTGTCTTTTCATTTGTAACTTTCTTAATCTCATACTTTTTAACTTTAATGTAACTTTAATTTATGTTTATAACATACAGCGAAAATAACCTGTCGTCAATAACTTTTTTTGATATTTAACCATGGTTATACAAAAAATAACCACAGTTACCTGTAATATTACTGTGGTCATTCAATTTGTGCTGTTTGTGTGCTGATTTTTTGTATAAAAAAAGATTATTTTTTACAGGATAGATTTAAAAAACTGCTGTAAACGTTCACTTTTCGGGTGTTGAAAAAGCTCATCCGGACTGCCTTCTTCTTCAATATAACCTTCGTTCATAAACAGAACGCGGTCTGCAACCTCTCGTGCAAAGCCCATTTCATGAGTTACAACAACCATTGTCATTCCATCTCGTGCAAGATCCTTCATAACTTCAAGTACTTCACCTACCATTTCAGGATCGAGAGCTGAAGTTGGCTCATCAAAGAGCATTACATCAGGATGCATTGCAAGGGAACGAACAATAGCAATTCGCTGCTTCTGCCCACCACTCAAAGTAGAAGGATATACATTAGCTTTATCTGGCAAACCGATTCTTTCAAGTAGTTCCATAGCCTCTTTTTCAGCTTCTTCTGGAGTTTTAAGCTTAAGAGTTACTGGTGCAAGAGTGATATTCTGCAAAACAGTAAGATGAGGAAAAAGATTAAAATGCTGGAAAACCATCCCCATTTTCTGGCGGCAAAGATCAAGATTTGTCTTTGGATCTGTTAAATCATTGCCCTCAAACAGAATCTGGCCTCCATCAGGAGTCTCAAGTCTGTTTAAGCAGCGGAGAAATGTACTCTTTCCAGAACCAGAAGGTCCGATAATTACTATTTTTTCGCCTTTTTCAATTTTAATTGATACATCTTTTAATACATTCAGCTTTCCAAAGCTGATTTTAAGGTTTTTAACTTCTATCACTTTTTGCCATCCTTTTTTCGAGCATGCCGAAAAGCTTTGTAAGTCCTACAGTAAGGACAAGATAAATTGCCGCACAGGTTAAAAGCGGAATCCAGGCATTGTAAGTAGCATTACGAATCATATCTCCGGCTTTTGTCATATCCATTACAGCAATAAAGCTTGCAACAGAAGTCTCTTTTATTAAAACAATAAACTCACTCGTATAAGTTGGAAGCACAGCCTTTACAGCCTGAGGAAGAACAATCTTAAAAACAGTCTGCCACTTACTCAAACCAAGTGAACGGCCGGCTTCAGTCTGGCCCGGGTCAATTCCCTGAATTCCTGCACGGAAGATTTCTGTACAATACGCACCAGAGTTAAAACCATAAGCAAGAATTGCAACAAGAAGTCTGTTTAATCCCAATGGAGCAAAAATTACAAAATAAAAGATCATAAGCTGTGTAGCAAGAGGAATTCCACGAAGCACAGTAGTATATACCTCTGCAACAGCCTTAAGAATCTTATTTCCAGAAACCTTCATCAGAGCAAGGAGGAAGCCAATTACAGTTCCAATTATGATTGCACAGAAGGCTATGAGAAGTGTAATTCCCAAACCTTCCACAATCAGCATGTACCTCTGCCCCGAAATCATTGTGTCAATAAAAGATTGAATCATATAATTCCTTTAAAAAATAAATATTCCCGCAATTTACTGCGGGAATGTAAAAGTCGGCAGGCACAGCCTGCCTCTGATTTCAGGTTGAAAATTTATTTCAACCTGGAAAACGATGATGTCAAGGCTTTAAGCAAAGCGTGCCTTGACATCATCGTAGCCTACGTATCATTTTAGGCTTTATTTGCGAACGATGATAACCTGCTCAGACTCAAAATAAGTCTCAGAGAAATCAACGTTCTTTTTGCGCTCTTCATTTACAGACATACCAGCAGCAATGAAGTCAATTGTTCCAGACTGAAGAGCTGGAATAAGGCTGTCGAATGCCATATCTACAACTTCAAGCTTCATTCCGGCATTCTTTGCAATTTTCTGTCCCATTGTGATATCAAAACCAACAATATTCTTTCCTTCAACATATTCAAATGGAGGGAAAGCTGCATTTGTTCCGAGTTTTACAATAGAATTTCCAGAAGAACCTTCATTTGCAGGAATAACAATATTTCCATCAACAGGCATAAATGCATTTACGAGTTTCTCGTACTCACCATTTGCCTTCATATCAGAAATTGTCTTATTGATGACAGTAAGAAGATCTACATTGTCCTTTTTTACAGCAATAGCATAAGCTTCCTTATTATCAGCAAATACCTTATCACGAATAATCTTAAGATCTGGATTGCGGTCAACAATTGCCTTTGCTGGAAGTTCATCAAGAACTACTGCATCAATTGCACGATTCTTAAGATCAAGAGCTGCATCCATTCCTGTTTTGAAAGATGCAATGTTTGCACCAGCAACATTATCCTGTACCCAGGCTTCACCTGTTGTACCAGCCTGAACACCAATTTTTCTTCCTGCAAGATCTGCAACAGAATTTATTTCTACCTTTGATTTAGAGCATCCTGCAAATGCAAGAGCTGCAGCGAGAGCTGCACATACAATAGTAATTTTCTTCATATAAACACCTCGATTTATAAATATACAATTTTATGCATATATATTCAATATTTATGCATCATTATCATCCAGCCACCATTCCGGTGTAGTATCAATAAAGATACGGCACTGTGGAATTTGCTCATATCCGGTAGAAACCTTTACACTACCCGCTCTGCATTGTGAATAAGTAAAATTATCTTCAACACACAGCTGTTTCTCCAGATAATCAGGTACCATTCTTTTCTTTGCATCATACCAGTATGAATCACCGTATTCATCACCATCATGAAACAGACGTGCAGGCTCAAAATGAACAGCATCAACGTTAGTTCCACCATTCCAGTAATAAAGCCGCTCATTATACATTACATGAAGAAATTTTTCCCAATCTTTCAGATTATGATACTTTTTGATTTCTCCCCAGGAATTCGCTTTCTCATGTATTAATAATTCAGGCAAAACCCATAATACATAAATTCCAAGATGACTATACCTTTGCATTCTCTGGCGTATTAAATCACAACTAATGTCTGACTTTTGAATTTCAATAGCAACCGGAGTATCATCAATATACAAGGAAATATCAGGGCGTACATCACCCAGATTTCGTTCCAGCTCACACTTTCTGCAATTTCTAAGTTTGTTAAAATGCTCATACATTTCTTTTTTAATTCTTAAATGAATTTCTGATTCTTTAGGAATCGGACAGTCTGGATTGTCGCTGATGTGGTAAAAATGATGAACCTTTTTGTACCCCTTTCTTAAGCCAACTTCTTTTTTACAGCAAGGACAGAAAAACGGACCTTCGTTTTTAGAAGTTTCAAAAGAAACCTTTCTTTCGTTAACCGACGTTAAAGCAACTAACATAAGAGCATTCCTCCTAATATTTTTTCTTTAATTATCGGTTAAAAAGTTTATTTCCGTTCTCCGCAAGAATTACTGCAATAAAAATCAAGAAACACCCTGCAAACATTCTGGGTGTAAATGCTTCGTGAAGGAACAATGTACTGAAAAAGATTCCAAATACTGATTCAAAACCTAAAAATAAAGATGCCAGTGATGACTGAACATATTTTAATCCTATATTCTGCAGGCTGAAACAAAGCATTGAACTTAAAAGACCGAGGTACAGCATTGAAACTATAACTTTAGAATTATTCAATACTTCCAGAGGGAAATGTCCGTCTGCTATCGGTGCAGAAATCCACCCGAAAACAGCAGCAAAGAAAAACTGCAGCATTGTTATGATGATTACATCACAACCTTCCCTGTTACATTTTTCTGTCCACAGAATATGCAGCGCATAAAAAAGCCCGCAGATAAGAGTAAGCACATCACCGCGGTTAAAACCACTCCCCGCGCCTCCTCCTGCAAAATCATTTCCACCAAGAGCAAGAAGTCCAATTCCCGTCATAGACATGGCAGCCGCAATAAAAACAAAAATTGCCGGACGTTTCTTATAAAGCGGCCAGCTGATAATTGGAATCAAAATTACATAAACAGTTGTCAGAAATGCATTCTTACCGGCAGTTGTATAAAAGCAGCCGATAGTCTGCGCAAGATAGCCCATAAAAAGAAAAAATCCTGTGACAGCTCCTTTCAAAAGATGTTTTTTATCTATCAGTTTAAGTTTCTTAAAGAAAATGAGTCCCATTCCCACAGCCGCAATCGAAAATCGAATTGCCACCATATAAAACGAACCAATATAATCAAGACTATCCTTTACAACGACAAACGCAAATCCCCAGATAGCGGCGGTAAGCAGAAGGCCGGCACTGGCAAGCAGAGATACAAGTTTTTTATTCATGTGTGAAATGTACTAATTAAAGAAGGTTGGAGTCAAGACAACTATATAAAATTTCGGTTCATAAAAAAACACACAGACTGCGGGTCCCACAGTCTGTGTGTTTTTAAGACTTAGAATTTCTGAAAAAAGCTTACTTTACTTCAACCTTCTTCAAGTGCCAGATATCGCGAACGTAATCTTCAATTGTACGGTCGCTTGAGAACTTACCGGCGTTGGCTATGTTCTTCAATGCCATCTTAGCCCACTGCTTCTTATCGCCATATGCTGCAGCAATTTTTTCCTTTGCCTTGCAGTATGAATCGAAGTCTGCAAGAACGTAGTAAACGTCTGGGCGCTGACCTTCTACACCGTATACGAGAGAGTCGTGAAGTTCCTTGAAAAGCTGGTGTGTCGGATCATAAGTTCCGTCAACAAGCTGTTCAACAACTTTAGCAAGAGCAGGATTGCAGTCGAGATATTCCTGTGGATTGTATGAGTGCTCTGCTTCCATCTTCTTGATTTCTTCTGTCAAAAGACCGAATACAAAGCCGTTTTCTTTTCCAGCTTCTTCAAAAATCTCAATGTTAGCACCGTCCATAGTTCCAAGAGTGAGAGCACCGTTGAGCATGAACTTCATGTTTGATGTACCTGAAGCTTCGAGACCAGCAGTAGAAATCTGCTCTGAAACATCGGCAGCAGGGAAGATTTTTTCTGCAACAGAAACGCGGTAGTTTTCTACGAATACAACGCGAATCTTTCCGCGGACACGGCGGTCGTTGTTGATTCGCTCTGCAACTGTGTTAATCAGTTTGATGATAGACTTTGCACGGCGGTAACCGGAAGCAGCCTTTGCACCAAAGATAAATGTACGTGCAGGAGGGTTATAATCTGGATCTTCAACAAGGCGGTTGTAGATGTACATTACATGAAGAATGTTCAAAAGCTGGCGCTTGTATTCATGGAGACGTTTAACCTGAACATCAAAAATACTTTCAGGGTCAAGGAACTCATTCTGAGCGTGCTTGAGGTAATCTGCAAGAGCCTGCTTGTTTTCTGTCTTGATTTTGATGAGTTCGTTGATTGAAGCATCATCATCAATATATTTTTCAAGATCCTTAAGCTTAGACAATTCTTTTTCCCAGCCGTGACCGATTCTTTCTGTAATGAAAGCAGCAAGCTTAGGGTTAGCATTCAAGAGCCAGCGGCGCTGTGTAATACCGTTTGTCTTGTTGTTGAACTTCTCTGGATAAAGTGTGTACCAGTCTTTAAGTTCTGCAGTCTTCAAAAGCTCTGTATGGAGTTCTGCAACACCGTTTACGCTGAAGCAGGCGTGAATTGCCATCCATGCCATATAAACCATGTTGTTATGGATGATTGCCATGTGCTCGTGCTTGTAGTAATCGTTAGGGAACTTCTGGCGCAGCTCAATTACGAGACGGCGGTTGATTTCCTCAACAATCTGATATACACGTGGAAGAAGTCCCTGGAAGATTTCAATTGGCCACTTCTCAAGAGCTTCTGCAAGAATTGTGTGGTTTGTATAAGCGAATGTATGAGTTACTACATCCCATGATTCATCCCAGCTTACATTGTATTCATCAATCAAAATACGCATAAGTTCAGGAATTGCAACTACAGGGTGTGTATCGTTGAGCTGAATTACGTGGAGCTCAGCAAACTTAGAGAAATCTGTTCCGTAGTCTGCTACATAATGGCGAACGAGGTCCTGGAGCGAAGCAGAAGAGAAGAAATACTGCTGCTTGAGGCGGAGAGCCTTTCCGCTTGGACCGTTATCGTTTGGATACAAAACGCGGCTGATATTTTCTGCGCTGTTCTGGCGTTCTACGGCACGGTTATAATCCATGTTGTTGAAGAGCTGAAGGTCGAATCCGTTAGGGCTCGATGCCTGCCACAAACGCAAAGTATTTACAGTCTTTGTATCAAAACCGATGATTGGCATATCATAAGGAGTAGCTGTTACTTCTTCTGCATTTTCGATGAAGAAGCGAGGCTGTCCGTCCGGAGTTTTTCCGTAAGCAATGTTTCCGCCGAACTTTACAGTTACTGCAAGGTCAGAACGTTTGATTTCCCAAGGGTCGCGGTGCTGCAGCCAGTTATCTGGATATTCAACCTGATAGCCGTCTTCAATGCGCTGCTCGAACATACCGTATTCATAGCGGATTCCGTATCCGTGTCCAGGGTAGTCCAGGGTTGCAAGAGAATCAAGGAAGCAGGCTGCAAGGCGGCCAAGACCACCGTTTCCAAGACCTGCATCAGGCTCTTCATCTTCAATCATGTTGAAGTCTATATTCATTTCTTTAAGAACTTCATTTACAGATTCTTTGATACCGCAGTTAATGAGGTTATTACTGAGAGCACGTCCCATTAAAAACTCAGCTGAAAGATAATAAAGCTGTTTTGTAGGCTTTTTATCATACTCGTTGCGGGTTGCCATCCAGTTAGGCATAATCAATTCGAGCGCAGAAGCAGAAACCGCATCAAAAAGGTCGTGCTTATTTGCCTGTGAAATATCCTTTCCGTACTGACGGCGAAGTCTTGCTGAAAGATTCGCCTTAAACTCTTCTTTGTTGAATTCCATAATAAATAAACCTCCGGAAATCTATTTACTCATTAAAACTACAGTAGCTCCTGATATCAGAACATACCTTCTCTGCTCAGTCAAAAGCTCCTCGTTTCCTCTTTCTAATATATCATCAGGACTCTCAAACGCAGTGTCCGCAACGCGGTGCCATTTTTTGTTTCCTGGTAATGTCGGTAATGTAATTGTAAGGTCATACTGATCAAGATTTGTTGCAACGTAAAAATCATTGTCAACTTCAAGACCATCCAGCTTAAACGCAAGGAACCGATTCATTTTTGCCCAGTCTGGTACCTTTGCATTTATATCATACCATGATATTTCTGGAATTGCACCCGTCTCATAAGTATCTCTGAAGAATTTTACACGGCTGAAAATATTATGAGCACGGCGCATTTCTATAAGTCTGGAAGTAAAACGCAAAAGACCTTTATTTTTATCTGCAAGATTCCAGTTAAACCAGCTGAGTTCATTATCCTGACAGTATGCATTATTATTTCCCTGCTGGGTACGGCGGATTTCATCACCACCGAGCAGCATCGGAACTCCCTGCGAAACCATCAGGTAAATCAAAAAGTTTTTAATGGTTCTAAGGCGGGACTGTTCAATTTTTGGATTGGTACAATCCCCTTCAAAACCATTGTTATAGCTTAAATTTTCATCAGAACCGTCACGATTGCATTCACCGTTTTCTTCATTATGTTTTCCGTTATAACTTACAAGGTCATTGAGCGTAAAACCATCATGTGCAGTAATAAAATTGATGGAAGAAAGCGGTGAACGGCCATCATGATTATAACAGTCTGAACTTCCGCTTATACGGGTAGCTGCGGCAGTAGAAAGATGCTCATCACCACGAAGGAACCGTCTCATATCATCACGGAACCGGCCATTCCATTCACTCCAGCGGTTATTCCGTCCACCGGGGAATCCGCCAAGCTGATACAAGCCTGCACAATCCCAAGGTTCAGCAATTATTTTAGTTTTAGCCAGAACAGGATCATCATTTATAGCAGCTGTAAGCAGTGGCAGATCATTGGAAATAGGAGCTCCGTTCTGTGCACGGGTTAATATAGACGCAAGATCAAAACGGAAACCGTCTACATGCATTTCCAGAACCCAGTAACGCAGACTGTCTAAAATAAACTGTGCTGTAACAGGATTATTACAGTTCATACTGTTTCCACAGCCACTGAAATTCATGTAATAATTCTGATCGGTTGCAGGAAGAGAATAATAAACATCGTTTTGAAGTCCGCGGAACTCAAAGGTATAACCGCGCTCGTTTCCCTCTGCTGTATGGTTGTAAACTACATCAAGAATTACTTCAATTCCGGCCTTATGCAGAGTTTTTACCATCTGCTTGAACTCACGTACAGGTCCACCCGGACTTCGGTCTGCAGAATAGCTTGTTTTTGGGGCAAAGAATCCGATTGTACTGTAGCCCCAGTAATTTACAAGCAACTCCCCTGTTCGTGGATTTGTATTAGCGTTTTCATTTTCATCAAATTCAAAAACAGGAAGAAACTCTACGGCGGTAATTCCAAGAGACTTCAGATACTCAACTTTTTCCTCAAATCCGCGGTATGTACCCGCAATTTCCCGAGGAACTCCGGAAGTTTCTGAAGCAGTAAAGCCCTTTACGTGGGTTTCATAAATTACAGTATGCTCAAGAGGTCTGTTTAACGGGCGGTCACCTTCCCAGTCAAAAGCATCATCTTTTACTACAACACATTTCGGGAAATCAGAAAGATCCTGAAGTTCTCCGCCGATATTTCCTTCAAAGCCCTGCTTCCACTGTTTGTTATATGAACGGAAAACAGATCCAGAGGTAAATGCTTTAGCATATGGATCAAAAAGATATTTATTGGAATTAAAACGAAGTCCTTTTGGAGGAATGTATGGTCCATCAACCTTATAAAGATAAAGTGCTCCCTCTCTAAGTCCTTCTATAAAAATGTGCCATACATCGCCAGTGCGGTTTGCATGAGGATCAAACTCAACCACACGGCCAGGCTTCTGGTCATATTCACTTTCAAAAAGCACAAGGCTCACTTTTGTTGCATCACGGCTATAAATGGAAAAATTCACGCCGCTTTCAGTAAGCACCGCGCCAAAGCCCATAGGCTTTCCGTTATGAACCTTAAAATCAGTCATAATAGAATATTTTAACACAGTTATTTTCAAAATGCTAGGTTATTTTCTATTGTTGCGGGGAGAGAAATCTACTGATATAATAGTAAAAATATGAGTGATGAAATTAAATCTAACGAAAATAATGAACCTCTGCGCACAGCCGTTGTTGCAATCATAGGACGCCCTAGTGCCGGAAAATCTACCTTTCTCAACACTGCCTGCCAGGAACCTGTAAGTATTGTTTCTCCTATTCCGCAGACAACCCGAAACGCAATTAAAGGTATTGTAAATACTTCTTTCGGCCAGCTGATTTTTATTGATACACCTGGCTATCATGATTCAGAAAAGAAACTCAACCTTCGTCTTAGAAACGTTACAGAAAGCCAGCTCGAAGGAATCGACTGTGTTCTTTATGTAATTGACTCTACCCGAGCCCCTGGTGAAGAAGAGGCGAAAACTGCTGCCCTTCTCAAAGCCTTGCAGTCGAAGGTTGTTGTTGCAATCAACAAGTGTGATTTACCAGCCAGCCGCCCACTTCCAGTACGTCAGTTTGTAAGTGAACAGCTGCCAAATATTCCAGGCAGCCGCATTTTCGAAATGTCGGCCGAAAAAGATACTGGAATAAATGAAGTCCTGAAAGCACTTTATGATATTTCTCCGGAAGGAGAGCCAGTTTATGATGAAGAGCTTTACACCGACCAGGATCTTACTTTCCGTGTCTGTGAAATAATCCGTGGAGAGGCAATCAACCGTCTTCAGGATGAAATTCCTCATGCAGTTTATGTTGAAGTTGCAGATATTGAGCACCGCAACGAAGGAAAGAAATTATGGATCCGCGCCTTCCTCTGTGTTGAACGCGAAAGCCAGAAGGGAATCGTAATCGGAAAAGGCGCTTCAAAAATCAAAGAAATCAGAACTGCTGCTGTGCGAAAACTCAGCGAAATTTATATTCAGAAAATTGACCTTGATTTACAGGTCAAAGTAGATAAAAACTGGAGGCAACGAGACTACACACTTAACCGCTTGATTCCGTAATTCACTTTTATGTAGCCATTTGCCGATAATGGAGTAGGATGAGTCATATTCAAGAGAGTTTAGATTCTTTAACACAGATTCTAACACCAGCTCAGATAATTCATATATCTCTAAAGATGTTGGGAAGTATAAACAAGAATATTACTTTCCACAGTCTCAGAACAGCTTATCTGGCCTGGAAACTCACTGAAACTATTAACGATAATCGTCTTAATACCAGAAATATAGTTGTACTTGCCTTATATCACACTCTCGGATATTTCAGGGAAGACACTATTTTCGGCTACAATCCTCACGACACTAATATTGATTTTTTCTCAGAAGAAAAACAAATCACAAGTAAATACGTCTTTTCATGTTACTATCTAAAATACATGACACCTCTGGGAGATGATGCGCTTGCCCTTGAAAATTTTACACAGCCATTTAACGAGGACATGAAGCATTTCCTTTATCAGGAAAAATATAAAGCTATCATTTATCTGTGCGCAAGAATAAGTGCCTATCTTTATCATCATGGAGATGAATACTTACCGGAAAATATTAACGAGATTGCCCCAGGCTATTTTGATACTGAATATGTGAGAGCCTTTAATATTGCAAATAGAGATAATGTTCTTGTTGAAGCAGTAAAAGATGATAACTTTGTTGATGAATTATCAGATTATCTGAACACAATTACATTTGAAAAAAAAGATTCAGAAATGCTCGAAAAACTTTTGATTTATTTTCTGGATTTTAAAAGCACATATACAGTAAGTCATGCAATAAACACTTCGTGTTATGCCCTCTCTCTGGGAAAGAGAATGAAACTTAATCCGGAAGAACTTTCGGAACTTTACTGCAGTGCGATTCTTCATGACATTGGAAAAATTGCAACACCTCAGCGTATTCTTGAATTTCCAGGAAAGCTTTCCCCGGAAGATATGGACATTATGAAGCATCATGTAAATCATTCAAAAAGGATTCTTTCCGGTCATGCGCCAGAACAGATTATTGAAAACGTTTACCGCCATCACGAAAAGCTGAACGGAACAGGATACCCGCAGCATCTTACCGGTGATAAACTGAATCTTATCCAAAGAATCCTTACAGTTGCAGACATTACAAGTGCACTTAATGACAGCCGAAGTTATAAAGCCGAGTTCTCCACAGATAAAACAAAATCGATAATCACAAAAATGACAGAAGCTGGTGAGCTGGATCCTGCTATTTCAAAATTTGTTCTGGAAGATTTTGATACCATTGTAAGCGAGCAGCAATATCTTTATAAGGTCCTCTGTGTAGACTTCAGTCATGTACTTGCGCGTCATAGTGATTATATTTTTGATAACACGGAATTTATGGCAGATTCACTTATAGATGAAGCGGCTCAAGACAAAGATTCAGACGATTTAGACAATATGGCAGAACTCGACGAACTGGAAGAAATATAAACCTTCAATTCCGCTCAAAAATCGAAAAGATACGTTCAGAGACCGTTCTTGTTAAATCCTCCCCTTTTCATTATATTATCTATTATATGGAAACAACTTATAAGACTCAGGGCGTTTGTGCACGCTCTATTACTTTTACAAAGAACGATGACGGCACAATCACAAACATCAGTTTCGAAGGCGGCTGTAACGGCAACCTTAAGGCAATTTCCAAGCTCTGCGACGGCATGACAGCCGAAGAAATTGTTGCAAAACTTAAGGGCAACACCTGCGGTTTTAAGAGCACAAGCTGCGCTGATCAGCTGGCAAAAGCTGTTGAACAGGCATAATCTGATAATAATTTTGAGGTAAAATATATGGCACTTGAATGTGGTATCGTTGGACTTCCAAACGTTGGAAAGTCTACTATTTTTTCGGCTTTGACTGCGGCTCCTGCTGCGGCAGAGAATTTCCCTTTCTGTACAATTGATCCTAACATTGGTATTGTTGATTTGCCTGATGAGCGTCTCGACTTCCTTGCTAGCATTCATAATCCTAAAAAGAAGACACCTGCAAGCGTAAAGTTTGTTGATATTGCAGGCTTGATTAAGGGTGCAAGTAACGGTGAAGGTCTTGGAAACAAGTTCCTTGCAAACATCCGCGAGTGTTCTGTAATTGCTCACGTTGTTCGCTGTTTTGATAACCCTGATATTATGCACGTTCGCGACAATGCAAACGAAGCAGCTCCAATTGATCCTGAAACTGATATTCTTACAATCAACTGGGAGCTCTGCCAGGCAGACTTGAATACAATTGAAGCACGCCAGGACAAGGTAACACGCGCTATCCGCTCTCTCGGAAAAGAAGAAGAAAAGAAATACGCACCATGGATTTCTGCTGTTGCAAAAATTAAGCCGCTTCTTCAGGACGGAAAATGTGCCCGCACAGCAAATCTTACAGACGACGAAAAGAATGCACTTTACGATATGTTCCTTCTTACAATGAAGCCTACAATTTATGTAGCTAACGTTGATGAAGCTTCTATTGAAGCTCAAACAAACAAATATGTTGAAATCGTAAAGAAATATGCTGCAGAAGAAAACTCTGAAGTTGTTGTAATCTGCGGTAAGTTCGAAGCTGATTTGGCAGAAATTACAGATGAAGCAGACCGCAAAGACTTTATGGAAAGTGTTGGTCTTACAGAAAGTGGTCTCGCAGTTCTTGCACGCAAGACATATCACTTGATGGGACTCCGTACCTTCTTTACAGGCGGACCAGATGAATGCCGTGCCTGGACAATTCACGCAGGTGACAAAGCTCCACGTGCTGCCGGTGTAATCCACACAGACTTTGAAAAAGGCTTTATTAAGGCCGAAGCATACACAATCGACGACCTTCGCCAGTACAAAGACGAAGCTGCAATCAAGGCAGCCGGCAAGTACCGACAGGAAGGTAAGGAATACGTTGTTCAGGACGGAGATGTTCTGTTCTTCAAGTTTAACGTGTAATAAAATAATACAATGAAATTAAAAACGGTGGTTAAGTGCCGCAATAGCGGTGTATCGAAACCACCGTTTTTTATCTGGAGTGTTTATGGAAATCAAATGGATAATTCTGTCGCTTGCCCTAGTAATGTACTTACTTGTAATCATCTTTCAGGAAAAGAAAGTGTGGATGACTTCGGTTGCAGCCCTTGCTGTAGTTGTTCTCGGCTTTTTGTGTCAGGGTGGCGCAATCGGCGGAAACGTATTCAGTCAGCTGGCTGGTCCTGCAGAACTGTTTCAGCATATCTTTCTTGAACTGATTAACTGGAATATTCTTATGATTTATGTAGGCAGTATGATTATTGCCGCGCTTTTTATCTACTCGCGTGTCCCGGCACGTATCGCGGACGCGCTGGTTACCATCTCTCCAAGCACCGGAATTGCCGTAGTTTTAATTCTCGCAATGACCGGTATAATTTCAATCTTCGTTGAAAATGTAGCGACTGTTCTCGTAATGGCACCAATTGCCCTTGCACTTTCAAGAAAACTCAAGTTGAATCCGGTTCCATTTATGATTGGACTGGCACTTATGTCAAACCTCGAAGGAACAGCCACACTCGTTGGTGATCCTCCAAGCATGATTTTTGCAAGTTATGCACACTACACTTTCAACGACTTCTTTGTATCTCAGGGAAAGATTTCTATTTTCTTCTTTATTCAGGCAGGACTTCTTGTCGGCTGTATTTTCTTTTACTGCTTTTTCAGCAAGGCAAAGGAAAAGGCCACAGTTGATAAAGAAGATGTAATTTCTTATGTACCACTCTGGCTTCTTTTGATTATGATTGCAGGACTTGCAGTAATTTCATTCCTGAGCAGCGAGCTCGGTTACAGTTCAGGCTGTCTCGTACTTGGTCTTGGAATGATTGGTCTTGTATGGTATCACCTGAATCAGAAGAAAACTTACAGCGAAGTATGGCAGCTTGTAAAAGAACTGGACTGGGAAACTATTGCGTTCCTTATCGGCATTTTCGTAGTTGTCGGTGCCATCAGCGAAACAGGACTTCTCGGAGACTTTGCACTTTGGCTCGCACACGTTACAGGTGGCAGTAAGTTCCTCGGCTTCCTTTTGATTCTTTTGTTCAGTATCTTGATTTCCGGCTTCGTTGATAACGTTCCTTATATCATTGTTATGCTTCCGGTTGCTGGAAACCTTGCACAGGCAATGGGAATTCAGAAAGAACTCTTTATGTTCGCACTTTTGATTGGTTCATGTCTCGGAGGAAACCTCACACCATTCGGAGCATCGGCAAACGTTGTTGCAATGGGAATCCTCAAAAAAGAAGGACATCCAATTACATTCCCTGGCTTCTTAAAAATCAGTGCTCCATTTACAGTGCTCACAACAGCTGCAGCTGCGGCACTGCTCTGGGCTATCTGGGCATAAAAAAATCTAATCTTTTTTACTCCAGTTCCGACAATTGTATAGAGAGGGGCAGGAGTAAAAAAAATGACAAGTGCAATCGGAAATTTCAGTAACGCGTACTCTTACAGCGGTGCCATTGGTGGTGCAGCCGGTAAGCTTTATGTTCCAGTAAGCCGTTCGGCACTTCTCTACTCTCACTTCGATCATGTTTCTGGTGTTGCAGCAGGTAACGGACAGCAGGGTGTTTCAATCAGCAAAATCAGAATCTTAAACTCACTTATAGACCGCATTTCAGCAATCAAAAATCAGCCTAAGGAATCTATTACAGACATCAGTGACGACCAGGCTCAGGTGCTTATTGAACAGTACCAGAAGCAGCTTCAACAGACAGTTGCACAGCAGTCTTTTGCTCTCGCAGGTGCTAAACCTATGGCCGGTGCTCTTTTCCAGATAGACGCTTAATACCAGGCGTTTGCAAAAATCTATCAAAATCAATATAATGTCCGCATATTTATTTATAGGAAGTTTGAAATGGGCGGATTTTTTGGCGTTGCTTCAAAAGAAGACTGTTCGTTGGATTTGTTTTTCGGAGTAGACTATCACTCCCACCTTGGCACACGACGCGGAGGTATTGCGGTTGTAAATCCCGACGGCCACTTTTCGCGCTCAATTCATAATATTCAGAATTCGCCGTTCCGTACTAAGTTTGAAAACGACATTGATGACCTTCACGGAAAAATTGGAATCGGCTGTATTTCGGACTTTGAACCTCAGCCACTTCTTGTTCACTCACACCTTGGAAACTTTGCAATCACAACAGTTGGGATCGTAACAAACAAAGACGAACTTGTTGCAGAAGTACTCAACTCAGGTTACACACACTTCCTCGAAATGAGCGGTGGTGAAATCAATCAGACCGAGCTCATCGTTGCTCTCTTAAATCACAAAGATACAATTGTTGAAGGAATTAAATTCGTTCAGGAAAAGATAAAGGGTTCTATCTCTATGCTGATTTTGACACAGGATGGAATCTATGCTGCACGCGACAAGCTTGGCCGCACTCCAATTGAAATTGGACACAAAGACGGCGCTTACTGTGCAAGTTTTGAAAACTACGCTTACATGAACCTTGGTTACAAGGATTATCATGAGCTCGGTCCTGCAGAAATCGTATTCTTTACAGCAGATAAAATGGAGATTCTCCAGCAGCCTGGTAAGGAAATGAAAATCTGTACATTCCTTTGGATTTACTACGGCTACCCTACTGCCTGCTATGAAGGCGTAAACGTAGAAGCAATGCGTTACAACTGTGGACGCTACCTTGCACGCCGTGACAAGGACAATGTTCATCCGGACGCAGTTGCCGGAGTTCCTGACAGTGGAACTGCACACGCTGTTGGTTATGCTAACGAAAGCGGCATTCCATTCACCCGTCCGTTTATCAAGTACACTCCAACCTGGTCACGTTCTTTCATGCCTACAAATCAGGAAATCAGAAATCAGGTTGCTCATATGAAGCTTATTCCTATTCAGCAGCTGATTGAAGGTAAAAAGATTCTTTTGATTGATGATTCGATTGTACGTGGAACTCAGCTTCGCGAAACAACAGACTACCTTTACAAGAGCGGTGCAAAAGAAGTACATATCCGCCCTGCATGTCCACCACTTGTTTACGGCTGTAAATATTTGAACTTCAGCCGTTCAAAGAGCGAGATGGATTTGATTACACGCCGTGTTATCAAACAGTTCGAAGGCGACAACGTAAGCGAAGAAACTTTGCAGAAGTACTGCGATCCTGATACTCCAGAATACGCAAAGATGGTAGAAGAAATCAGAAAGCAGTTACACTTTACTACTTTGAGATTCCACCGTCTGGACGACATGCTGGATAGCACCGGCCTTCCTCATGAGAAGTTGTGTACTTACTGCTGGAATGGAAGAGAATAAGGCTAAAATCGAAGAACCGTTAAAAAACGAGCTGCGACAGCGGGTCGTTTTAGGTTCATCGAAAGAACGCCTCAGAGGCGAGACTATGCGAGCCGACTCATTTGTATGAGCCGGCTTTTTATTAATTCTGCTTAATCTTAAACGGCGCTGCAGGCAGCTGATTTCGTGAATACAGATTCACAGGTGCCGGGCTGTCTGCCCAGAGGTAACGAAGTTCAAGAACATCACCTACACCGCGTGGAACCTCAACTGCAACAGTTTTATCATCAATAAGTTCAGCATCAGTTTCAATCACAGATTCAACACCTTTTTTACTGCACAAAAGACTGAAACCATAAACCTTCTTATCTTTATTTTCACTGTTCAAATCAGCAGCTTTTCCATCTGTCTTACAGGCAACCAGAGAAGAGTTTCCACAGTCGAAACGGACTACATAACGGCCCTTCTTAAACTCACAGAACTCTGCCTTTGGAGAAGGTGAAATAAAGTTCTTTCCGTAAGCAACACGCAAAGCTTCCTTTGCTGCACGGTAACCGGTAGTCTTTTTCTTTTCCGGATGAAGATCGTTCCATTCACCTGCATCTATTGTTACAGCAAGACCTGTATGTCCTGCAATTTCTGCTACATCAGACTGTACCTGACGGATATTTGCCCAGCCGCCATCTTTACTTGCAATGTCCTCATTCCAGCCGTCACTCCAGTTTGGAAGCTGGACAATAACAAACGGCAAATCTTTAGAGCCATATACAAATTTATGACGCCACAAGTCAATCAGCTTGATAAGCATGTTCTTGTACTCTGCCGGATGCGTAGCATCAGATTCACCCTGATACCACAATGCACCTGCAATTGCATGCTTAAAACATGGAGCAAGCATAGAATTATAAAGAGCTGTCGGAAGCCATTCAAAGAACATCTGACCAGGCATATCGCGAACCTGGACATCAGTTTTCATCTTCCAGTCGCCTGTCAAATCAATACGCTCTCCATCAAGAGGATAAAGCGATTCATAGCGTGCTTCAAAATTACGGCATACACAAGGAGCTACAAAAGTATTCTCTGTAAAAAGATAATAAGGCTTTTCTTCAAAGAATCTTAATGGACCATTTGCACTGTTTTTCTGAACACGAATTGCAATCAGATTTTTACCTTCATGTAAAGTTCCAGCTGGAACTGCATAACGTCTCGGTGGATAACGATAAGGAGTAGATCCAACCTCAACTCCGTTCACCCAGGCAGTATCAGCATCAACAATTGTTCCCATCCAGAGCCAGGTTTTATATGTATTAAAATGCTCTACCTGCTCTGCAGTGAGTTCTACAATCTTCTTAAACCAGTAGAAGCCGGCTTTTTCTACAGTAAAGTTTCCAGGAAGTTTAACCTCAGTCCAGCCTTCATCTGAAGAAATCCAGCTTCCATCACTAAAATCAGGTTTAGCAGCAGAACCATAAAGTTCCTTACCCCACTCTTCCTGATTTTCTGCCAGTTCCTTTTGTTTTGCTGCAGCACGGCCATCGGCAAGATATTCAACAACCTGCTTCAGATAATCTTTCTTATCACCCATCTCTTCAAGGGCCTGCATACTAAGCCATGAAGCAATAGGTGAACCGCCCTGACTCGCATTGATAATTCCAACAGGAACATCGAGTTCTTTTGAAAGTCTCTTTGCAAAAAAGTAACCGGTACCAGACATGTCGCCGAGAGTTTCTGGAGAAGCACATACCCAGTGTACACCACCGGAAATATTTTCAGCTTTAGTTCCTTCATCAGCATTAGACTGCCAGCCGACATCAACTATTTCATCCTTCTCGTCATCAAGAGACCAGTTGATAGGAATAGTAATCATGCGGATACGATCATTTTTAGGAAGTGCAAAATCTTCAGGGTATGAAAAGCGCATTCGTTCCATAGGGAGCTGTGCATTAGACTGACCAGAGCTTACCCAAACTTCACCAACATAAATGTCAGTAAACTCAACACGATGCTCATCACATTTAATGTTCATTGTGAATGGTCCACCAGCCTCACCAGGACTGAATTCAATTTTCCAGTTTCCGTCCTCATCTGACTGTGTAATTGAAGTTGTTCCACGGAATTCCATGATAACATCTGAATAAACTTCAGCGGTTCCATAAATACAGTTAATCTTATTTCGCTGAAGAACCATTCCTGAGCCGACGATTCCTTTTATTTTAAAAATGCCTTTCATAACTACCCCTTACACTTATTTTACTCAACAAATCCATTCTCTGCCACTATTTTCGTAGCGGAACCAGTCAAAATCTGTAAAAAACTTTTTCTGAGTCCAGTCACCACCCGCAACAGCGAACATACCAACAACAGTGCCAACAAAGCCACCGGCTACATCAGTACTTAAAATACTTGCATCGATATTTTCTGCAAGAATCATCATATTCCGTTCATCAGGTCCATATTCAAAGCTCAGCTTCTGATGTTCCGCAACAACGCGGAGAACTATCTGAACATTTTTACGACCGCCGGTCATTACCTCTTCTGCAAGAATCTCGTCATCACCACCGGCAGCTCGAACCAGCTGAAGAATAATTATCTTTCCCTTAAGAGTAAGCTGCAGCCGGTAATTATATTTTTCATTCTGAAAACAGATAATTCCTGCAGTATCTTCATTTTCATCAAAATGAAAATCTGCCTTACAGCTCGCTTCAAAACTAAAACCAGTCTGACGACGAACTACCATTGAAACATTTCCATCACTACTAACAGGTTCAGCGCCATACAGTCTGAGAACGCCGGAATTTTCCTTACAATTTATGTAAGCTGGATCCCGTTTTCTCAGGCTCAGCCAGTAAGAAGCTAAGTCATCTGTATTAAAATCATCTACAGCTGGAAACGCTGTTGCATTCGAATCTTCAATATCACGCTTAACCGCATGTCCACTCAGACTGTAAGCTTCTTCAATTTTACCAGTCTCCCAGCTTACAACAGGCCACCCCTCTTCCCAGATAACGGGCACAAGGAAGGTTTCGCGGCCCATATTACATACACGTTTTCCATTCTCACCATAAGGGCGGCTTGCAAGACAGCACATCCACCAGCGGCCGTCGCAGCAGACAAGATCAGCATGACCTACGTTGCGGATGCCGGCTCTGCTTCCAAGATGACGGTGTGTCAAAATCGGGTTAGAAGGCTTTCCCTTCCACTCGCCGTCGATTGTCTCACAGCGGGCAACACAAACTGCATGGTCCGGACCTGTTCCGCCTTCTGCATGAATCAGATAGTACATTCCGTTAATTTTGTAGATATGCGGGCCTTCCGGCCATACACAGTCACGCAATGCACCGCGCCAGATTCCTTTTGATTCTCCAAGCAGTTTACCAGTCTCAAGATCAATTTTCTGAATCCAGATTTCCCAGTTTCCGTTATACTTTGGACCTTCTGGAGCCGGACGAGTTCCGATATACCAGGTGGTGCCGTCATCATCAAAAAACAGCGACGGATCAATTCCTTCAGCCCCTTCAATAGGAATTGGATTAGACCACGGGCCTTCAGGCTTATCTGCTATAACAAAAAAGTTTCCTAGCTTATCTACCTGAGTACAAATACAGTAAAATTTTCCTTCATGAAAGCGGATTGTAGGCGCAAATAGTCCGCGCGATACACCAGCTCCAGTAAAATCAAGCTGTTCAGGATGATCTATTACATTACCTATCTGCTCCCAGGCTACAAGATTTTTACTCTTAAACACAGGAAGCCCTGGTACATATGAAAAAGAAGAACAAACCAGATAAAAATATCCGTCTGCTTCACACATTGAAGGATCCGGATAAAATCCCGGTAAAATTGGATTTATTATACGTGTTGCCATAATACTAGCATACCACCTTCTTCCTGATTTTTATAGAAGGAAACTCCCTTATTCGTTGAATAATTCTGTAATGTATAAAAGCTGAAGTCAAAATTGATGTGTTTTTCCCATAAGATTCGATTTTTCTTTAGATTTATGGGAAAAATCAGAAGACAAGCACTCATCTTCCCTCTGGATTTCCCATATAACGTTTTCTTTCTTACATTCCTATGGGAAAAATCAAAACTTATTATCTCCATTGTCACAGATTTTCCAATTTTTTTCCCATAGGATTTCCCCATTTTGGACTCTTATGGGAAAGTTTTTGTATTTTTACATCCTCACCACAAAATATATCCCATAAACTCACTGTTTTCTGCAATCCTATGGGAAACTGTAGCCTCCTCTACACTCAAATTATTAGTAGAAAAATCCTCTATCCATGTTACAATAAATAGCCGATAATAATATAGAAGATATGTATAACTGTCTGCAAAAAATAAAAGCCCATTTCTCACAAAAACTTCTTGTTGTGCTCACCATTTTTATGATGATTTGTGTGGGTGTAAGTGCGCAGGCAGTGGAATATACATGGACAGGCAGCAGTGGAACAGACTATAACTGGACTACACCCGGTAACTGGAGTCCTGACACTGCATATCCACAAGCTGCTGACAAAGCAATCATCTCATCAGATGCAGCCATAACTATTGATGACGATATTACTGTAGCCGATATAGAAATTACAGGCGCAACTGTATCTTTTTCAACTACAGATACCCCCAAGTCATTAACAATTACAAACAGTCTTAGTAATGACACAAACAGCAAAACATATTTTCTTTGTTCCGTAGATTTATCTTCAGTCGCATCTGCCGATTTTACAAACAGCGGAACAGTATATTTCTATAACAATTCTGATAACCTATATACCTTCAAAACTCCAGAAAATTGTAATTTAGGTAATTTTTATTTTCTTGGAAAGCTAGAAATAATTATTGATGGAAATAACTGTAGAGCCACAAACTTCAACATGGAGATTGACAGCGACACATCTTCATATTTTGCAACAGATGATTTTAAAGTTATTCTCAGCGGAACAGGAACCCTGAAAGCAACTAATGTAAATCTTACAAGAGCAAGTAAAACGGCAGGAAAAACAGGAACCTTCGAAATTGGAAAAGACTCATCAAATACAAAATTTGAAATAAGCGACTCAATTGAAACTCATTCCGGTGTTATACTGCAGATAAATGAAGGCGCAACACTGGAAACAGAGAAATATGCACATAACGCGGGTAATGCAGATGTAATTGCAAAAACAATTATAAATGGAACCTTTATAGCAAATACATCTTTTGATACGGCTATATCAATCTCTGCAAATGCAGGTTCCACTGAAGTTACAATTGGAACTGATGGCGTACTCACATCTCCAAATATACAACCGACAACTACTACATATCGAAATACCACAGCATCAACAATCCCATTTACAAATAATGGAACAATCAACACAAAGACATTCAACATTCCTTATAACGTTGTTAATAATGGAATTATTAACACTAATGCAACTCCTGCAACAATTACAGCACTGTCGTTTTCGGGTACAGACGGAACAATAAATCTTAAATCAGCAGAAACAACATTAACTGCAACAAGTACCACTGTTATCTCAAGTCAAAAAGAAATAAAACTCACAAATACAGAAGCGACAATAAAAGGAAATTATTTTCTTACTAATTTTACCGCGACTACAGCAACAAATATGTCTGGCAAATCCATTACTCTTGAGAATGCTGCGATAACTGCTAATTCTATTTCACTTTCAGGCTCAGCAGGATCCCTCCTCACTCTCGACGGAAGTGGTTCGGCACATTCTTTTACGACCTCGTCGCTCACTGCAGAGTATCTCTCAATTGATGAAAATATAATTCTCTTAAATTATTCAACAGCAATTGCACACTGTGAACCTTCTGCCGGAGACACTACTACAAACTGGCTTAAAGTTATTCAAAATGGATGGGCAATTAAAGCCTTAAAAACTTTTACTTTCACCTGGACTGGAGATACAGATTCTATCTGGAACAAAGATTCAAACTGGGATACAGGGCTTATTCCGGAAGAAGATTGTAAAATCATAATTCCAGCAGGCTGCGATAATTACCCGGTATTAGGCAGCGACACTTATAGCGGCGGTACACTTACTCTTTCAGACACAACTTCAAAAATTACATTAGGCACTGCAGACCTCTCGCTTTCTGGTAAAGAAAATGAAGCAACAGCTTCTACTACACTTTCCAACGCAGGAACTATAGTTTTCACAGGCAACGGCCGTATTACAGATGGCACAGATGCAATAAATGATGTATCACACGGAACTGTTGAATATGCAGGCACAGGCGGAAGTGTAAATGATTTTGGCACAACCGATTACAATAACTTAATAATTTCCAGAACAAACTGGCAGATTGATGGAGATTGTACAGTACAGAATAGTTTCTCTATTGCGGACGGAGGAACATGTAAAATAAGCACCGCCACTTCAATAACAGCAGAAAGTATAACAATTGCTGATGGCGGTTCATGTTCTGTAAGTGCAGAAACAAATCTAAAAGCAAAGACTTTTGCATTCTATGGTAGCGGTACAAACAAAAATCTTACTTCGTCTGCAAATATAAACATGATTTTCATTCCTGCAACAGCAAATGCAGATGTAAACATTCCTTCAGGTATTGATTCAAGTTTTTCTTTTGAATCAACAGGAACTCTTCATTTAGAAAATGAATCTACAGGAAAACTTGTTTTTTCTGATTCTGATACATTCAATGTTTTTGAATACAAACTCAATTTCCATAGTCCTGTTATATTAAAGCAGGATATAAAAGTTCAGAATTCAGTTACAGCCGCAGAAAGCATTACAGCAGGAGACACAAGCGGTACAAGCGCACTCATTTTCCAGGGGTCTAGTGAAATTGAATTTAACCCGACTACTGACAAAACTTATCAGAATATAACCATCAACGACACAGGTTGTTCACTTACTGTAAACAACAATGGTTATACAATCACAAACTGTACAATCACAAAAGCAACTTCCACAACCTTCGATGGTACACCTGCAATCACATATCTATCTGATGACACAACAGCCGGCAATATAACTTTCAACAATGGTGCAAATATTACAAATGCAGTTTCTCTGGAAACAACGGGCAAAACAACTGTAAAAAGAAATATATCTGCAGCCAGCTTCTCTGCAAAAAATCTTGTAGCAGGTGCAGATGCTGCCATAAACACAACAGGAGCACAGACATACGGAACAATTAACGGCACCACAGCAGAAGCACAAGATTTAACACTCACAGCTTCGGCAGTCACCATAAACGATAATGTCGGAACCACAAGAAGACTTGATATACTTACAATAAATGCACCTCTTACAATTGGAACAACAGGCAAACAGATTTCGGCAAAAGAAATTGATTTCGCGGGAGATATTTCGGGATCTGATAAGAATCTTACTATTACAACTGCAAAGCTCAAGAGTACAATTGCTGCAGACGGAACGTCAGCAATCACATTAAATCAACTCACATTAAGTCAGGCAACAACTATAGGGACAGAAAACGCCTCTACTCTGTCGCTAAATATTTCAAAGATATCTGGAACTTCAACACTTACATTTGATGAAAATGCAACTCAAATCAACTTGAAAGATGGTATTGAAATAAATCCTAACATCATAAATAAACGAAATGTAATCTGTAATGGAGCGGCAACCTTTAATGGTACTTTTACAAATACAAGCGGCTCTCTTACCGGTGACCAGACAACTGGCAAAACACTTACTTTCAAGAAGAAATATTCCGGCACAGGTGCCACTCTTATTGCAGCGAAAGCAACAAATACTACAAACGGTATTACCATCTTCCAGGCCGATGTAGATTTATCTGATACAACATTTAATGCATCGGGGGGAACTGTAATACTAAGTGGAGCAACCGCACCTGCATCACAACTTCTCACTACAAAAAATGATGGAACTACAGCATTTAATAAGCTCACCATAAATGGAAATGTAACTTTTGCTACCAGCAACACAATCGATACTTTAACTGCAAATAATCTGGGAGACAAAACCCTTTCTTTTTATGACAATACAACTCAAACAATTACAACCCTGTCTCTTACTGGAACCAACAAAGATCATAAATTAACTCTGACATCCACAGGACACTGGAATATCAGTTGTACGAATGAACCTGAATTAAAGTTTTTAATTGTAGACAATTCTACAAACAGTACTCCAGGTACACCTGCGCCAGGAACCAAATTTGTCGCATTCGATAGTATCGATGGCGGAAGCAATGTTTACTGGAACTTCCCGGATATGGAATATAAATGGACAGGCACAACTTCTTCAGACTGGAGAACTGCATCAAACTGGTATCCTGCATCAATTCCTGGCATCGGTTCAAAAATTATTATCCAACCAGCTGATAATTATCCAATACTTGATTTTGAACTTATACTTGCCGGTAATAATTCTACTGCAGTAATAACAGTTGAAGAAAATGCGATATTTGATATTGCAGATAACACCCTGACATTAGGTCTATCCGATGGAGTAACTATAACACCAGGAACGATTACAAACAAAGGAACTGTAATTATCACAGGTGTTAATAGTCAGTCAATTAATTATACGACAATGGAAAATAGTGGAGATGATTCAACCGTTATCTATTCTGGAACCTCTCCTACAGTAAACTTCATATGGGATGGAGATAACTCAACAAGTAAAAAAGATTATAAAAATCTCCAGATATCTAATATCGTAAATGCCACTGCAGATTTAAATATTTCCAGAAATCTTACAATAAATAAAAATATTTCGCTTCTAACTGGTTCCATTTCTGTTAGCGGAGAAACAACAATTCAAACAGACTGTACGACTGTAAATACATCTGGAAACCAGACATATAACGATTCAGTTACAATCTCAACAGCGGGTTCTGGAGTATCAATAAATTCTACTACTGGAAATCTTCTTTTTTCTGATACTGTAACCGGAACAAAACTTACAGTATCAGGTAATACAATAAAATTCTCTGGAGTTGTTGGCACTACAACAACTCCACTTGGTCAACTTTCTATCGGCACTGCAACAACCACTACTTTTGATGAGCCTGTATACATTTCAACATTCACAGATTCTGATACTGGAAACAGCGGAGCCATCACATTCTCTAAAGGCGGAATCATTTCAAATGATGTTAGTTTGAACACTACAGGTAACGTATATATTGATGGTTCTACAACTGAAATGAGCTTCAATGGAGATTTTTCTCACACTACCGGAACTACTTCAATTACAGGTACTATCACTTCTGCCGGAACAGTATCTCTTGGTGCAGCAGACAAACTGACAACAATATCAAGTGCTGAAATAAATGCAGCATCCTTAAACTGCAATATACTTAAAATTTCCGGGGATGTTACAATTAAAACCTCAGGTACTCAAACTTACAATGGAACAATAAATGCTTCTACAGCAGATTCTGATACATTAACTCTCAAATCAACTGGTCTGATTACTTTCAATGGAAACATTGGTTCTGTAACACCTCTACTAAAATCTCTTACGACAACTACAGGTAGTGCGGTTCAAATTGATTGTGAATCAATAAAAACCGCTGGAAACCAGACATATAACGATTCAGTTACAATCTCAACAGCGGGTTCTGGAGTATCAATAAACTCTACTACTGGAAATCTTCTTTTTGCAAATACTGTAACCGGAACAAAACTTACAGTATCAGGTAATACAATACAATTCTCTGGAGTTGTTGGTACTACAACGACATCACTTGATCAGCTTTCTATTGGAGCTGCAACAACCACTACTTTTGATGAGCCTGTATACATTTCAACATTCACAGATTCTGATACTGGAAACAGCGGAGCCATCACATTCTCTAAAGGCGGAATCATTTCAAATGATGTTAGTTTGAACACTACAGGTAATGTATCTATTGATGGTTCTACAACTGAAATGAACTTCAATGGAGATTTTTCTCACACTACCGGAACTACTTCAATTACAGGTACTATCACTTCTGCCGGGACAGTATCTCTTGGTGCAGCAGACAAACTGACAACAATATCAAGTGCTGAAATAAATGCAGCATCCTTAAACTGCAATATACTTAAAATTTCCGGGGATGTAACAATTGAAACCTCAGGTACTCAAACTTACAATGGAACAATAAATGCTTCTACAGCAGATTCTGATACATTAACTCTCAAATCAACTGGTCTGATTACTTTTAATGGAAACATTGGTTCTGTAACACCTTTGTTAAAAGCTCTCACAACAACTCCAAATACTCCAGTTTTAATAAACTGTGCATCAATAAAAAGTTCGATATCACAAGAGTATAATGGAGCTGTTACATTAGGAACTACACTTTCCTCTCATGCAATAACTTCTTCAACAATTACTTTCGGCACAGGTGCAACTATTAACGGTAATGCATCTTTAGTTCTTGAAGGCACAACATCCTCTACTTTCAATGCAAGTATTGGTAACACAACTCCTTTGACTTCAATTGAAATAAAAGGACCTGCAATAATCAATTGTAGTGATATAACAACATCAGACACTCAAGTCTTTAACGACATAGTAACGCTCAAGCACTCTGTCATTCTTTCATCAGGTAGTACTGTAATTTTCAAAGACAATGTTTCAAATTCAGACGAAGCATCTACAGTAACTCTTACAGTAAATGCAAATACAAAAATAGATGCATCCTCTGTAACAATAAAAACATCCGAATTTGATTTCTCAGGTAATATTACCGGTTCGGAAACTGACACAGTTCTTACATTGCTTACACCAACCTTAATCAGCACAGCAATTTCTTCATCCGATATCAAACTGGCAAAACTTATTATCAACCAGGATACAATTCTAAAAACTTCAAATACATCTGTACTTTATGTGTATGTCTCTGAAATAAATAATTCTGGAAAAATATTGATTATTGATACTTCAGTAAGTAATTTTGAATTCAAACAGGCTTGTATCATAAATACTGATATTCAAACCTATGATGGTTCAAAACTTACAGCATGGACAGGAATTACAACCTTTGCAGGAAACCTGACTATTTCCGGTGATTTTGCACATAATAATGGAACTATAAAATTTGCAGGCACAACTCAAACACTCACTACAAAAGACGACGGATCAACAAACTTCTACAACATACTCATTTCATCACCAGCAAAAGTAACTACAGCTTCTTCATTCATCGTAAGTGGAACAAGCTGGGACAATACCTCTGAAGAAAATGGATTTACAGCTACAGCAGGAACTATCACTTTTGATAATGCAACCGTACCAGCCAGTGCACCTCTTACAACCGTAAGCGGTAAAAACATTTTCTATGATGTAGCCTGTAAAACTACAGATCAGAATATTACATTTGAAGAAGAAAATATTTTCTCTCATGAAGTTACAATCGGTGAAAGTGCAAATATTCCGAATAATGTAATTATCAGCAGTGCATCAGCAATTACTTTTGCACCAGAATTGTACTGCCAAAATATAACAATTAATGCCGGTGAAAATGCGGTTACTTTTACAGATGATTCATATTTTAATACCAGCTTTACAAATAACGGCACAGGCCTGGTAACTTTTGATGGCAGTGCAACCTACGGCACATCTTTTATAAACGAAAGTCCAGTCCTTACTACCTTCAAATCAAGTTTTACTGGAACTGGAAATGCCGAATTCGCTGGAGATATAAACCTTACTGATGATGCAGACAGATTTTTCTCTGCCGGTGCAGGACATAGTATTACAACTGCAAATAATCTGATTGTAAACACTAATACAGTGAACACAATTCAGATGAACTCTACTCCAACCTCAAAAGTAATAGCCAAGAACTTTGTTCTATATTCTGGAAAACTGAAACTCAACGGAACTCTGGAATCCACAGGAGATATCATTCTTCTTGGCCCTGATTATACAACTCTTGATCCTCAAACAGGAATCGATGGAATCTATCTTTATAATCAGACAAGACCTTCGCCAGTAAATTATACGACTGCTTTCATAGCCGCCCCATATAACGGTGATGTCACAGCTCTCGAAAACGCAGTTATAAAGGCAGGCAAAAACTTCTACTCAAATGGAATTATACTTACAGGACCTGTATCCGGATACTTTGAAATCCAACTCCCTAAAATCTCTGATTCACACAAAGGCTTTGCAGAAGCAGTAAAGGCCGCTGTAAACAACTGCAATGTCCGCTGCTGGGAACTTCCTTCTAACACAGCTACAGACGACATTGCTCCAGCAAAAATCGCTGCCTATGAATGTACAGATAATTCAAATAACACAAACTGGAACTTTGAAGATTTTGAAATCCTCAATGCATGGACAGAACGCGATGACGCCATTTTTGTTGAGTTTAATTCTCCAGTCAGAAATCTTTATAATGAAATTACAAACTCACTCCCTTACCTCACCTATCAGGGAACAACAAATACACGAACTGCCTTTGCAGGAATCTATACAAAACCAGATTGTCAGAATGCAGACTTAATTGAAAACATAGATATTGAACTAACTAATGGTCGTTATTCTTTCTTCCTCAAAGCACCAGATTCATGGAACACTGATGCAACAGGAACTTCTGCAGGCTCGTCAGCCCTCAGCTCAGACCGTAACGGAAATTACAAAACTTCTGTTCCATATCTTGATATCCCTCGTTCACTTACTGGTGTAAACTACATCATAACAAATAAATGGGGAAAGCGACTGAACAACTACAGTACACGCACACCTACCCCAGGCAAGTCCTACGGAACAAATGAAACAGCTGGCAGTGAAACCTACGTCCTCGATAAAACAGGTCCTGTACTCTGGAGTGTTCGTACCGGCCAGGAACTTCACACAGCCTATAACAGCGCAATCGGAGAATCATGCCAGCACTCTTATGATTCACACAACTTCCTCGAGTTCCGTTATTCTGAACCTGTTGAATTTAATTCAAACTCTATTCCAACTGATTCAGAAAATAACCAGGTAACTGATACCTTTGGTGCTATCTCAGGAAACGCAGGCTTTACCACTGCCACAAACACACTTACCTTTGCAGGAATTGCCCGCCTCACCGCCCCTTCAACAAATCAGCTTTTGCTTAATACAGGCTCGCAGGGATCTGCAAACAAATATATAAATGCTCTCTACCGCACAGACGAATATTCTCTCCGCCTTTCTATAGCGGGCTGGACAGATGGAACAGTTTCTGACTATAGCGGAAATGAATATAAAAACTGGAAGGGATATATTGATGAAGCAAAACCTTTTACAGGAGCACAAGTTTTCCCTATTGATACTACTAACAATCTTGTAACAGACCTTCAGGGCAATCTTCAGATTGAATATGAAGCAAATAAAGTAGAGCCGCTTATTATATCTAACTCGATAGATGAAAATCCTTCACATCTGTTACCAGTTTCGCCTGACGTATACAGCGCCTGGGATATTTCAGAACCGGTATTTGCACCATTACGTCTTAACTCAGAAACAACCTGGACAGAAACAAAAAATGCAGATACCTCAGAAGCGATTGGAAATACAAATGGTTCCGGTTCTACACTTGACCGAATTGACTTCCATTTCTTTGATAATACACCAGCTTATTCGTCTTCTGATACAGCTGAATGGTTTACAGAAAGCGGATGGTGTACTCCGTCAACTGCAGGTGGTAAAGAAAATCTTTATGACAATACTTATACATACGCTGCAGATATCATTGGTGGTGCCCGTCAATTTGATCCTGTACAGGCAAGAAGAACTTCAGGCGGTATAAGACTTTCAACAAAGCTAAATGCTGCCGCTGGTTTTAAATATTCCACTGATATAGATGAGATAAATCCTTCAACCGCTTTTGCCACAGGACTTTCAAATATTCATACAACAGTAATTTCGCAGCTTTTCACAGGTGCTTCAGAACCACAGCATTCTGCAAATGATCCGGACGGACTTTATCTTGGAATTGGAATTACCGATACAGATCTTCCTGTAGAAACCAGTTTTGCTTTCTCATACAATTATTCAAATGCCTTTTTGACAGACCTGGCTGGAAACAGACTACGTAATAAAACCATATCAAAAACAATTGACCGTACACCACCTTCATTCGATATAATTTTGAGTCCTGTAAATCAAAAGCAGATCTATATCGTATTCGTAAAAAAGATTCTTACAGATTCTTCTAAAATTTCTTTCAGATATCCTGATGGAAGTAACTACGATATTACAGGAAATTTCATGAATATACTGCCATCATGTTTCCAGATTATTACAATCAATTCAGATGGAAGTTATTCCCCAAGTACAGATATTGAAATTGATACCTCTATACCTGCAAAAATTGTTGAGCAGTATTCTGATAGTCACTTTACATGTATTTCTATGACACTCACAAAAGAAATCTGCTTTGAAGATATCAAAAATCTGCATATTCAGCTTAAGAACCATCCGGATTTTCCTGAGACTTCACCAGATATCTACACAAACAATAACAACGCAAAGGTCACATTCATTCAGGATGAATTAGGAAATTACATGCAGATGTATTCTGCACATGCACTGTCAGATTTTGCAATCGGTCTTGTAAATCCACTTTATGCTTATTCATCTGATATAAATGAAAATGACGAACCTGTTATGAACGGACTTTATGAACAAGGAAGCTGGGCAGTTCATGATTGGGATGCAGATCAGAAAAATTACGGAACTCTTCCAACCACACATGCAGTGACAATAATTGCAAGTGAAGAAGATGGTACAGAAGACAACTCACAAATTCCTGAAAATGTACGACTATATCTTTCTGATTCTCCAGATTCCGGATCAGTCTCAACTCAGTTTAATAAAGACTTTAAAACATCACTAAGAGTATGGCTTCCTGATTTGACAGATGGAATTTTCCGTGCGCTTTCAGCAAAAAATAACAGCAACTTTACTTATGTAGACAGCTCACTTCTGAATGAAGAAGAACCAGCAGAAGGACTGATTTTCGATATTCCAGTTGAAATGATAAACAGATGGAAGAACGGAGATCAGATCAGTTTTATTTTCGGAATTACAGAATCCGATGGCTCACCTGTTTCTATTTTCAACAGCCCATATTATGATAATGAACAGAGACGATATAACTATGCATTGAGTTCAAAAGTACCTCTGTATAGTTTGCGAATGCATGATATAACAGATATCGGAACTCTTGATTTGTGGTCATTCAGGCTTAAGAGTGAAACTGCCCAGCGCGGCGGCGTAACAATCCTCAACAATGTTATTGATGCCGGCAAGGGAGAAAAGACTGTTGTAAAAATCAGTTTACCGGACGAAGGTCGTCTTAACGTAATTGTGATGACCCTGGACGGAAACATCATAACCTATCTGAACCGCGGAAATACAAAGGCCGGAGAACATTACTTTACCTGGGACGGAAAAAACAGAAATGGAAAGCCGGTTGCCCGTGGAATGTACTTTGTACGTGTCATTGGAAGCGGCATAGACGAGACCCGTAAGGTAATGGTCGTTAAGTAGAAAATCCATGTCGCCCGGATTTTCTGCCTACGCTTGCCGACATACGAAAAATCCTCTATACTTACCGAATGGAACAAGAAAACCGACTGCATACAAGGTATGAAGAAATCGGCCGCATCACCGCACCCGAAATTTGTGCACTCCCTGGAATACTTGACGATATCAGCTTGAACGGCTGCAAGGTGCATTATTCATTTCCTGTCGTTGTTGACCTGGAAAATGAATATGATGTAAAGATATCACCTCTGCACGGCTCAAACAGTTCTCCTTTGAATCTTATCTGCAGCCCGCAGTGGGTAAATGAACTCGGTGGAAGTACTTTTATAGGCTTTAAGATTCACTATTCTCCAGACGCACATAAGCTCGAAAGCTTTATAAAGCATCTTGAAAAAATCACTAAAGACGATTTACCAGATATAGTTTAATTATGGAAAGAAATCTTGCATTCCTGGCCTTTCCCGAGATGTCAGAACTCTTAATTTCTGAACTTGCAGGCCGATTTGGAATTACACAAAAGCCGGATGCACGCTACGGCGACCTTCTCTACTATGAAAAACTCGATTTGCCAGAGTTAAATGATGGTACAACAGCCCTTCCCTACTGGGCTCGTACCGTTATGCTCGAACCTTTCTTTTTGAAGTTTGATTCAATTGGAGAAGCCGCAGGAGAGCTAAAAAAAATTCAGAGAAACTGGGCACCGTATCAGTACATCTGCTTTCGCCGTGCTCAGCTGATTCAGGAAAAACTTCCATACATCAACTTAAAAGACAGAAACTTCCCGGTAAAAATTCCAGACTCACCAATGGGACTTTATACACTAATTGATGAGCACACAATGATAGCAAGTGCGGCCACCAGCAGCACACTTCCGGCAGGTACCCTTCATTTTATTGAAGACCACGAAAATCCGCCGAGCCGTGCATATCTGAAAATTCAGGAATCTCTTACAATGGCAAACCTTCTGAACGGCACAGATCTTCCACATGAAGGACAGCGCTGTTTTGAAGCAGGAGCATGTCCTGGAGGCTGGACTTGGGTACTCGTAGGACTTGGAGCTGAAGTTTATGCTGTAGACCGCGCCCCACTCGCAGATTCACTTATGAATAATCCGCTGGTAACATTCCAGGCACACGATGCTTTTACACTTAAACCGGAAGAACTCGGGCAAGTAGACTGGGTGTTTTCTGATGTAATCTGCTATCCGGAACGCCTTTTTGAATGGATCAATAAGTGGCTGGAATATAAACCAGACTTGAATATGATCTGTACAATCAAAATGCAGGGTGAAATTAACTGGCCGCTGATTCAGCAGTTTGCAGATATCCCTGGAAGCCGTATTGTACATTTAAACTACAATAAACACGAACTTACCTGGATTCATACCCGATAAAAAGCCCTTTTACGCACAAATTCCTATGAAAATTTCACAAAAATAAAGTTAATTAACTTTAACTATTGTCTTTTCGAATTTTTTCCGATAATATATTAGTTATTGAAGGAGAGTAAAATCATGCCAACTTTAAGTGCAAAGAAGGAAGCTTATTATCTGGCTGTAGACAACACAGACTATCCACAGAACATGAAGAAATACATCAAGAAGTTGATTTCTAACTGTGCTACTCCTGAAGAGATTTTTCAATTAACACTTTTCTATCTCTACAATTGTCAGACTGCTTAGCTTCCAGCTCAGTAAAAAATCGTGTAATTAGAACGGATGCCTGAATAAACAGCATCCGTTTTTTTTATTTCAGAACACCAGTTGCAGCCATGATAGAAAGAGAAGTTGCAATTACAGAAACAATTGTAGTAATTACAGGAGCATACTGATTAAAATAAAACAGGAATGAGTTGGTATCTGCAGTAATTGTTGTTTCAGGAGTAATTTCGCTCTTTTTATTGAGCTTTCTTCCATCAGAATCAATAATATCTACAGACTTTCCGGCATTCATAGTTTTATTAAAACCACCGGCAAGACCAATATAGTAATCATAAGTTTTATTTGGAATATAAGGATAGCGGCCAGGCTTCTGAACAGCACCAGAAACAGATACGAAGAACTGCTTCATAGGTACACGCAATAAATCACCAGGCTGAACAACTAATTCACTAGTAAAATTAGAATCATAAAGAACTCTTGAAATATCAATTGGAATCAGCTCTTCACCACGAACAATAAATGCATTCTGAATATCAGCAATTGCAGATTCAAAATAACTTCTTTTTGCTCTAAGGAAGAAAACATAATTCTCATCATAATCAAAAGGAACAGTAATACGGGTTGCACTTTCAACTTCAGTTGCATTTTCTTCAATATCACTATTCTGCTTTAAGATAGCACCTTCCATATACATAACAGGACGGCTTGCAACAAGAGAATCAATAAAAACACTATCAAATGAATTAAGCACAAAATTAGAAACCTGTTTTGGATAATCCAGATAGATAACAGAACCCGGTTTTTCTGAACCGTCAATAATTCGTGTTACAGTAATTCTTTTTACATCAGCACGTTCACTAAAGCCATCAGCATAAACATCAATAAGATCTTTAAGATTTTCATCTTCAAGAAGCTCATAAGTTCCAGGACGGCGCACAGCACCAGAAATGCCTACCTGTTTATGAAATTTCTTCAAGGTAATTACATCACCCGGACGCAGATACGGATCCTGAGACAAATCACCTTCACGGCTGGCCTTAAACAAATCATAATGCTTTGTAACACCATTAGTAGAAGTAACTGTAATATCTCTGATTGAAGCATAGCCTGTTTTAACCGGATTCACTACAGAAGAAAGACGGGAAAGTGCCCATGCAGAACGTTCAGAAGTAGAAGTTACTTCACCTTTTATAATTACATTAAAAGAAGCAGGGCTTACAAGTGAGAACTGAACGCCACTCATCGGATAGTTCTTTGAAACAATATCTTCAACCTGTCTCTTCAATGTCATATAAGATTTTCCAGCAGCATCAATAACCGCAAGGTTTGCTACCCTTACCTTATAAGTTGAATCAACCATAATATGATATTCCATAGTACTGGAGCCTGCAATAAATCCAAGTGTATAAATATCACCAGCAGTTACCATATAATCTGCATTCGACATTGCAATCTGTACACGTGAATCAACTTCCTGATTTACAGTTTCTACAGATAATTCTCCAGCGGCACAAATAGAAATGGCACTGAAAAGTATTACAATTGAAAATAGTATTTTCTTTTTCATTCTACACCTTAGCTTTATTTATTTTTTTGATGAACTGAGCTTTGACATAGCTTCCGGATCTTTTTTAATATTCTCTACCGCATTAAGTGCAAAGGCAAGAAATACAGAAAGAAAGAATGCCGCAAAAGTGATAATAATGCAAAGCTTGCCACGGCTTGGCTCTGATTTTCTGTCTGGAACTTCAGCATATTCGAGAATCTGGAATACAGGCTGTTCACTCGCCATAGTAACCTTAAGAGACTCATACTGAACTTTAAGCTGAGAATAAATCTGCTGCTGAGCAGAAAGTTCAAGCTTTAATAAAGAAGAATCAAGCATAATTGAAGGAGCTGAACTTGGATTATAAATATTTGAAACCGACTGCTCCAGAGTCTGAATGCGCTTCTGGAGAGAAAGAATTTCATCATAAGAATGCTGAATATTTTCTTTAAGATTTGCTTCCTGAAGCTTATTCTGGTCTATTCCAAGTTCATTAAAACGAGCTTCAATAAGATCTACAACATAATTAACAACTTCACGTGCAAACTCTGGATCAGTATCTGTAAAGCTGATGCTGAAAACTCCAGTGTCAGTATCAAAATTGGAAGTCAAAACCTTTTTAAGAGCCTCACGGCTTGCAGCTCTCGGTGATTTTTTGATTTTATAACGTTCAATAAGATTAAACTTATCAACAACAGCATCCTGAATTGTATTACTGTTTACAAGATAACCTGCAAGAGCACTGTTAGAAGAACCACCGGAAACACTAACACCAGCAAGCCCTGCAAGACTGCCAAGTCCGCTTGAGCTGAGCATAGATGAAAGGCCACCCGTAGCAGAAGAATCATCATTGATAAGCATCTGAGCTTTTGGTGTATATTTATTTGGAAGGAAAGATTTTTCAGGAGAAAGCTTTAATGAAATAATGGAAATAACTACGGCAAAAATCATAGCCGCACCAGTAAGTCCAATAATCAGAAATTTATGCTTTAATAAAACAGCAAATAAATCTATAAGACTAATTTCATCTTCTTTTGCATTCTGGATAGTAGGATTCTCGTCCATACAAAAACTCCATTCACTATTAGTATATAATATAAACATAGGTATTATATACTATATTACAGATTAGTTTAAGTCCCCTGGAGTTTTTACAGAAAAACCAAGACTATTTGCCTGAGTCCGGAGATTTTTATAAGAAAGAATACTTTTTCCGTTTATACAGAGTTCAGAAGACCCACCGCCATCCATTTCCAGAGCATCAGTACAGCCCAGTGCCTTAAAAATTACTGCACACTGGGGATACGAAAGCCCTTCACTTTTTGAGGTGTTTTCGCCTTCTGCAACCATAATAAATAAAGTTTTACCGGCGTCAGAAATTCCAAAGCCTGTTCTTGTATCATGATTTCGGCGGAAGGAATCAATTACCTCACCGTTTTCGAGAACTACATAAAAACCACCGAAAGCATAATCACTTTCTGACGCAGCTTTTTCAGACTGATTTTTTTCTATTGAGGCCAGCCAGTAATTCTGACCAACATCATCAACCTCACTCTTGAAATAAATAGCCGCATAACGCTCCACAGGAGCAGAAAGCAACAGGCCGTCTGCAACATGAACTCCGACAATCTGTCGGGAAGTACCAAGTTTTGCAGCTAAATCCCAGGCACCGTTCTTTCCTGCAAATGGAGAAAGGTTTACAGCCACAGTGCAATCATATTTTTTCGCAAAGTTTTTAGTTTTAAGGCCGCGGAAAATAAACGGCTGAGCACCACCTTTGTCCGGGAAACAAGAGAGAGAAAGCCCGGCGAGAGTCAGATCAATTTTTACAACGTGGTAAATTATGGGGAACCCGGAGTTTTTGTAATCAAAACGGGAGATGCCGGGGCAAACCTCCTGCCATTCAAAAGAATCCGGAACATAAGATGAAACAGGATATAAAAGAGCCTCGTCTTCAACAGAAAACTGCGGACGGCTCACACAAGAGGTAAAAACAAGAAGTAAAAAGGCAGCAATGGTCGGTAAATATTTTCGAATCATATTACATCAAAAAAAATCCCGCCCACGGTAAATCATGAGCGGGATCTGTTATTTATTATATAACACTATGCTTTGTTCAAGCGGCTTTCGAGGTCATCCAAAATAGTGTTGAGCTCTTTTGGAAGGTGAGCACCGAATTTTGGATAGTGGTTCTCACGAATATCTTTAACCTCTTTCTTCCATCCTTCAACATCAACCTTGAGGATTTCTGGAAGAGTCTTCTTGTAGCAGTCAGCAAGACCGTCAGTATTGATAGCACCATCTTTTGGCATAAGTCCGATTGGTGTATCAACTGCATTGTCAACGCCGTCACAGCGGTCGAAAATCCACTGGAGAACGCGGCTGTTGTCACCGTATCCTGGCCACATGAATCCACCTGGAAGGTCTGGATTGTTTTCGTCCTTGCGGAACCAGTTAACGTAGAAGATCTTAGGAAGCTTGTCCTGATCAGCCTTAGCACCAACATCAATCCAGTGCTGGAAGTAGTCACCCATGTTGTATCCACAGAATGGGAGAATAGCAAATGGGTCGCGGCGGATCTTACCAACTTCAGCAGCGTTGATTGTAGAAGCAGCAGTAATTTCTGAACCTACGATAGATCCAAGGAATACACCGTGGTTCCAAGAGCGAGCCTGGTGTACGAGAGGTACAGTTGAAGGGCGGCGACCACCAAAGAGGATAGCAGAAATAGGTACACCTTCTGGAGATTCCCAGTCAGATGCGATACATGGACACTGCTTAGCAGGAGCTGTAAAGCGTGCGTTTGGATGAGCAAATTCTTCACCCTTAGGAGACTTGTCCTTAGGAAGAGCATCACGAGTATTTCCCTTCCAGTCAACAAGCTTACCCTTTGCAGGATATCCGATTCCTTCCCACCATACATCACCGTCTTCAGTAAGAGCACAGTTAGTATAGATAGTATTCTTTTCAGCAGAAATAAGAGCGTTCTTGTTAGATTCAGCAGAAGTTCCTGGAGCAACTCCGAAGAAACCAGCTTCTGGGTTGATAGCGTAGAGACGTCCGTCTTTTCCGAACTTCATCCATGCAATATCATCACCTACAGTTTCAACCTTCCATCCTGGGATAGTAGGAATCAACATAGCGAGGTTTGTTTTACCACAAGCACTTGGGAAAGCACCTGTTACATATTTTACTTCACCCTTAGGGTTTGTGAGCTTAAGAATAAGCATGTGTTCTGCAAGCCATCCCTCTTCACGAGCGATAACAGTTGCAATACGAAGAGCGAAACACTTCTTACCAAGAAGAGCGTTTCCACCGTATCCAGAACCGTAAGACCAGATGAGGTGCTCTTCTGGGAACTGTGAAATGTATTTGTGTTCAACATCAGCACAAGGCCAGATGCCGTTGTCTTTTTCACCATTGTTAAGTGGCTTACCAACAGAGTGGAGACATGGAACCCAGTCACCGTCAGTACCAACGTACTGCCATACCTTTTCACCGGCACGTGTCATGATGTCCATGTTCAATACAACGTATTCAGAGTCTGTAAGCTCAATACCGTATTTAGCGATTGGAGATCCGAGTGGACCCATGCAGAATGGAATTACATACATTGTACGACCGTGCATACAACCTGTATACAATCCCTTCATTGTAGCCTTGAGTTCAACTGGGTCAATCCAGTGGTTTGTAGGACCAGCATCTTCTTCCTTCTTAGAAGAGATGAAAGTTCTTGATTCAACACGAGCAACGTCGCTTGGAAGAGAACGGAACAAGAAACAGTTCTCTTTTGCCTTCAAAGGTGTAGCCAAACCAGCGTCTACACACTTTTTCATAAGGCGGTCATATTCAGCTGTAGAACCGTCAACAACAACAACTTCGTCAGGTTCACACATCTTAACACATTCTTCGATCCATGCCTTAATACCAGCATGTTTAATGTCAGATACAGTCATTAAAAACTCCTATCAGGCCCTGCACCCACACAGGCACCGGACCAATTTCTGTATATACAACAGCCTCTCCAAGAGACCCTCGTATACCAATGTATAATTTAATGATTTTTTATGTTTCGTTCAATAGAATAAGTGTTTTTTCCTATAATAAAAAAAGGGGGGGAAGAATCCCCCTCGTTCCCAAGTCCTCAGTCCCTCGCTCGCCTCCGGCTCGCTCACTCCTTCCGGTCTTGTCCGCTACCCCCTCTGCGGGGGCAGGCTGTCCTGAGAATCCATGAGTTTTCCGAGTTCCCCCAAAAGCGCCGGACCTCCGCCCCCTTGGCCTGCACAGGGACTTTGGGCCTATAAAACAATTCCACAAACACTTTTTATAGGCCCACATGGCCGAAAAAGGAGAAAAAAATTGAATTATGAAGAACTTCCACCCGAAGATTTCACTGAAAAACTGAAAAATCGACAGCAGGAATTAACTTAACTGCTCAACAAGAAACTTCGATTATTGAAAAAAGCTCCAGAAGGCCACCTGCGCATTGCGCAAGCCCACGGAGGCCGCAAGCTGCAGTATTACAATATCACCGACCGGGGAGACACCAGAGGCACCTACATCCCCCACTCGCAGCTCCAGTTTGCCAGACAACTTGTTCAAAAACAATACGACCAGAATCTGATAAAGATTCTGCGCCGCCAGATAACTGCAATCGAAGGTCTTCTTGCGGCCGCTGGTCCCCAAATCCCCGCCCTCTACGAAACTCAGTGCCGCGCCCGCCGTCTCCTTATTACACCTGCAACCCTGCCAGACGAACAATACGCAGAACTCTGGCGCAACGTAAAGTGTCACCCCCGACCTTTTGCACCAGACGCGCCGGAGTTCTTTACAGCCCGCGGAGAACGCGTGCGTTCCAAGTCTGAGGTCATAATTGCAGACTCGCTCTACCGGCACAAGATCCCATACCGCTACGAGTTCCCCCTGGAACTCAAAAATGGCGACATATACCACCCGGACTTTCTCTGCCTCAACCTGCGCACCCGCCAGGTGGAAGTACTAATTACTGAGTTTTTAAAATAAAAAAGGACCAGATAATCCCAAGCACAGCTCTAAACGCATACCGCTGCTGGATTCCTCCTCTGACGGGGTTTTGCGATAGACACTTGAAGGGCATCTGGTCCAATGCAATGAATGTAACATAAAAAAGCCTTCCAAGTCAAGGAAAGCTTTTTTTAATATGGTATTTTTTCTTATTTGATAGTCTTCATCTTCTTTAAGAATTTGAAGGTTGAATCTGGACCGAGCCAGTGACCACAGCCTGCGAAGATAAAGGTTGTTCCGCCTTCATCAAGATAGTTTGTGATGTCCTGAGCCCACTCCTGATTTCGGTCACGGAATACCATGTGATTGTAATCAATATAAAGCTGGTCTGAGTCTTCATCTTTTTTGTTTGATTTTGTAAGAAGCTTTTCCATCTTCTTCATGTCATCAGTTACGTAGCTTTCATAAAGTTCAACAGTTGACTTTGTAAGCTCCTCAGATTCTTTTTCATCAAGGAAAACTTTAAGAATATCCTTGAGCATTTTAATCTGAGTGTCGTAGTCACCAAAAGTGATGATATCAAGCTGAACCTGAAGTTCATCAAGACCATCCCACTCGCAATTATTCTGAGAAAGAGTTGCGACAAAACTATTATCAAGGCCGTACTCTGCACTGAGGCCCGTGTTTGTATAAATTAAAAGAGCAAGGGCTGTTTTAATCTGCCATGGCTCAAGAGGATCTACAATTGCAAGATTCTCGCCGAAAGCCATCTGAACGAAAGCTTTTTCTTCTTCTGTAAGATAATCAGTTACAAGCTTTCCGTCCTTGTTTGGAGCATTAAGCTGAGGTCCAGCTGCTGCAAGATCGATATAGCCCTGAGTTGAAATCTCACCGGCGTGGCGGTCTGCATTTATAAAAGCCTGCTGAACTTCTTCAGAAAGAGGGAAAATTCTTTCATCACCAAGATGGAAAGTTCCCTGAATATAAACAGTACTTGGGTTACCCTTTTTGTCGGTTCCGTCGATGCGCCAGAAAGCGCGGCTGTCAGTTTTGGTAAGAATTGCAGGAGCCTTCTTCGAAGCCGAAGGAGTTGATGCACACGAAGTCAGTACAAGGCAAAAAATAAATGCAGCTATAATTGACTTAGGATAAAATCTTTTCATAAATTCCTCGCTTTTGATATTACGTTTTTGCAATTATAGAAAAATTTGTATCTCTATGTAAATGGGAATATGAAAAAAAAGCCCGGACAGACAGAAAGCCATCCGGGCAAATGCAGAAGAATTAACTTCTTTGTAAGGTGTTTTCGACAGGCTCAACCACCGGAAAATTAAAGCTTTCCGCCCTCAACAACGAGAGAATCTGCATCAGATTTAGGACCATAAACAGCGCGAAGAGTTGCCTCATAATCAGCATGGAAGAACTTTTCGCCGGCAAGAGCCTTAATCTCATCATTAATCCAGTTCAAGAGAGAAGTGTTTCCCTTAGTTACAGCAGGAGCGATTGTATCAAGAGAACCAAGAGATTCAATTCCTACAGAAAAACCAGGATTTTCAATAGCCCATGCAAGAACCTCAGTGTTATCAGTTGAAAGACCAACTCCACGACCATCAAGCAAAGCATTGTAAGCTTCTGAATACTGATCGAACTTCAAAAGATTTACCTTTGGATAATTTTCTGTAAAATAAGTTTCAGCAGTTGTTCCCTTAGAAACAATCAAAGTCTTGCCGTTCAAATCTTCAGGTTTAGTAATCAAATCCTTGTCATTAGAAACAACACCAAGAGCACACTTCATATATGGAAGAGCGAAATCAACCTTTTCTGCGCGGGCTGGAGTAACAGTAAAGTTAGCAAGAACAAGGTCAACCTTACCAGTCTCTAGAACCTCAACACGGGCAGCAGCTTCAACAGGAACATACTTAACCTTTACGCCAAGATCCTTAGCTATGCGGTTTCCAAAGTAAACATCGTAGCCCTGATACTGGCCATATTCATCAACATAGCCGAATGGTTTCTTATCACTGAAAACAGCAATCTTAATAGTTCCACTTTTCTTAATCTGCTCAACAGTGCGGTACTTAGCCTTGCTCTTAGCAAAAGCAGAAACAGAAGTCAGAGCAAGAAGGCCCAGCGCTATAATAGTCTTAATCGATTTTTTCATAAGTTCACCTCTCTAAAGTTTCAAGATGATTACTTATAGCACGTTATTACCTACTAAATCAATAGGTTTAATGCGTTTTTTTAATAAATTTTATTACTGGACTTATTTGACTTTATGGTTAATAATAAAAAGAAAAATTAGGATTAAAAAATGCAAATCTTAGGTATCTATTTAAATAGCGGTGACCCAAAAGTTATAAAAAATTTAAAAACGGAAGAACAATACGGTTCAGACAAGTACTGCTGGTATCCATTTGGTGAAATACCAGATTGTCATAATTTTTTTACGGAAAAATTTGATAAAAACACATATACCAGCTTCTTAAAGAATATCAACGAAAATCAAAACTTCAACCATTTCCTATATAAGATAGACAACAGACCAGCAGTCAACATAAACTGCATTGTAGGCAAAAATGGTTCAGGAAAATCAAGTTTACTCTCTCTTGAATACAGAATAATAAATAACCTGGCTTGCAAAGTACAGCATTATCTAAAATCATACAACCAGGATTTTACCCCAATTTGGTCGACTGGCTTTAATGCAGAACTATATTATATCTTAGATGAAGAACTATACCAAATAAAGGTTGAAGAAAACAAAAAATGGAAAATTCTAAAAAAAGAACAAAATTTTATTGGAAAAATTTCATTAATTAAAATCAATAAAAAACATGAAAAAGAAAACGTGCTTGAAAATAAATTTAATTTGATGGATCAAGAGACTGATGTTACAAGTACAAATTATTTAGACTACGAAAAAGAATTATTAGAAATATTAAAAATGAATCTTTTTTATACTGTGGGAACAAATTATAGCTTATATTCAAATTCTACAGTCTCTTCAGATTTTGGTACAAAAGAAGAATTATGGATGAATACGTTATTCCATAAAAATGATGGTTACTTTACACCTATCGTTTTAGTTCCTTATAAACAAGACAACTGTGCAACCGTAGATACAAGAAAAGAATTAAACCTTGCAAAAGAAAGAATTACAACTCTATCCTTATTAGTATATGCAGAAACAAAAAAGAACTTTGTAGAAAATCAACAACCAATAAAATATTGCTATCAATTAAAAGAAAAAAAATCATATGAAAAAGTGATAACGAATAAGCTCATAAATACAATACGAAATACAGAAAATGAAGAAGACGATGTATCCTATCAAGACTTATATGATTCTGCATTTATAAACTTAATTCACAAGCAAATAAAAGAGAAATGGAAGGCTATTTTATTCACTCCAGAAAAAATAACTGAATACAAAGATCCGTTAATAAATAATCTTGATAAGGATGTTATTTGGGACCAGATTCAAGAAAACACATTAAACTATTTAGCTTACAAGATTCTGAAAATGTGCATGTTTTATGATGAATATGCCAATAGATTTTTAGATAAATCGAATCACACTTCAACAGAACCTAAATTAAAATACAAAGTATTAAACAAATATGAATCTGATCCAGCTTCTTTTATGAATATAATAGAAGAACTAATTCAAGAATTGTTGGATCCAAAAACAGCAACAAACTTTATGAATCTGAAGATCAAACAGTGTATTAAATTTCTAAACAATCTTGATTTTTACATCGGAAATAAAACGATAAAAGGAATTTTCAATAATAAAAATATTATTGTAATAGACGACTCAAAAAAAGATTCTGATACATTTATAAATTTCATAAATAAGAAGAATCTTGCTTATAGTTATGACAATATATTTATAAATCTTCTTCCCCCATATTTTAATAAAGAGCTGTACTTTGAAAATGATAAAACACTTGCATCTTTAAGTTCCGGTGAAAGTCAATTAATGAACTCTCTTAGCTATGCTGTATACCATATAAAAAATGCATCCAGTTCCAATAAAATTGGCTATCAATATATCAATCTTGTATTCGATGAAGCTGAATTGTACTATCATCCAGAATTTCAAAGAACTTTTATTCAAAAACTATTAGGCGTTATTGAACGCAGCAATTTTTCAAACGTAAAATCAATCAATATAACCATCGTAACTCACTCACCTTTTATTCTAAGTGATATACCACAAACTAATCTCCTCAGCCTGACAGAAGGAACCAAAAAGGATTTTACTACCAAAACGCTTGGAGCAAATTTCTACGATTTATTGCACAATCAATTTTTTATGGAATCTTCGATAGGTGCTGTTGCAGAAAAAAAGATCAATGAAATATTAAAAGACTATAATAATTTGAACGACGTCAAAAAAACTAAAGAAGAAAAAAACTCTATCAAAAGTAAATACCTACCCCCAAAAAATGTGATTGAAAAAGGATTATCGGAAGATAACAACAATGAAGTAAAAAATTTATTAACTTTCGTCAATAATCTTGCAGATGATTACTTAAGAACAACATTCCAAAATATTATTGCATCAATGCAAGGAGAAAGTTACTTTGCAAGAAGAAAAAAGGAACTTCAGGTAAAAATTGAAAAATTAGAAATTCTTGAGGAACAAAATAAAAAATGAATCGAATTAAATATTTAGAACTATTTGAAAAAATAGATAAAAAATCGTTTGAAGAAGAATACATTAAAACTCTTTTTTCGATAAAAAAAGACATAAAAGATTCAAAAAAATATAAAAAACTAAAAACTTCTTGGGAAAATCTGATTTCAAAATATTCTGGATTTTCTAAACTAAAGCAATATGAATTAAAAGACTTATTTATTGCTCCTTACGAAGAATTAGTTGAAATTCTTGCAGACTGTAATTTTGCGATTAATAATTCTCTTATAAAAGAAATTGAAAATAAAAAAATATTTAACTATGAAGGGAAATATCATAAAATCCAAGATTTTTTTAATAAATATACAAATGACCTAGAACTTTGGCGATGTCCATACTGTGATTCCGCTTTCACAGGTTTTTATGAATATAATGAAAAAAAGAAGAGTATTTATGATTTAGATCATTTCTTTCCAAAATCTTTGTATCCTTTTTTTGCACTTTCGTTGTATAACTTTGTCCCTTCATGTCAATATTGTAATGAAAGAGTAAAAAAGGCAGAAGTAATACAAATCAATAAGAATAACAAAAGCAATTTATTAAAATGTTCTCCCGTAAGTCAAAAATACAATTTCAAGGAAATGGTAACAATACGTTTTCTTCCTAAGATTTCAAAATCTGAAAATAAATATGAAATCTGGCATTATTCCCCCTTATCTCAGAAAACTGCCGAAATATATAAACTCAGTTTTGATACTGATAATAACTCACATAACAAGCAAATCATTAATCTATTTCAACTTGAAGAACGGTATAACTCCCAGGCAATAAAAATGAACGGACTCTATCTTATTGACTTAAGAAAACGATATCCCCGTTCACATATAGAAAAAATATGTAAATTATTAAATAATCAGAAAACTACAACTTCAAATTCAATAATTCCAGCTACAGAAGAGCAAATCGAAAACGACATATTTCATAACGATAACAAATACTCTCTTTTGCAAAAAATGAAAAATGATTTACTAGAATAAATTATTTTCTGCGACTCTCAAACTCGAAGTTGCTCAGGAATTTCTTTGCACGCTCTGTCTTTGGATTTGTCCAGAACTCTTCTGGGGTGGAGACTTCGACAATTTCGCCTGCGTCCATGAAGACGATTTTGTCGGCAACGGCACGGGCAAACTGCATCTGGTGGGTAACTATGAGCATGGTCTTTTTGTCGTTGGCAAGATCCATCATAACATCGAGGACTTCGCGGACCATTTCGGGGTCGAGGGCGGCGGTAACTTCGTCGAAGAGCATAACTTCGGGGTGCATACAGAGCATGCGGACGATTGCAACTCGCTGCTTTTGGCCGCCCGACAGCTGCCGTGGATATGAGTTTTTCTTGTCGGCAAGGCCTACGCGTTCAAGCCAGGCCTCGGCTTCTTTCTGGACCTCGTCCATGTTGAAATTCATTTCGTGGGCGTGCTTTGGACCAAGCAAAAGATTTTTCATTACAGTGAGGTGGGGAAACAAATCGTAGCTCTGGAAAACCATACCGATTTTCTGGCGGATAAGGTGCATGTCTTTTTTGCGGTTAGAAATTACTTCGCCGTCCAGGAGGATTTCGCCACCCTGAATTGTTTCCAGGCCGTTGATGCAACGAAGCAGTGTCGATTTACCGCAGCCCGACGGTCCGAGAATTACAATGACCTCGCCCTTCTCTACGGTGAGTGAAAGGTCTTTAAGAATTACGTTCTGGTCGAAAGATTTCCTTATATTTTTAAGTTCAAGTAATGCCATTTTAGATCTCCTATTTCTTCTGTCTCTTCTCCACTGCACGGGCTGCCAGGCTTAAAATCCAGCAGACGAAAAAATACATCATGAAAATTACGAAGTAGACTGCGATGCTGGCGGTTGGCACAGTAAGGCGGTTGGCCTCAATAATCTGCTGACCGATTTTTACAACTTCTATTACACCGACAAAAACTACCAGCGAGGTGGTTTTTATCATACGGGTGATGAGGTTCATACTCAATGGCAGGAGCGGGCGCAGGGTCTGTGGAATTATTATGTAGAAGAAAATCTGGCGTTCTGTGAGCCCGATTGCTCGCCCGCTTTCGTACTGATGTTTCGGCACGCTTTCGAGGGCACCACGGACCAGGTCGCCCATTTCAGCAGTTCCCCAGAGGGTAAAAACCAGAATACTTGCAGCCTCGCCGCTCAAAGAAATATTGAACATGCGGGTAAGTCCGTAATAAGCAAGGAAGAGAAGAACCATCTGAGGCATGATTCTCATAAACTCAAGATAGATGCGGCAAAGGGCACGTACACCACGGTTCTTCATAGTCATCAGCATGCCGAACAAAAAACCAAGAACAATAGAAAAAGCAACTGAAACAAGAGCAATCCAGACGGTTACCCAGAGGCCGCCCATAAGACGTATAAAGTTTGTTCCCATTGTGAGAACGCCAAAGGCCTGTCTGATTGCTTCAATCATATTAACGTCCGAACTGGGCATAACGCAGCCTCCTTTCGGCAAATGCCGCAATCAGGGAAATCGGCAAGAGCAGGATAAAATATGCAAGACAGAGCAGAAGCAGAGACTCTTCTGTTTTGTAATAAAGTCCAATTAAATCTTTTGCAACGTACATTAGGTCAGCAAGGGCAACGGCAGAAAATACCGAAGTCTCCTTAATCATAAACATAACGTTTGCACAGAAGCCTGGGATTGAAACAGAAACAGCCTGGGGTAAAATTACGTACTGGGTAACCTGACGAGGTGTAAGGCCGATACACTGGGCACTTTCTATCTGAATTTTGGAAACTGATTCGAGGGCGGAACGGAAGGTCTCTTCCATGTAAGAACCGCCCAGAAATGTAAGTCCGATGATTGCACACTGAACAGAACTCAGTTTGATTCCCATTCTCGGAAAAGCAAAGTAAAGAAAAAAGAGTTGAATCAAAAGAGGTGTGTTGCGAGAGAGCTCAATGTAGGCGCCAACAATTCGGCGCAGCACCGGCACCTTAAAATATTTTACAAGAGCGCAGACAAGTCCAAGCACCAGGGATAAAAGAATTCCAATGAGTGCAAGCCGCAGCGTAAGAACCGCCGCTTCCCTGTACATCGGCAAGACTTTTTGAATAAAGGCAAAATCCATTGTTACAATATAATGGAATACAAGATTGACGTAAAGACTCACCGGCATCCCGGCATATACCGTCACCCCGAACTTGTTTCGGGGTCTATTTTTATAGATGCTGAAACAAGTTCAGCATGACGGGTAGTTGTTCTGCATGACGATTAATTTTCTATTTGCCAATTACGAAGATGGCGGGGATTTTACCGAGGTCTGGAAGTTTTTCTTTTTTCCATTCGGCAACGGTACGGGTCTTAATGTATTCTTCGGCGCAGGTGATGCCTGCCGCAATACACAGTTTTGTTTTTGGATTCAGGGCGCCAAGAATTGTTTCAATCATCTTGGCATTGCGATATGGTGTTTCAATAAAAAGCTGAGTCTGATTTTCGTTCTGAACTTTCTGCTCCAGTTTTTTGAGAGCTTTAATTCGCAGAGGAACTTCCACTGGAAGGTAGCCGTTGAAGGCAAAACTCTGGCCATTAAAGCCACTTCCCATAACAGACATAATAATAGAAGAAGGACCAACAAGAGGAACAACTTTGTAGCCGCGGCTCTGAGCTATGGCAACCACATCGGCTCCCGGGTCGGCAATGGCAGGGCAGCCCGCCTCAGAGATGATTCCAACAGGAAGGCCTTTTTTGAGCGGCTCCAGAAACTCGCCGATAAACTTGCGGTCTGTATGACGGTTGAGCTCGTAAAAAGTAAGCTCATCTATATCAATCGCCTTTTCAGTCTTCTTCAAAAAGCGCCGTGCCGAGCGGATATTTTCTACGATAAAATGCTTAATGCCCACAATGATGTCATGATTATAAGGTGGCAGAACCTGAGAGATTTCAGTCTCGCCCAAGGTTACGGGAATTAAATAAAGTGCTGCTTCCATTTTACTATCTCCTTATCCCAGTTTTTCGGCAGCGGCTTCCCAGGCGGCGGTGGTCTCGTCGATTTGGGTGGTCACGGCTTCTATCTCGCGCTGAACAGCTTTTGCTTTTTCTCCATTTGAATATACCGCAGGGTCGGCCATTTTGTTTTCGAGCTCGGATTTTTTTGCTTCCAGTTCGGAGATTTTGGCTTCGAGGCGGGCTACTTCTTTTTCAATCTTGCGGCGCTCGGATTCGAGACGTTTCTGTTCTTCCCAGGAAAGCTGAGCAGGCTTCGCCGAGTTCTCCAACGAAGGACAATCAGGCATAGCCTGATTGTGCGCATTTTGAAGGTCAAGCCTAAAACAACCCGCTGCCGCAGCTTGTTTTTTAACGGCTTCCCCATTAGAGCGGGGTAAACCTTCCCCTCCTTCTGTATTTTCCTGCTTTTCCATCTGCTCCATGTAGAACTCGTAACCGCCGACAAAATATTTGTACTGGCCGTGCTCGAGGTGCAGAACCTTTGTGGCAAGCTGCTCGATAAATCCGCGGTCATGGCTTACGAAAATTACAGTGCCGCCGAAACCGCGGAGAGCCTGAAGCAGAACGTCCTTAGAATGGATGTCGAGGTGGTTTGTAGGTTCATCAAGAACGAGAAGATTTACAGGGCTAAGCAGCAGCTGCAGCAATGCAATACGGCTCTTTTCTCCACCGCTCAAAACGTCCAGAGATTTATATACATCGTCACCGCGGAACAGGAAAGCACCAAGCATATCACGGAGCTTTGGAATCAGCTCAAGAGGAGCCCTTGCTTCGAGGTAGTCTAAAATTGTTTCTTTTCCTTTAATAGTCTCGGCGTTATCCTGCGAGAAGTAGCCTACCTTTACGCCGGCACCCGGTACAACCTCACCGGTAAATGCACTGTCTTCACCTGCAATAATTCGCAGCAAAGTAGACTTACCCGCACCGTTGCGTCCGGCAACAACAAGCCGCTCGCCGTTTTCAAGAGTCAGTTCAAGTTTATCGAGAACATTCGTTTTGCCGTCGTAAGACTTCGTAATATCATGAAGCCTCATTACAAGTCTGCCACTATGCGGAGCCGGCGGAAAACTGAAATGGATTTTTTTCAGAGATTCAGGAATCTCAATGCGTTCCATCTTCTCAAGCTTTTTCATGTATTCCTGAGCCTGGGCAGCCTTAGTAGCCTTATAGCCGAAGCGGCGGATAAAATCTTCAAGTTTATTGATTTCTTCCTGCTGCTGCTCGTAAGCGGCAATCAGAGTTTTAAGTTCAACCTCGCGCACTTTTTCATAGTGCGAAAAGTTTCCGGGATAGCGCTTAAGGTCGCCGTTAAAAAGTTCATAAACTTCGTTTATAGTAACATCAAGAAAATAACGGTCATGGCTGACAAGTAAAAAGCCGCCGCGGAAATTCTGCAGGAACTGCTCAAGCCAGCTTCTTGCTTCAATATCAAGATAGTTTGTAGGTTCGTCGAGAAGCAGGATGTCCGGCCCCTGCATAAGAGCCTTCGCCAGAGCAATACGCATCTGCCATCCGCCGGAGAACTCGGCAGTGTCGCGGTCAAAATCAGAGCGGCTAAAACCAAGACCAAGCAGAACGCTCTCCGCCATAGCATCTCGCCGGTGCCAGCCCGAATCATCAAGAGCCTGAATCAACTCCGACTGCTGAATTACAAGAGCATCAGTATTACCCTGCCCTGCTTCCAGCTGAGAACCGATCTCATCGATTTTTCTCTGCATCTCATAGCCGAACTCAAAAGCCTTATCAGCTTCTTCGCGCAAAGTACAGCCGTGATGAGTAAGTCCGCTCTGAGGCAGATATGCAATGCGACAATCCTTCTGAACAGCGCGGCTTCCGCTATCCGGCGGAACAAGACCAGCCAGAACCTTTATGAGAGTAGATTTGCCGGCTCCGTTTGCACCAGTGAGCGCAACCTTAGAGCCAGTCTGTAAATTGATAGTTACATTTTTTAAGATATCCCGGTCACCGAATGCCAGTGAGACCTGGGAAAATTGTACAAATGCCATATTATTTCTTCATGTAAACAATAACCGGGCTCACACCGCGGCTCTTCAACTGACTTCCGCTTAAAGTTGCACCCGTAGTATCTTCGAGACGCAAAGCTCCATTTTCCAGTTTGTAAAGGAAGTTTACTTCGCGACTCATTCCATCAAATTTCATAGTGAGAACACCATCGTAAGAAGCAGCCAGATCTTTAGAAAGCGAATACTTAACCAAAGCAGAACCGGTACTCTTGGTTCCTGCATCAATTACAGAAGGAACAAGCAGCTTAAAGCCATTCCAGCGGAAAGAACCGTCTTCATTGAATGAAATCTTACCATAGCTAGAACTTGAGAAAATCGGGCCGTGAGACCAGATTTGCATATAAGCCTGAGAACGGCGTTCCTTTTCTGCATTAACAATATCAGCAACACTTTCAGACAAAGTAACAAAGTTGAGGTCCTGAGGCTTACCGCTTGCATCAGTATAGCGAAGAACAATGTAGTTTGCACGGCGATATATAATCTTCATAGAGATGCCGTTCAACGAATATTCATTGTCATCTGTCTTAGTAAAGCCATCATAATCCCAGCTCTCATGAATCTCATTAGTATTCAGAGAAACCTTCTTGCCTTCTAAATCAATAGTAAATTTATAAAGCGGATGAATAAGACCAAGGTCAATATTATGGCTGTCAATCATAGTGCGGAAATAATCCGGATACCAGGTATTAGCCACAATAGTATCCCAGTGAGCATCTTCTTCCTGAGCTTCAACAATTTCACCACCGCCAACACGCTGACCGGTTGCATCCGTTTCATAAAGATTCAGATTGTAAGAAAAGCACCAGCCCATAGTACCGTCGCCAGTGAGAATGCGGTACCAGTCACCCTCAAGAGCAGTTTTGCCAGCCATAGGAGCCTGACCATTACCCTTGTAGAGAATCTTAATAACCTCACCCTTTCGGAGACGATAAACCTGCTTAGCAGTATTTACAGGTTCAGCACGGCAAGGAAGCCCGTCCAGTTTTACAGAAGCATAAGTAGCCGCATTTTCAGCATACTTAGCAGCAACAGCCTTAACCTTACTTTTTCTCACAGGTTCAGTAAGCTGCCACAAAGCCACCTCAAGCTTCTCGCCGTTTTTATTTCCAATTACATATACATGCGAAATATTAGATTTGATGTAAACAGGAACAGTGTCACCACTTTTAATCTGCTGGTCAGGAATAGTCCAGAGCACAACAGAGTAGCCCATCACCTTGTCACTGCAGGCAGTAAAGAAGAGGGTAAAAAGAATGATTAAAGGTAAAAATAGTTTCTTCATAGTATTTATATTTCGTCATTGCGAGCGCAGCGAAGCAATCCATTTTTAGATTGCTTCGCTGCACTCGCAATGACGTGGAGTTTTCTACAACTGAACCCCAGTCTTAATTTTTTCGTTAAAGCGGTCAAGTTTCTTGCCTTCGAGAGGGTTCGGCTCACCGGCAAGTACCTTACGCAAAGCATCCATTTCTTCACCACTGAAGTTTACACCCTCATTCATATGGTTGATGAAGCTTTCAGTAGCCATAGGTGCAACCTTGCGGCACATCTCAAGGATTACTTCAGCATATACGCGGATTTCATACTGAGCATGAGAATCCAGACGGAGCTTAAGGAAGTGGAACAGATTGTGAAGATCCATCTCCCAGTAAAATTCAGTGTATAAAGAAAGAGGAAGATTTATACGTGCAATTTCGCGGGCAAGACCACTGTCTAAAAGCTCGCTGTAGTTTTCGTAAGATTCCTTCTGACCAGCCACAAGCTGAGCAATAATCTTATCAGCAGTTTCCTTATCAAAAGCTTCGTTGCAGCGGCCCTGCTTATTGTCCTTACTCTGAGGAGCAACCTTGTCTTCAGCAGGAACATAGAATTCTTCTTTCATAATAGAGTAACGGCCAGACACCTCATTCATGCGGCCAGTACGATGGCGAACCCACTGACGGGCAACAAAAATAGGCATCTTAACATGGAAAGTCATTACAACCTGCTCAAACGGAGAAGTATGCTGATGACGCAAAAGATAATCAATGAGGGCGCCGTCCTGGCTCACAGATTTAGTTCCTTCACCATATGAAACACGGGCAGACTGAACAATACGCTGGTCTCCACCAAAATAATCTACAAGACGAACAAAACCTTTGTCGAGAACAGGATACTCCTTGTCCAAAATTTCTTCAGCAGCAGGAACTACGCAATGTGCCATATTTACCCTCTTTGTTAAAAAATTAAGAACTGCCCGGAATGCGAACAGTTCTTATATAATAACTGAAAATTACGTTACTTTCAATTACTCGCCGTCAGCCGGCTTCTCTTCATCAGCAGGCTTTACTTCCTCATCCTTCACCTCAACCACTTCGCCTTCTACAACGTTGCGGTTTGAAAAAACGTCAAAAAGAATCAGACACAGGCCGCCAACCAGAACAATAATACCAATCAGGCGGATAATAGCGTTGCCCAGAGAACGTGGGGATATCAGAATCAGAACAACAGCAACAGCCAGAAGCAGAAGATTTTCGATGATATAGCGCTTACGTTCAACCCCGGAATCCTTCAGCAGAGCCGCAGCATAAAAGCCCGCAGCACCAGAAAGCAGCAGGTAAAAAATCAGCACCCAGATCATAGCAGACCAGGCCGCGCCGCCAATCGCAAGCGGAAAAAGCACAGCCATCGCACCAGCAACAATACTTACAATACTCTTAATCAGAATAGTTTTACGGTAGCCCGCATCATCAGAAATAACCTTGGTAAACTTCAGACTGTAAATTCCATACCCAATCGCCGCAAGCCCAATAATCACAACAACGAGCTTAATCCAGAAAGCAGGAAAAATAATCACCAGAAGCCCCAGCAGCGCCGCCAGAATCCCAGAAAAAAGATACCATCGTTTCATATAAACACTTCCTTTCTTCTATAGTTTTCCTTAATTATAAATCACTTCACCAGAATTGTCATCAAATATCAGAAAAGCGGGGGAAGCCTCCCCCTCGCTCCAGCCTCCTCGGCTCCGCCTGCGGTGTCTTTCGCTACCCCCTCAACGGGGAATTTTATAAGTTTTATTATTTTATTCTTTAATAATTATAATTCTTTCTTTTTCTTCATTTGCATTTTTGTAATGTAAATTAAAATAGGAAACAAGAACTCCTGCAACAGCAACTAAAAGTGATAATGCTGAAAATACCAAAAGCCGTTTGTTCACTTTTTCAACCGTTTTTAAATTACTTCTTGAAAAATATAACTCAAGAGATTGTTGTTTATTTGAAATCTTTGTCAGAAGGTCGTTCAAATCTTCTATAAATGAAATATTGGTATTATTAAGTTTAAAATATTCGTTTTCCTTTATGATTCGTAAATTTTTTAAATGCATGAATAAAGATTTGTATTTATCAAGTTGTATAATTGTATCTTTATAATCAATATCCTTTTTATGATTTATAGAAACAGAATCTATGTATTGTCTTGATTTCACAATAAAAGATAAAAATGATATAAATAAAAGACTATTCTGTATAATTGAAAAATATGATTTACAAAACTTATACTTTTCGGACTGCTCAATTCTTTGAGGTACTAAGATTTTATTAAGACTTAAATCATACAGCGAAGTTACAATACAGCAATCTTCTTTATTAATTCTATTCTTACACTGATAATCAGAATAAGCCTCTACACCTTTTAAGAATTCTTTTTCAGCTTTTATACTTTTCATTTTGAGAGTATAAATATCTGTAAATATGCTATTTTCAATAGAATAAAGTGAAAACCTGCTTAGTATCCCTAATACTTCATTCTTTAAATCTTTTTCAAACTTTCTCAACCTGTTAAAAGAAATTGCTCCCTTTTCCTTTATAAAATTTATTTCTATATGCTGCAAATAAGATTTTAAGTATTTTAAATTTTTTTTATTTACCTCTTCAAATATATTTGAATTTGTTAATGCTTTAATTTTTTTTTGAAATTGTTCACTTGTATAAAAAATCATTAAAGCTATAAAGTATTCTTCACTTATCTGTATAATATTCATTTCAATTGAATAAATATTTTCACTTACATCACAAACATATCCATATCTAAATATTCTTGTTTCTGCATTCAATGGAATTCTGTAATCAATTAATGTATATGCAGATTCATTTCTTACAAAAAATGCTTGATTATAGTCATGCGAAAGTTCTTCAAAATAATTATTTACTTTTTCCAAATCACTACTATGAAAGAAAAAAGAATATGCTATACCTTTAAGATAATATTCATCATTATGAATTAACTTCACATTTTCCATACATCATTGTCCTTTTTAAATATCATTTACATATACTCTTTTTTACAGATCAATATTTTTTATATTAAAAGTCAGAAAAATCAAATTTACAACCGGGTAAATCCAAAATAACTAATTATTTTTTGTAATAAGTTTTATACCAAGCCGCAAACTTACTTAAACCATCTTCCAAAGAAGTACTTGGCTTAAAACCGAAATCCCGCTCGAGTTCAGTTACGTCGGCATATGTCTGATACACATCGCCAGACTGCATTGGCAACAGTTCTTTTTTACCTGGCTCAGAAATGATTCCTTCCTTTGTTAAGCAGTTTTCGAGGATTTCTACAAAGTTCATCAAACTTGATGGTTTGTTATTTCCAATATTATAAACTTTGTATGGAGCTCCATCTTCAGTTTCTTCTGGAGTTTTTTGCATTACGTTTACAATACCTGTAACAATATCATCAACATAAGTAAAGTCACGGTACATATCACCCATGTTGTAAATCTGGATTGGCTCGCCTTTTACAAGTTTATTTGTGAACTTAAAATATGCCATATCAGGACGGCCCATTGGTCCGTAAACAGTAAAGAAACGAAGGCCAGTTGAAGGAATCTTATAAAGTTTTGAATATGCATGTGCAAAAAGTTCGTTTGATTTTTTTGTTGCAGCATACAAAGAAACAGGATTATCAACTTTGTCTTCTGTAGAATATGGAACTTTTTTGTTTGAACCATAAACACTTGAACTAGACGCATAAACAAGATGCTCAACAGGATTAGCACGACAAGCTTCAAGAATATTGAAGAAACCAATCATGTTAGACTGAATGTAAGCTTCTGGATTTGTAATTGAATAGCGAACACCCGCCTGAGCTGCAAGGTTTACAACAACAGAAGGTTTATATTCTGCAAAAACTGAATCAACAGTTTTTCTGTCTGAGATATCGCCTTTGATAAAAGTAAAATCTTTATTAAGACTTTTTAACATCTTAAGGCGTTCTTCTTTTAGAGAAACATCATAGTAATCTGTAATAGAATCGAGACCTATAATTTTTACATCATTTACAGATTCAAGAAGTTTTTTACACAAGTAACTACCTATAAAACCAGCAGCACCTGTTACAAGTACAGTTTTGTTATTTAATAAAACCTTTGACATAATTAACCTCTATTAATCAACTCGTTATATATTTCAAGATGTTTATTTACAACATTTTCTATGCTAAAATACTTTTCAGCGTATTCTCGAGCTGATTTTCCCATTCGCTGACGAAGATCTGAATCATCAACAAGAACTCCTATCTTTTCAGCCAAAGAATTTGCATCTTTTATTGGAATCAAGAATCCATTTTCACCGTCAATGACAGTATCCCGACAGCCAACCCAATCAGTTGTAATTAAAGGTAGTCCAACTGCTTCTGCATCAATTACTGACTTTGGCAAACCTTCCATATAGAAAGAAGGGAAAATCATAATGTGACACTGGCTTAAAATATCTTTAATATTCTTCTGGAAACCGAGCCATTTTACATAAGTTCCATCACATTCAGATTCAATCTGTTCTTTTTTCAAAGCTTTTGGATTTGTGTCTAAATCACCACAAAGCCAAAATTCAATTTTTTCTGAATACTTTTCTTTAAGTATTTTTGCAGCTTCAAAGATTACAAGAACACCTTTATCTTCTACCATGCGCCCAGTGAACACACATTTTATTTTGAAATTATCTTTTTCTGATTCAGGGACATATTTAAAATCATTTAAATCAACACCAGAACCTTTGATAAAAGTTACCTGTTCATGCTTAATAATTCCGGTATTAAAAAACTCTTTTTCATCATCAGTATTCTGAAAAATATACTTGTAATTCTTTTTTGATGAATATAATGATAGAACCTTACAAATCCCTTTTGAAACAATACTGTTTCTTTTGGCCGGGGAAAATAAAAAGCCGGTTCCGCTTACAGCATTTACTACATTTTTTATACCACATTGACGAGCAGCAATTGTTCCCCATAAAATTGGTTTTAAGCCAACCTGATGGATAATGTCCGGCTTTTCTTTTTTATATAACTTTTTCAAGAATTTATAGGTTTTGAATTCTTCTTTTGGGTTCATACCTGTTGTATTCATCGGAAGATTGATATATTTTATGCCTAATTCTGTAATTTGTGATTCCAGTCCAGTTGAAGAGGCTACTATGGTGACATCATAGCCAGCTTCTTTTGCAGCGAGTGCAATTGGTTTACGATGAGAGAGGAAGAATTTATCGTTATTAATTATTAAAAAAAGTTTTTTCATTTTTACTACTCATTACAAAGCATATTTTTATAATATATATTTTTTGACAATAGGAATAAGTCTCAAAACATATGTTGTGATTAGCGATAATACGCTTGTTATAATAAATACAATCAACCACATCAGAGGAACAGACATTGTTGTTGGTGTTAAATGCAAAACTTTATATATGAAATTTATAAATACAGCATGGAATATATAAACGCCAAAAGAAAGTTCAGAAAGAAATTTATCAAAACGTCTGCTTTCATCTTTACAATAATTTAAAGCAAGTGAATAAAAAGCGATTGGTATCAATGAACCGCAAAATGCTGTAGTTGAGAAACCTTCAAAATAAACTCCCGTTATGTTAATCTCAGTATTGAGTATACATTCAAGAATGAAGATAAAAATTGTAAAACCAATCATGACCATAGATAGCCAATTAGGAATTCTTATAATCTTTGAATGTAGTGCATATCCCAGTAAATAAAATAAAATAGGAGTACCAACAAAAGGAATATAAAATCCAATTTTTAAACCTATGTACTTTTCAATCAAAGGAAAAATCAGGTTGAATACAAATATAACAGCAATGGAATATCTTATTTCTAAATCTGTTGCTGTTTGAATAAAACGCTTTAATAAAGGAGTAATAAGATAAAGACCTGCAAGCATATACAGATACCACAAATGTCCCCAGCTTTTATTTTGAATCATTCGCAAAAGGGCTTCTGGAATCTGACGAAATGCAATTTTTTTCTCTGTAAACACAATTTCCATAAGTGCAAAAAGTGTTCCAAAAATACAAAGAGCCAGAATAATACGTAATATATACTTTTTAAAAAGTTTAGAAAGCGTAAGTTCTTTTTCAGGTTGTAAAAATAAAGCACCACTAATAGCTATAAATATATACACCCCTCCCCTACATATTTCTGCCAGTACAACAGATATATTCAACCAGAAAACTGAATAATCAGCCGAATTATATATAACAGGAGTAGCTATTGTATGAGCAGCAATAATTGCAAACATTGAAAATATTCTTAAAAATGAAATGTAATGATAGTTTTTCATAATTTTTTATTACCATAATCCTATGTTTAATCCATTTTATCCATTGATTGAGTCTCATTCAATAAGGATTTATGTTTTGGAATAAAAGATTTTAATGTGGCTCTTGTATCCTTAAAACATAAACACAAAAGAAAATAAACAAGAATACATATAAATACAAATAAGAACTGAAATAGTATTGAATCTTTACACAATAACAAGATATAGCCGACAGCCCCCATAATTAAACTTGCAAACAAAGGGAACATTATAGTTTTCACCATAGAAAAAATCTTAAAATTAAATCTAAATTTCAATACAAGTAAATGCATACCTGCAAACAAAATATAGGTAAGAATTCTTACTTGATATAGACATTCAAATCCTTTTCGCGATGAGAAATACACAACTGGAATTAAAATTACAATATAAATAACTTGAATTAAGAAAGAAACTTTTGGCTGTCCTTTTGACCTATAAACTTCACTTGCAAAGTAACAAATCAGAATTCTTACAAATTGGATAATTCCTAAAAGGCTTATAAAAGTTGCGGCTTCCACCCATTGACGACCTAGAAGAATCGCTGTAACCAGATCTTTAAAGACAAAAATGCCAATACTTAATGGCACTAATAAAATCGCACATTTTTGCTGAAAGGAATAAAACATCTTTTTGAATTGTTCATCATCATCTTGAAATCTTGATAATGTTGCAAAAAGGACTGGAACGATTGTAGTTGTTATTAATGTGGTTATTTGCTCAACAGTAGTCAAAGATGTTTTATATAAACCAAGGTAGTATTGAGATAAAACTCTTCCAATAATAAATACATCAATACTAGTTGTAAGCCAAATAGCAAGAGTTTCAAGAAGAGTCCAGGCACTAAATGAGAACATTTCTTTTAGCAATTTGAGTTTATAAAAAAACTTAGGTTTCCATTTTGAACGGATAGTGAGTAATAATGCATCAGAAAAGTTTGCAGCCAATGTACCAATAATCAAAGCCCAACAATTTCTATAAAAATATGCTATTGGAACTGTTACTACAAGAGGTACAAAAGAACGTATTAATTTTGGCAAAAACATTCCTTTAAAATCAAAATTTCGCTTATAAATCGCTTGCTGTATACTTGAAAATGCAATTAGAGGAATTGAAAAAGCAGCAACAGATAAATGAATGCCATAACCTTCAGAACCTACCATAGCAGAAATATTATCTTTTAGTAAAAATATAATTAACCACAAAAATATTGATATAGAAAAATTTGTCCAGAATGCAACATTTGCAGATTTATATAACGATTCTTCATCATCAAAATTATGTTGTACTAAATATTTCTGAAACCCTGCATCTGCAAAAATATCTGCAAATGTTATAACCATATTAATTGTTGCAACGACTCCAAAGGCTTCTGGTGTTAGAAGTCTTGCAAGTATCATATTTGTTATTGGTGGAGTAATTTTACTAAGAATGTTTGTTATTGCAGACCATTTAGTTGCATTATATATTTTATTTGAATAATTCATAAATCATTCATTTTTACCATAGAGTTATAAACCAAATATTTCTTTTTAAATAAACTTAAAAATATCAAAATACACCACAATATTATAAAATACTGCGGGGTCCCTGTATATTCAAACATTTGTAAGAAACAGGAATATATCAAACCTATAAAATATATTAATAAATTTTTTTTCTTCTCAGTTTTTCTAACAAACCAAGTATAAATAATAATATAAAGAAATACACCTAAAACAATCCCTATATTGGAAATCCATTCCGCATAAACAGCTGTTTGAAATCTCCAGGGTACCATATAAAAAGTTTTATTTCCAATAGCTCCTGAAGTGAAATATAGAGCATATGGATAAGGTTTTTCAGGCCAAAAACTTCTAGGAATCCAGAAGAAAAGATTAAATAAAATTGTTTGAAATGGATAATCTAAAATATGTACTAAATTTGGATTTAATTTCTCAAAAATTGCAATCTTAGTAACGAAAGCTCTATCAAAATACATTATATATGTCATTAACAGATTCATTCCCGCGCTACCATAATATTCACCTTTACCACTTAAGATTGAATATAATGCAAAAAAAACAATTACCATAATTAGAGGTAGAATAATCTTTTTCAACTGGATTTTTTTTGTTCGTAATACGGAAATAACAATTAATCCTAGAACAGAAAATGCTAATATTGTTCTTTTTCCATTAATAAAAGAATATAGAAAAACAGAAAAATATTGTACCATAAGCTGTTTTTTATTACTTTTTAGTCTAAAAAATTGAATAGCCATTGTTGATAAAAAAGCTATAGTACAAGAACTAGAAACCCAACTGCTGTGAAATTGAGCAGCACTCTCTGTTACGATGTCTTTATGGAGAGTAAAAGGTGCATAATATTTAAAATATAGCAAAGGCGAAGGTGACAAAAGAATAACTAGGATAGGAAGAAATCTTAAGCATTTTAAAATAAAAAACAATTCACGAGAAATTTTAGGAGTTTGTAATAAATTAATACTAATATTACTTTTAGTACCAAATATATATAAATAGAGCTGTATACACATTGCAAAACAAAAATATATATAACTTGTTGTTCTATCACATAATGCTAAGCTTAATGGTGGAAACATATCTACTTTAATTCTTAATACATACCATATAGTTTCTACAATAAGTGGAACGATATACTCGACTACAAAAAGAATTAATGTAATCAAACATATACTTCTGTTACCATTCAAAATCTTTTTTATTGATTTTTGTAAGAGTTTTATTCCAGTAAAAAAAACAATCGAATTAAGAATTAATATTTCCAAGAAATCACTCCAAATAATTTTCCCATTCTGTCATAATAATATTTGTATTATGACTTTGCATTATAGATTTAGCATTCTCCGCAAGATTTACGGAAATTTCATAATTCTCTATAATTGAGCATATCTTTTCAGCACAATCTTTATAATCTCCGACCTTACAAAGCATACCATTAACACCATCAGTAATAAGTTCTCCAGGTCCCCCGCTCGGACAATCTGTTGAAACAACAGGAAATCCCATTGCCATTGCTTCCATCAAAGAATTTGGCATTCCTTCAAAATCGCTTGTCATAACATAAATTGAAGAATCTTTGATTGCTTCATGTACATTTAACGTAAAATTTTCAAAGACAACACTTTCATTTAAGTGTAAATTATTCACTTGTTTTAAAAGAGATTCTTTTAATTCTCCATCACCAAAAATTCTAAGTTTATAATTGGGATACTTATTATGCACTATATTAAATGCATTAATTAGCATTGGATAATTTTTTTGAACATTTAATCTTCCAATCGCCACAATTTCTTTATTATTTACATTAGTCTTTGAAGGAAGATTTTCTCTTATTGGATTGTGAATAACAACACTTCTTTTTTGAATGCTTTTTGAATAAAATTCTTTTGCTCCGTTTGTCTGGAACACATAACCATCAGCAAATCTGTAAAGGATCCATCTCAGAAATCTACTTTTCTTTGAAATATTCACTTGTTTAGGGGCATTTCGTTCACTAATTACACATTTTGCCTTTGTAAATTTGCTAATCAAACAAACAACAAAATTAGGATATATATCAATTCCAACTACAACTTTAATACCATATTCTCGTATGAGTTTTAGTAAGCTTTTTGAATCTTCATACAGTCTTTTAATAATAATCTCAAATCTTATGATATTGTCATTCAAAGAATAGTCTTCTTCCGTTCTTGTTCCTGTAATTACATAAACGGAATTCGATGAATCCTGAGAAAATCTGTTTGCAATGTTCGCAGTGAATCTTTCAGCTCCACCACCTGTTAGTTTATTGCATATAAAAGCTATTTTCATTTTTTGTGAGACCTCAATTCTTTAGATTGATTCTTGAACTCATTATAAAAATTATTACGTTTTTGTTCCAATATATCAATTTGATATTTTTTAGAATTCTGGAAATTAAGTTCAGCTTGACTTAACATTTGTCCTTTTGTCATTTTTAAGAGTAATTTTTTAATTTGTTTTACAGAATTTCGATTACTAAAAATAAATTGATTATCTAATAATTCAGGGATTCCTCCTGTAGTTGAGCCAATACACGGTAAGGCGTTGCTCATTGCCTCTACCAGAGAACGAGGTAACCCTTCCTGTAAACTAGGCTGAATATATATATCTATTTTTTTAAACCAATCATCAATTTGTTCATGAGGAATACCGCCATCAAAAATAATATTATTATCAATATGTAACTTTCGGGCAAGTTTCAATAAATAAGTTTTATCTCCATTTCCCGCAAGATAATATTTATAATTGTAAATTCCCTTTTTGGCTAACACTCCCATTGCTTTTATAACTCTATCTTGCCCTTTATACTTAACATCAATAGCAGCCAATGTACCCAAATTTATAATTGGTTTACTTTTCTCAATTATTTCTTTTCGATTAATCAATACTTCTTCACTATTTTTTTTAAGAACAACATCTGAACATGCTAACGTATTATTCTTATTTGGGTATCGTCTCTGTAAAAATTTTTCTGTAACATATAAAACATTAGGTGCTTTACTAACTTCTATTTTATTGAATAAATATATAAACGGAGCAATTACTTTTCCTCTCCAATCGTAATTCCAGAATGAATCCCAAGGACATGCAACTAATTCAATCAAATAATTTCTATTAAGCTTTCTGCATAGCGGCAGAAATTTTATACCATTAAAACATGGCATTCGAACTATTACCTTATCAGTTTTTTTTACAAGTTCTTTTATCAAATCCTTTGTTGCTGTTAGACTGTTTATTATAGTAACTTTGCTATTTGTAATTTTTGAATATTTATTACTTTCATTTTGCTCTTCTATTACGCGTGAAAAGACTATTACTTCATCAAAAATATTTGTATATCTAGAAAGAACTTCGTCGTTCAAACCACCAGTCGAATAAAATGAGTTATTAATCTTTCTGAACTTATGATCATGAACAAATAATAATTTCATATTCTTTCCTTTATTTTCTTAGCGGGAACACCACCAACAATTATATTTTCATCAACGTTCTTAGTCACAACAGCACCAGCCCCAATAATTGAACCATTCCCAACTGTAACATTTGATAGTACTGTTGCTTTTGCCCCTATCCATACATTAGAACTTATTGAAATAGGACCTAAAGACAAGTCCTGATCTTTTATGGGAATCGTATTATCTGAATAATTATGTTCAAATGATATCAAACTTGAACCTTCAGCAATTGAAACATCATTACCTATATTAATTGAACCTTGAGCATCAAGATAACACATTGGATGTATACTTACATTGTTTCCTATACTTAAATTTTCTGGATGCAGTAAATATACACCTTCCATGATACATACATTATCGCCACAATTTTTCGCAATAGTTTTTAGTAAAATATATCGTTTTACAATTCCTCGTGTACCTGTTATATTTCTTGATTTGAAAAACATCCTCAGTCTTGTCTTTTTAGATAAAAGCCTAGTTATAGAACATAAAAAATAAATTAAACTTGAATATTTTTTAAATCTATCTCGTCCTCGCATTGTTTCCTATCCTTAAACAAACCTTACTTACTTATACAACCTGCTGACTCTTCTACCAATATCACAAATTATCTCATAACCAATTGTATTTAATTCTTGTGCCATATCATCAGCATTATAATTTGTATTTAATAAATCAATTTCATCTCCTATTTTCAAGTTCTCAATATTCGAGACATCAATCATAAATTGATCCATACAAATTCTTCCTAAAATTGGTGCATTTTTACCATTTATAATAACATGCCCTTTATTAGAAAGTAATCTATTATAACCATCTGCATAACCAGTAGGAACTGTTGCGACTTTCATATCTTGTTCCGCAATAAAGGTTCTTCCATAACCAATTGTTTCACCTTTATGAACATCTTTTATCATTGAGATTACAGACTTCCATGATAATGCAGAGTGTATTCCATCTGGTAAAACATTTGAATAATCAGGTTTTAATCCATATAAGATTATTCCTAATCTAACTATCGAATTATATTTACAATTATTATAAGAAAGACCACCTGCAGAATTAAGACAATGAATATATTTCAACTTTAAATCCGCAACAGAATCGGCAACTATTTCGAATTTCTTTATCTGCTCTTTTGTAAAAGCAATACATTTTTCATTATCAGTATCTGCAACACATAAATGTGTAAACAAACCTGTAAGATTTAAATTTTTAGCAACAAATCGAATAGATTGTTCTGTATTTAATAAATCATCTGCATCCAAGCCAATACGATTCATACCTGTATCAATTGCATACTGACATTTTAGGTGTGTAATATCTAAATTTGAATTTAAAATTTCTTCAAAATACTCATTTGACAAAATGGCTTGGGTAATATCATACTTCATTAAATCATTTATACATGATATTGGAGTATATCCTAAAATAAGGATTTCTCCTTTGATATTATTTAGCCTAAGTCGTATAGCTTCCTCTATATTTGAAACAGCAAATAAATCTATACCACATTGTTGCATGCATTCAGCAATATTGACATCTCCATGTCCATAAGCATCAGCTTTTACAACTGCCATTACTTTTGTATTCGTTGGGAGTTGAGTTTTATATATTTGATAGTTTTTCTTTATTTGATTTAAATCTATTTCTAGCCAAGATCTATGCACCATTTTTCACATTCCTTTCTTATATTTTTAATAAGTCACCCATTTCTAAATCTTGTTCTAATGTTTTAAAAGGCATCATTCCACTACAAGGAGAAAAAGTTAACTCTGAAAAGTAAATATGATTATTAATTTGATACAAATCAACTCTCAAGAACTTATGATTAGTTGAAAGTTTTTTACATATTTCAATCATTTCATCAAATTTCGAAGGTCTCTCAGGCAATGCATCAAAAGTTTTATAATCACTTCTTTCATATGGAGCAAAAGTCCAATTAAGATTTACAAAACTAATACTAGCGGTGGGATGATATTCAAGTCCTTTTGATATATATAAAAATTTGGGAATTCCATCAAAACAATAAAACTTATAATCTACTAATTCTTTAGAGGAAGAATCTTCCATATATTTTTCAGCTAAAATTCTTGGCTTTACATCTTTATAAGGCCATTCTCTCCCCATATAATAAAAGTTATTCTTTAATGATTTTTTCAAATGTATTTTTGCTTTATTATAATCGAAAGATGTTTTATCTCTGCAAATTGAAACCCCACCACTGTCATGTGTCGTTTTTAATACGAATTGCTCAGGTAAAGAATTAAAATCAATATCCTCAAATTTATTCCATACTCCATAATTTGGAATTATATATTCTTCACCAATTATTGAAGCTACATACTTTTTAGCTTCATATTTATCAACCATTCTTGTATAATCAGGATTTCTATCATGTATCTTTAACCACTGTATCTTTTCATTAAATGATTTTGGAGAGTCAAGATTTAATTCTCTGCCTAATGTTTTTTTAAATTTGTATTTTAAATACTTTTCATCATTCATCCATGGTTTATAAATGATAAATTTTAAAAGCCAATCGGGAAACATCCTCTTTATTACAGATTTATTCATATAAAACCTTCTGAAATTAATCCCTACCCATCAAATCACGGGTATAAATCTTCTCAGCCACATCAGCTAATTCTTCAGCATTTCTATTTGCAATAATAACATCGCATTCTGACTTAAACTTCTGTAAATCTTTTTCGACTCGTGAATTAAAGAAATTATCTTCATGCAACGTTGGTTCATAAACCACAACTTCAATTCCCTTTGCTTTAATGCGCTTCATAACGCCCTGGATTGCACTGGCACGGAAGTTGTCGCTGTTTGACTTCATTGTAAGGCGGTAAATACCAACTTTCTTTGGCTCTCTGTCTATAATCATTTGTGCAATGTGATCTTTACGAGTTGTATTTGACTGAACGATTGCACTGATAAGATTCTGTGGTACATCATTATAGTTTGCAAGAAGTTGCTTTGTATCTTTTGGAAGGCAGTATCCGCCATAACCAAAGCTTGGGTTATTATAAAAGTCCCCTATACGAGGGTCCAGAGAAACGCCCTTGATAATGCTGCCTGTATCAAGGCCTTTAATTTCTGCATAAGTGTCGAGTTCATTAAAATAGCTTACACGCAAGGCCAGATATGTATTTGCAAAAAGTTTTACGGCTTCGGCTTCTGTAAAGCCCATATATAGGGTTGGAATATCCTGTTTGATTGCGCCCTGCTGTAAAAGCTCTGCAAAGGTATGTGCGGCATCTACCAGACGTGGGTCTTGCAAGTCTGTTCCTACAACTATACGACTTGGATAAAGATTATCGTAAAGTGCCTTGCTTTCGCGCAGGAACTCCGGTGCAAAAATAATATTCTTTGTATTGTATTTCTGACGCACTGATTTTGTGTAGCCAACCGGAATTGTTGATTTGATAATCATTATTGCATCTGGATTTACTTCCAGCACCAGTTCGATTACCTGCTCAACATATTTTGTATCGAAAAAATTTAATTTTGGGTCGTAATTTGTTGGAGTTGCAATGATGACAAGATCTGCATCTTTGTAAGCCGCACGACCATCAGTTGTTGCTACAAGTTTAAGAGGTTTTGTAGCAAGAAAGTCTTCTATTTCTTTATCTTGAATTGGAGACTTTTTATTGTTTATAAGGTCTACTTTTTCTGGAACAACATCTACAGCCACAACATCATTATGCTGTGCAAGTAATGTTGCTAATGAAAGACCTACGTAACCAGTACCGGCTACGGCAATTTTGTTGATTTTCATATATTTCCTCTAATCGGGTTGATTTTCATTTTATTATTTCCCAATACCCGCCTTTGTCTGCTCCGACACGACGGATTATATTATGTTCTTTAAGTTGTTTTAACTGCCATTCTATACCTTTAACTGTTAATTCCAATTGCTCGGCAAGTTCTGATGTAGTTACATTCGGATTATTGATTATAATTTGAACAATTTTCTCCCTAGTTTTCTCCCTAGTTTTCTCCCTAGTTTTCTCCCTAGTTTTCTCCCTAGTTTTCTGTGAACTTTTCTTCCTAGTTCTCAGTTCATCACCAACACCCTCATCAAGTTGTTCCGCCAACTTCAAATACTGTTCACTTGCATTGCAGACGACCGAAATGCCCCCGCTAAGATTCTCCGGCACCGGCAGCTTTGCATTTACCTGTTTACACAATTCCTGAATCTTAAAATATCCGCGTCCCCAGCTTTCTATATAACCGCACCTGAAAAAAACATTCGCAATATTCGGATTACGCGGCTCAGAGCGGTGTTTTGTAAACAAGTCTTCCAGTTTTATATCATCAGGCATTTTGCCAATATTCCAGATATCAATTTTATCTTTAAAAATCTGTATCTGGATAGGAGTTGGATTCATGTAATCTCTGTGAATCAAGGCATTAAGCAAAAGCTCTCGGAATGCATCGTGAGGAAAGAAGTAAGTTTCCCGTCTTGCAATGCCGTCATAATCAATCAGAGCCTTCATATACTTTGTGTAGATGATTTCCATAGTTCGTTCAACCTGTTCAAGCAAGGAACCGTGAACTTCATCCTGATACAAAATATTTGCTTCATCCAGAAAATAGGCAATTTTTACATAAGCCCCGGTAAACCACTGTTCTGGATCTGGATGAAAAGACAGAACTGCAGCTCTTGTAAGATAATCATTTTCAAAGCCATGAAGATTATGGATTAAATCTTTATTGCTTACATTAAGCTGTTCTTCTGTAAGTCTGTGAGTAAAAAGGGCTCTCTTCTTAAAAATCTGAAAAGCACGCTCATCAAGGTCTGAAATCTTTACATGCGGAACCGGTACACTATCCCAGGTTCTTCCCTGCACAGAAAGAATCATTTTATCCAGTTCAAGACCAATCACTTCCAGAGTTATTGAACCTACCCGTTTATAATATTTTCCGTGATAACTTACCGGAAAAGGATATTTTTCTACAGAGATTTTAAGATACTTTTTTGCAGCATCGTCATCAGCCGAAAGGATCTGAATATCAACAAGAAGCCCCATTGTCTGACGAATCTTGAGTGGTATTGCCTCACTGAGTTGATGATAATTACTAAGCCCCAGAACTTCGCCTTTATCATGAACACCAATATACAGAACGCCACCCTTTGTATTTGCAAAGGCGCAAATCCATTTGAGATATTCATCCTGCCAGTTCTGTTTGAGTTCAACATCCTGATTTTCAGGCCTGGTTATTATCACTCGGTAAATCTCCGTAAATCTAATATTTCAAAAATCTACCCACCACCCCCATTGGCATGCTTACTGAATAAAAAAAATCAGCAGATACCCCTCACAGAAAACGCTGCGCACGGGAATACGAACCGCAAGGATGGCTGCACCTCTATCAGGCATTGACAGCTGCTTGTGGTTGATGTGGGTGATATTAAAGAGATTGAGCATCTGTGTAGCACAAGTCTACCCGTTTGCTGCCTCCCAAAATATCTATTTCTACGGTGACTCGCTGACAGCGTTTGTTCACTCGTATGATTTTTCCTTCGAAGCCCAGTAAAGGACCTTCTACAATTTTTATCCGCTGATTTTCATCAAAACGGGCACGGGAGATTCCCATTACTTCACCATTGCTTCTGAAGGTGGAATAATAAGCAAGGTCGCTGCCTTGTAATTTATGTGGTGCTGAATTGTCTGCCAGAAAATGATAGAAACCATTTACTTTCTTGAGGGTCTCGAGTGTTGCGCGCTCAAGAGTCTGGGTTTCCATAAATACATAGCCAGGAAAAAGAGCTTCTGTAAAAGTTGCTCCGTTTCGAGCTTTCATCTCTTTTTAAAAAAAAAAGAACTTCGAACCTTCGCCCTCTTTTGAAAGCAATTGGGTTGCAGAGTCCCTGAACTTTTCCTCGCTACCGGTTTTCACCATTATGCAATAGCATTCCACAATCTTCTATATATTACCTTATCAATAAGTATATTTCAAGTTACTGTCATTTAAACAAAAATAATAACAACCATAAAGTTACTATTTAACTGGTTCTATAGGATTATTATTTTTCTTGACATACATATATTTTATACATATTTTAAACATATGAATGCTCAATATAATCTTAAACCTGTAACTTTATATGTTGCAGCACAATTATATGAAAAATATCAGCTTCAGGCGCAGAAGCAGGGGCGTAAAACTGCAGAACTTATTCATAATGCAATGCAGGATTATGCAGATGAACATTTTAAAACAAAAAAACAGCATGAACGACATTGATTTTTCCAGAACAGTAACTCTAAAAGCCGGGGCTCAGGATTTTCTTTTGGATGATTCATGGAAAGAGGATTTTACAAGTGGCTTCCTGCTATCTTTCTAATAACATCACATCAATAATCACAGCAAATCCAAAAGATTTTGAAATTTTTCAGAGTTTTGAATTACAGGATTATACAATTATTTAATAAAATTTATCTTTTTTCTCTTCTCTAATTGCTATTATTTCAAATGTTTTATTTTGTTATATATTCATCAAGAATATCTTCCATCCTATTGAAATAATTCCTGGAAGAATCTTTTGCGTCATATGAATCAAGAACTCTATTTTTCTGACTTAAAAACATAGCAAATGCCTGTGAACATAAATGATAAAAACATTCTGCATCACTCTCAGGGAGCCCTTTAGAAACGGCATTCTCAATAAGAAGTCTAGCTCTGTCTGGTAAAAGAGGATGCTTTGGATCTTTTATATTTTCAGAAATCTTACAAACAAATGCGGATGAAAGAACTGCAAGAAGAGCTCCATATAAATTATTCAGTAGAAAGAAATTATCTACATCTTGACTTCTAAACATTAAATCCATGGCTAAAGTATCAGCTTCTTTTTCTTCATTTATAATTTGGAGATTCTGCTGTTCTTCAATATATAAACGTTCTTCTTCATCATTTCTGAATTTCTTATGAGTTATATCTATTGTTTTCCCATGATCAAAATAAATATGAGCTGCTTCATGTAAAAACCAGAATGTAGCAGCCCTCACATACATTGAATTTACATGTCCAATTATTTTATTTGTTTCAAAATCAAAAGTGAAATTAGATGGATTAACCATATCTTTCGGCCAATCTATCTCAGAAAAATCCTCAACCTTTTTTGACTGATAACTTAGTATTTTATTACATTGTATCATCATCGAAAAAATATGAGACCCATAGGGCTTAAAATCAATTGGTAACATTCCACCTTCTGGATGAATAGCTAAATACTCATTAGCTAATTCTTGATATGCAAACATTGTATAACAAAAACACCACAAATAATCCAATGAGGCATAAGAACAATATATTTCACTGCCATTTGTTTTAGGCATGCTGAAAAGTTGCCTTTCTATATTCCACTGTAAAGGGTTATTGCCATTTTTTATCATTCTTTCTTCATGAAATTTGCAAACATCGTTGTTCAAATGATCAAAACATTCTAATACCTTCTCATCCAGAATTCTTATTGGAGATTTTGTAAAGTCGTACATTTTTTTCCTTCAAAGAAAACTATACAACATATACAGAATTAATACAAAGATATTAACTAATGTAATGACTATTAAGTTAATCTCAAATGCACATTTAGGCTTTAGATTTATATGCAACAAGTGCTGACTATGATTCTAATTAGCAATTTAAAATTTGTACTGGTTAAATAAAAAAGCTCGTCCAATTGACGAGCTTTAGTATGAGACTGACACGATTCGAACGTGCGACCCTCACCTCCGCAGGGTGATGCTCTAATCCAGCTGAGCTACAATCTCATTCATCATGTTGTGCAGTAGAACTGCTTTCTCGGAAGCGACAGGAGTTGAACCTGCCCACCCCTTACGGAAGTGACGGATTAGCAATCCGTTGTATTACCGCTCTACCACGCTTCCATTTTAGCGGAGCGAGAGGGATTCGAACCCCCGGACCCGTGAAGATCAACGGTTTTCAAGACCGCCCCAGTACGACCGCTTTGGTATCGCTCCATTAAGTGTTGTTATATTATAGTTTATATGCATTTATGTCAAGTATGAAAACATTATTTTTCTGATTTTTTTATAAAAAAAATCAGAATTACTTGTTTAAAAATGCAATAATACTAACCTTTAAGAAAAAACTCTTTCCTTTTTTTAAGTCAGATTCCTTACCTATAATCAATTCCTGATCATGAACCTTTAAAAATCCTGTTTTTTTGTTCTTAGAATTAAGATAATCTTCCCTTTTAAAAAAGAAAATGCATACCACTACAAGAACTGCAAAAAAGAGAATAAAATAATTTTCTGGATTTACTAGAAAGTTTGCAAAAATTGAAAGAACAGAAAAACCAATTCCAAAACAGAAAAGGGTTGCGAGCAACTTTAACACGCCTTTGTGATTCATAGCTCTCTCCATTTATTAAAATACGTTTTTTTATCCCCTAACCCGCTCGTATTTTATAATAGAAATCCCCTATATTCAATAAGAATTAGGTTTATAACAGTTTTTTATAATTTCTTAATTACCGAGCCATTTTCCATTAATATCAAAATAATTTCCAGTCAGATTAAAAGCTGGATGTTTTCCATCTTTTTCAGACAGCAGAGGTTCAATATCCGGTGCAACAGATTTCCAGTCGATTCCAATTGCAGGGTCATTCCACATAAGTCCGCCCTCACTTTTTGGATTATAAAAGTCTGTACATTTATAATTTGAAATAGCAAAATCAGAAAGAACAAGAAAGCCATGAGCAAATCCCTGTGGAATATAGAGCATATTCTGTTTTTCTGAATCTAAAATAACACCAAAATACTTTCCAAAGGTTTGAGAACCTTTTCGTAAATCTACCACAACATCATAAACTCTTCCAGAAATTGTTCTTATCAGTTTACCCTGTGGATATTCAGTCTGAAAATGAAGTCCACGTAGAACTCCTTTGGTCGATTTAGACTGATTATCCTGAACAAATCTCATGGTAAGACCTGCTGCAAAAAATTCGCGTTCACTATAGGTTTCAAGAAAATATCCACGTGAATCATCAAAAATTTTTGGTTGAATTTCATAGAGGTCTTTTATTTTTATTCCATTAGAAAGTGAACAAGGTTTGAATTGAAATGGCAATTATTTATTCTCCGAAATATATTCCAAATATCGGCCGTAATCAGTTTTATAACCTTTTGCAAGTTCAAGTAATTGTGTTTTTGTTATCCAATTGTTACGGAAAGCAATTTCTTCTATACAACTGACATACAACCCCTGACGTTTCTGAATTGTAGAAATATAATTACATGCATCAAGAAAACTATCATAAGTTCCTGTATCAAGCCAAGCCATACCACGGCCTAGCAATTCCACAGAAAGCTTTTCTCGGCTCAAATATTCATTATTAATTGAAGTAATTTCTATTTCTCCTCGCGCGCTCGGCTTTACATTTGCTGCAATATCAACAACATCATTTGTATAAAAATACAAACCAGGAACTGCGTAATTTGATTTTGGATTTAGTGGTTTTTCCTCAATTCCTAGAACTTTACCATTATCATCAAAATCAACAACACCATAATCCTGAGGATTTTTTACATAATAACCAAAAATTACACTACGACTTTCTTGTTCCACACTACTTCGAGCATCCAAAAGTTTTTTAACAAAGCCTTGTCCATAGAAAATATTATCACCGAGTACGAGAGCAACACTGTCGTTACCTATAAACTCACGCCCGATGATAAATGCATCAGCAAGTCCACGTGGCTTATCCTGAACTGCATATTCAAACTTCATTCCAAGCCATACGCCATCACCAAAAAGTTCCTTAAAGCAGGTGATGTCACGTGGTGTTGAAATAATCAATACCTCACGGATTCCAGACAGCATAAGGCATGAAAGCGGATAGTAAATCATTGGTTTATCATAAAGTGGCAGAATCTGCTTAGAAACAGCCTTAGTAATTGGATATAAACGAGTGCCAGATCCCCCAGCTAAAATAATTCCTTTCATACGTTCGCTCCTTATCGGCCCTGTTCAGTATAGTTTTTATTGATCCAGTTCTTATAATCGCCGCTGAGAATGTGGTTAATCCAGTCTGAGTTCTTAAGATACCACTTTACAGTTTCCTGCAAGCCCTCTTCAAAAGTCATCTTGCGCTCCCAGCCAAGCTGAGTTTTGATTTTTGTACAGTCGATTGCATAACGCTTGTCGTGACCTGGACGGTCCTTTACATAAGTGATTGTCTTTTCTACATCTTCAACCTTTTTACCGGTTTCAGCTGCAGTAAGCTCAATTACCTTATGAAGCAGCTTGATATTCTGCCATTCGTTTTCGCCGCCGATATTGTATTTTTCACCTGTAACGCCCTTTTTTACAATGAGCCATACAGCGCGGTTGTGGTCTTCTACATAAATCCAGTCGCGGATATTGTCTCCCTTACCATAAACAGGAAGGTTCTTTCCGTCGCGGATATTGCTGATCATCAAAGGAAGAAGTTTTTCTGGGAACTGATATGGACCATAGTTGTTTGTACAGTTAGAAAGAGTGATTGGAAGTCCGTATGTATGGAAATAAGCCATTACAACATGATCAGAACTTGCCTTTGATGAAGAATATGGACTGCGTGGATCATAAGGAGTATCCTCACGGAAATAGCCTGTTTCACCGAGAGAACCGTATACTTCGTCTGTAGAAATATGATGGAAGAGTACGTCATCGCGGAGACTTCCGTCTTCTTTCTTCCAGTAGTTTCTTGCAACATCAAGCAATGTAAAAGTTCCCATTACATTTGTTTTCATGAAAGCTTCAGGGCCGAGGATTGAACGGTCTACGTGGCTTTCTGCCGCAAAGTGAATTACAGTATCAATATCATACTGCTTAAAAATGCGCTCTATCTGAGGGCGGTCGCAGATATCTACCTTTTCAAAGAAATAGCGTTTACCACCGAATTTGTCTTCAATATCTTTAAGACTTTCAGGATTTCCAGCATAAGTAAGGCAGTCTACATTTACTACAGTACCATCAAAGTTTGCATCATCAAAAAGATTTCCTTCTGCAGAAGACATTCCAAAAAGATAGTGAATAAAATTAGAACCGATAAACCCAGCGCCACCTGTAATAAGAATATTATGAAGTTTTCGAGCCATAATAAGATATCCTTTTTTAAATTTTGAGATATTTGAAGCCGACTAACAGACTCGAACTGTTTACCTGCGCGTTACGAGTGCGCTGCTCTACCCGGTGAGCTAAGTCGGCAAAGTTTTCGTGAGATTTAGTTAAGACCTGTTCCACGGGCACCACCGCGGGTGTCATAAGTTCGGCGCATTTCGTTGATATTATTTACAATCATATAATTATCATAAACTTCAACCTTGCGGCGTTCTACATACTTATTAATTTCATCGCGTGTAACCTCAGGACTAAGGCCAGCCCAGTGTGCAACATCAGAAATAGTAACATTAAAGCGGCGCTGCTTTTCTGCCTCATTCATTACAGGATTCATTTCATCAAGCAAAAGGAATACATCTGCAATGCGTGCCTGCAAATCCTTAATTACAAGAATTCTAAAGCGGCGCTTCTGGTCGTAAATACGCTTACAGAAGAGTTTAAGCAGCAAAAGTGCCATCTGAGGATTTCCGGTAATCAAGAGTTCAAAGTTTTCTTTATTAAACTCGAGACACTTTACCTTTCCGGCAGCCATACAGGTAGCAGAACGCGCTGAATTATCAAGAATAGCCATTTCACCAAAGAATTCACCTGGCTTCAGAACGTCAAGATTCTTTTTATTTCCATTAACACACTTTACAAGTTGAACACGACCACTCTGAATCAGATAGAAGCAGTCTCCCGGCTCATACTCAGCAATAATGACTTCCCCAGGCTCGTAAGTCTTGGCAAATCGTTCAAAGGCCGGCAGTGAGAACAGTTTAAGGGATGCATTTCCGCCATCATCATCGTAATCAACAGGAATACCGCGGCTAACCGCAGCAAGCTTATCAGCACGGAGTTTTGCATCATTATATTTTTTCTGAACTTCTGCAATCTGCGGACTGTTCGGATATCTTTTCATGAACTTCATGTAAACATCGCAGGCAGAACGGAACTGTTCCTCATCATAAAAACTCTTAGCAACTGCAAGAAGACCAGTCTGCTGATCTTCCTGAATATTATTGAGGATTGATTCAGTCTTTTTATGAATCTGACGCAGCTGATTAGAGAAAACGCGGAGCATTTTCATAATCAAAGCTTTGTTATTGCTGAAAAGAATTTCAAATTCCTGGATTGTAAGGGCAACAGCTACAGTAGGAACAAGAGCAGTTGCAGTTTCTTCGCGGCGGAAGTGACCAAGAGCAGATTTTACACCAAAAAACTCACCACTTTTTACCTGTTCAGCAACCGGCTGACCAGATTCAATATCAGTGCTCGTTAAGAGAACTGCTCCCTGCTGCATGATGAAAATACGCTCGTCGTGGTCTCCCTCGAAATAGATGATAGACCCTTTTGTATATTGCATTGCTTTTGGCATACTTTTATACAACCCCTTTTAAATATAGTGTTCCTACTATTATATAATTGTATCACACATCCAAAAAAAATGCTATTATAATCTTATGATAGATTTACACGTTCACACCACAGCATCCGACGGACAGTACACACCCGCTCAGATAATCCAGAAAGCCGCAGAAAAAAACATAAAGGTAATTGCAATAACCGATCACGATACCACAGCCGGCCTTTCAGAAGCGCGGGAAGCAGGAAAACAGCTTGGTGTAACAGTAGTAGGCGGAATTGAAATTAACATAACCTTTCCAACCGGAGAATTCCACCTTTTAGGCCTCGGCCTTAAAGAACCATCGAAATCTCTTAATATAATAGTAGAAAACGTAATAAAAAACCGCTTCGACCGCAATAAACAGATAATAGAAAAAATGAACGAAGACGGAGTTCCGCTGACACTCGAAGAACTCGAAACAGATTTTCCGGGCACTGTAATCGGTCGCCCTCATTTTGCCGCAGAACTCGTAAAACACGGAGTAGTAAAAACCCGCCAGCAGGCCTTTGATCAATATCTCGCACGCGGCCGCAAGTGGTACGTTCCCCGAATCTGCACAAACCTCGATGAAGCAATAGTCGCAATCCGCGAAAGCGGCGGCGTTCCCATCGTAGCCCATCCGATGTCCCTTTATCTTTCCTGGGGCCGCCTCCCCGATTTCCTCACCGACTGCTACGAAAAAGGCGTCGTAGGCATCGAAGCCTTCCATCCCGGTGCCCGAGTAACTGAATGCCTCCGCCTCGAAGAACTCGGCCGCAAAATCGGCTTCATAATCACCGCCGGCAGCGATTTTCATGGTGAAAAAACCCGCAGCGACCGCCGCCTCGGCCACACCTGCGGCAACAAAAAAATCGATGACAAATATTATTTCGAAGAATTATTAAAGGTTCTGGATTAGATTTGTTTAGCACAAAATCACATTCCAACACGCGTTCCCCCTTCGCTAACGCTCACCTTAAATGATATTGAACTTACTTTCTTTCTAACTCCAGAATCATTTCTACAAGTTTCTGCCTGTGTTCCGGAAGTGTTACATCTGCAGAAGTTTTTCCTTCATCTGTGTACCAGACCTGTTTGTCAAAATACTTTGATAAATCTGCACTCTTAAAATGAACACCGTAAAGGGCGAAAATTGTATTTCTTAAAAGTCGTAAATCTGCTTTGCTCAGTTTTGGAAGAACTTCGTTTACATATTTTCCGTAGTCGTCTTCGGTATAGCCGTTTATTGCCATGGCGTAAAAGTCCGGCTCTCCCCATGTGCGGCGGATACGGAAGACTTCGGTATATTCTTCGCCGGCTATGTAGTAGTAGATGTTGCCACCGAAGCCTACGTACAAGCTGGTGGAATATTCAGGTCTTGTTTCCTGATAATCTCCTTTACTACCTAGAATTGTTGAATAGTTATTCAATGTTGTATCAAATATAAACCTTTCTTCATTTATATCAAAACAAAATAGGTTTGAAGTAGATTCTGTTCCTACTTCGCAAAATGTACCCCAATCATTCTTGTAATTACCCCACCAGAAGAAATTACAGCCATAACGATTTCCCTGATTATCATATTGATATAATGAACCACCTTCTATTGGCTTATAATATCTCTTTCCCCAAATGAGAACTCGATTACGAATAAAATCATTATAGAGTTCCAGCTCCGCTGCCCTTTTTTCGCTTTGCCTATATTTTTCCGGGTCATATTCTTTCAGATATGCCATTGCTTCTTCACTTGAATAAATTCGACCGGTTGTGTCTACTGCGCCCGGTATGCCGTTCTTGTCTATGTAATACACAATGTAACCGCTATCTTTTTTTAAAATGAAAGAAATGCCGTTAGCAGTGTTTATATATGACAAATATTCACCATTTAACATTGGTTGTAAACTCTCGCCCCAATAATCATTTCCTAATTTTAATTTAACAGTACGAGGTGTATTACAATAAACCATATTAATTTTTACTAATGTAGGAGATAAAATCTTAATAAAATATAATGAGTCCATTTTTGGGCTATTCACTACAAATGATTCTTCAAATTCATCTACATACAATCCTTCAGGGAAACTTCCTTGTCCAGAATGATATTCAATATGTTTTATATCAGTTGTTGTTACTAACTTTTCTATTGTTTGACTAAGAACGATACTATTTAATGTAAAAATCGATAATAAAATTATTACTATTTTTTTCATTATTCTTCTCCTAATCTATATAACCCATATTTTGTATAACTGTTATCATCTGTAGGATAAATTTCTCTCCATGAAGATTTATGAACTTTCCAAGATTTCCATGCTTTTTCTACACCACTGGCACTATGAATAACAGTTACATCATCAAAACTTATTACTTTTCCGTCTGTTAATTTTATATCGTTGATGACTACTACATGATTACCTGCTTTATCCAATATATCTCCAGGAACTGCATGAGCTAGAATCTCTTGTTGAATTTTCTTTTTTTGTTTTCCTAATTCATCTAATTCATTATCTGGCTTCAAAAACCATTCTTCACTATATAATGCCAGACTCTTATTAGCTTCTGTCGTCGTATCTTCGGACTTAGATACCCAGGCTATTGTTTCGTCAATATTATTCAATGTATATTTATTTCCAGAATAATTGGCTGAAATTGCAACAAGGCCTGAACAATCCGTACCACTTGTATATTTATCATGTTTTGGAGAAGAAAAACTTTCACGAGGTTTTTCATCCCAATATGTACTCAAGCCCGGTACACTTACATCTGCATTAATTTCTGAAATTTTATTCTGTCCATTTTTATCTGTTGCAGCGTTTTCTTGAAAAACATAGTTTTTCCACCTTTGTGTTCCTGTACCTGTCCCAGGGGCTGTTGTCTGTGCATTAACCCATTGGAGTGCAGCAAAATTACTTTCCGGATGTTCATTTCTGTAATTCTCTATTGCTGTACTTTGGTTATTAAGTTCATCGTTGAACTGCTTAACACTGTCCCAGCATCCCCAGCCATATGCAACACTATTTGTTACTTCTTCACCATCATTCCAGCGTGTCCAGCTATTTATGTCACACTGACCGCCATTTGAAGTATTCCAATCGTTTATGCCAAACCAAATATCACTAACATAAGGAGCTGAATTAGGCGCATTCCAAGGATGCGCATTATTCCAGTCTTCTCCTCCAAGAGCTTTTTCAGATTTATTTAAATATAAGTTTGCTCGCCATAACATTTTTTTATCATATACTGCAATATAATTATTAGCAGGAACAGTTACCGTAAAACTTTCATTTGTACTGAGTTCTTGTAATTTAAACTCAAGAAGTAAATCATCTCCTGGTCGAGCTGCAGCAGCACTTTCTGGTCTTATTTGGATTTCTACAGGTTTCTTTTCAAGATTTTTTGTCTTATAATCATAATAATATAAAAGATTATCAGAACCTATTATAAATGCATATTCTTTTATTACATTTTCGTTATTCCACTCGATATCATATCGCCCTTTAGTTTTCTTAAGGATAGCTGTTGTATCTCCAATTTTAATTTCAAATTTACAATTAGAATTATTGTAAATATTGCCTTGTGTATTTCCCTCTATATAATCTCGATCTATTGCTCCTGTTAAATAGACTCTCCAAGAATTACCTTTTACTGGAATACCAAATTGATTATATGCATAGAATTTAATCTTCTCCAGGCTAAGATATTCACCTGTATTAGGAATCCATCTATACTTTTCACTACTAACTTGAGTACTTTCTCTCATCCAGTTAATTTCAACACCTGAATCAGTAACTTTATTATCGTAAACATTCCAGTTTGTATTAATGTTTGTACTTTTTCCGTTCTTAAGTATTCTTCTTATTTCAGTATATTTAGGAACCTCAAAACCATCCTCTGTTTTCCAGATTTCTGATAACTTTGCTTTTTCAGCTCCTTTTTCTTTATTCATCCATATAACAGTCAAATCACCTAAAGTTTCTTTCTGATTACTTCCATAAGATTGATTACACTGTACAGGCTCAACAATAATTCCAATTTTTTTATTTTTTAAATTATTTGAAACTATTGTTCCATCCTTCTTATTTATTATTTCTTCAAATAAAACTATATCACCTACTTTAGCTTCTGTTAGATCACTTACTACAAGACTTATTTTATTTAAATCCGCAAAACTGATAAACTTATCACTGGAATCAAAATTTGTTCCTTTAGAAATTGAAGTTTTATATTCAGCATATATTTCACTCAAAGGTTTTCTTGGTACAAAAGTGTTTATATTTGAATTATATAAAATACCATTCAAAAAACCAATATCATCACAGCCACCTTTAACTGCAATATTTTTAATGAGTTTATTATTATATGACTCAGGAGTATCAAATCCTTTATCTAAGTAAGGCAAAGGTGCACCTGTAATTTGTGGCTGATCAAAATATTCATCAGATTGTTTTTTTGGATTAGCAGTTAGCCAGGCAATTAAATCATCAATAGCTTCAATTACAGTTTTGAATACTGATTTTTTTACTACAACACTATGATTTAGATATAGCTGAGCTTCTTGTGCAATTTGCTGACCTTCTTTTTCTGTAATTATTTCATACTGTTCTGGATTAATAGGATTAACTAAATGATTTTCAAGTGTTGAAAAATAAACATTTCGTTTATTGTCCATGGCAAGCTGAAGGTATTTTCTAATAACCATATCACTGTCATTATCATATAAATTATGAAAGTGTCCATTTGATTTGTTCATTGCCTTTTGGAGCGTATCATATATTAAAACTGACAACATTTTATATGAAGAAACATTTATATCTTTTTGTTTTTCATCATTATTTTTTTTAAGCCATTTTTTATAATTTTCATAAAAAGTTGTCTCGTTCATACCATCAGGTATTATTTCTGCAATTGATCTTTTATCTCTGAAACATAATACATGAACCTTAGATGTTTCAGGAAGTTTTACTGCATAAACAAATACACCTTTTCTTTTATTATAAACATATAAATCTGAAAAACCTCTATCATCTGATCTTAAAAATTTTTTGTTTTTTGCTGTACTAATATTTTCCAGTTCGTTTTCATCTATTTCAATAAAACTTGTATCTGAAAGGAAGTTTTCATTTCCTTCGGTAGTAAAAACTACATTTCTATTCAATACTTTATTATAAAGTTTTTCTAATTTTCCTTTTTCAGTATTTGAACAATTATTCCAAATATTACTTCCATTCTCATAATCATATTTATAATATGTTTTGTCATCACTTACAAAAAAAGCTGAATAACCTTCCGAAGGCTGAAAACCATTTGTTATTCTGGTTGAACCGTTCTCTGATGTTAATCCCAACGTATAAACATTCATACTACTATTAACACCTGAATCAACTTTGATGGAATATGTTGTTTCAAATTGTCTATCAACTTCAGAGCTTACACTTTCACTCCCCTGGGCCCACAGGTGTGAGCACAGGAGAGCAGAAATCATAACTGATAATAATTTAATTTTCATGTTTTTCATTTCTGCACTCCTATTTTTAATTATTTTCCTGTTTAGCTGTGATTACCGGCAGAGCCAGTACGTTACTTCCAACTTCTACAACAATCTTTTCGCCCTTAGAAGCTTTTCGTTTGTAGACGTTCCAGCCGTCGCGGTACCAGTCACCCTGCATGCCAAACTTCTTTTCTACTAATGTCCAGCTGCCGTCTACAGCCATTTCAGGCCCCGCAAACATGTAAAGCGTTACATCCTTTTTCAGATAGAACTCTACAGTTCGCTTTCCCTTAATATTCATGTCTGAGCCCTTATACTGTACGTAGTCGCCGCCTGTTACATAATATGGTAATGTGTGCAGGTACGCACGCTCCCAGTAATGGTACGGCCACTTAGTATAGTCAGGTGCATCATTTTCATAAATCATACTGTCATAGAAGAATGGAGTAATGACATTACGCTTTGTCTCATTTAGCTTAGCAAATGCCATAAGACTTGCTTTTCCGTCTTCCTTCGTAATGGTAAAGATCTTATACTCTTCGTTAGAAGCCTTACCACTCTTATCATATGCCTTATAGTAGATTGTATGACGTCCTGCATCATAGAGCTTTATTTCACCGTCGTATACAGTTTCACTTCCCTTATCAATTCTATAGGTTATGCGGTCTACTCCAGAAGCTGAATCTGAAGCATTGAGTCTTATAATACTCATACCCTTATCGCTCAGAATCTCAATTCCAGTTGTAGGCTTGAATTTATCGAGTCTTATTACAATACTCTTTTCTTCTTCCGCATTTCCGGCATTATCTACTGCATACCATTTAAGCTCGTAGATTCCTTCTTCCGTAAACTCAAGAGGCTTGTCATAAACTTTTCCGTTTACGACAATTCTATTTACTCCAGAACCGCCGTCGTTTGCAGTAAAGCGTACAGAAAGGTCTTTTTCATACCAGCCGTATGCATTTTCTTCTGCAGATATATGAATCTGGCTTACAGGTTTTGTAATATCCGTTCTGATAACACTTGTTAAGGTATCACTCTTCATGCCCTTTGAATCATATGCATAAGCTTCTATTACATTCTCGCCTTCTACAGTATCAAACGACTCTGTATACTGCATGAATTCTCCGCCGTTGAAACGGTACCATACGCTTTCTACATAGGTTTCCTTATCTTCTGCAATAATAGTTGCAGAAGGCAGGCACTTATACCAGCCGTCAACACCGTCTACCTCAGGCTCATATGTAACCTTTACTTCAGGAGCCGATGCATTGCTGCTTCCACCATAAACTCTGAGTATATTCTTATCAGCCGCATAGAGTTTTCCGTTACACATTGCAAGAGCAGTAAAGATTCCGTTTACACTCCAGATTTCCTTTCCGCTGTAAATATTGTTTACACTGAGCTTTGAAGGACCTGCAGTTACAAGTTTCTCATTTGCAAGTGCTGCATTTTCTCCGCCGGCATAGACTCTCACAACTTTAAGGGTTTCACGGTCGTAAAGCACAGAAGCATTAGTGTCAGAAATAAGGATTTCATTATTCAGGACTGCAAGACCTGCATTCTCATCATTTCTGATTATGCTTTCCTTTACAGGTTCAAGGTCTGGCGTCAACTCACACAGACTGTTTTCGCAGAGCACTACAAAGCCCTGTGCATCTGCACTTACCTTAAGGATTCTTCCGTTTACTTCTGCCTGGCTTTCTATTCCATAAAGTCCGTACAGTTTGTTACCGCTGTAGCCGTACAGTTTTTCGTTATTCCATACAAGGCTGCAGCCTGTAAGGTTTGCATTTACTTCTTCAAGAAGACTTCCGCTTACAGGATCAATTCTCAATGTACCTGAAGAAGTCTGAACAAGAAGTACAGATGCATTAAAGCTCATCTCCCTTACATCCTCACGCTTCCATATTATAAAGCCCTTCTCAAGAGTTCTAGCTTCAAGAATTCCGTCCTTTGTAATTCCATAGAAGCAGCGGTTTGTTATGAAGCTTCTCTTATACAGAATATCTTTTGAATCATACAGAAGCTTTCCACGCTCACTGTAAATTGACATTCTTCCGGCCTTGGTAAGAGTTACAACCTTACTTCCGTTGCTGTAAATCTGTGCAATAGCATCATTCTGTTCTGCATTCCACAATTCCTGACTCACAGAAGGAATATCACTTACAACGCTGTTTGTATTTCCGCCATTCTTTCCAACTGTCTGCCAGATTTCGTCCTGTACAGTAAGAACAAGTTGTTTTTCGCAATATGTATAGTACTTTGTTTCACAGCAGACAGTAAAGATATATTCACCACTAGCAGCAGGCACACCTTCCAATTTTCCAGAAGTACCATTCAGTTTAATTCCCTCAGGAAGAGCACCACGGCTTATCTTCCATACAATTTCTTCACCGTCAGACTCGGCTTCAAGACTACTCTCGTATCTTACACCAAGCACTGCCTGAGGAAGTGTTTCCGTTACAATCTTAATATCATCGCAGACTATAACCTTTATACTCTTTGTAACATTAATATTGTTGCCTTCTGCAGTAAATACTACAATATATTCACCTGCAGATGCCTTTTCGTTACAGTCAATCTGCATCTCTACCAGGGCATTTGTTGAAACAAGTGTCTTTGAAAGTTTTACTTCAAATGGAGCATCTGCATCTGTATATGCATTAAGCTTTATATCATCTGCATAGCCGTTGAGCGCAATGTTCACTTTTTCACTTTGACCTGCCTTTATTCTACATACATCATTTGGAATATGAACTGTAAAGTTATAATCATATACATTCTTTATGATTACTTCGGATTTTCCGTTTGCATTTTCTACAAAGATAGAAACAGAGTTTCCTTCCGTATCATTCGGAACTACAAAGTCAATCTTTGAATCTGTATATGAAATAACTTTTATTTCATCATTATTTACATATAGTTTTCCAGTGTTTCCAAAACCAAATCCGATAACAGAAGCTTCCATTCCCCTGTTCAGCTTATACGGATTGAATGATGTAATTACAGGCAAAATCTTGTCTTCTATAACATGAACTTTAAGCTCAAATACAACTCCAGAAGAAGCTTTGATTCTTATGATGTAATCCCCTTCTGAAGCCTGGTCTGTATTTACTTCAATACAGTCTTCACCATTCATTCTGATTACAGGAAGTGTTACAGCTAGTTCCGAACTACATTCTTCTACACTGAACTGAGCATCTTCTGTATAACCGTCAAAAGGAGAAACACTGAGGTTGAAACATCCCTTATCACCCTTATTAAGGGAAATTTCTGTCGTATAAAGGTTTATATCATATGAAGGAACCATGACTGAAAGTACATATTCTGTACTTTCACCTTTACTGTTAACAATTTTTAGGATATGTTCTCCTCTTTCCTTAATTACAGGAATCTTTACTGTCTTATTAGACAGATTTTCAGCCTCATTCGGAACTGTCACAAGCTCTGTTCCGTCCAGGAAGAATCTTGTTCCAGCTACAAAACCAGAACCATAAACAGTAACTTCATTCTCATGAGTTCCGTCAATAGTTTCTGGATAAATTCCCGTAATGACTGGACTCGGATTCTCTACAGTAATCTTTAAGGTAAAGTTGTCTTTATTTGAAGGGTTATTATCATTTGCAACTTCACACTCTACTATATAGTCACCTTCCGCACAGATGTCAGATGGAGAAACATATACTTTCAACAGGTTTCCACCCTTTGATACCTGAATATTCTTATCGAAGCTTACATCTATATTCTCTGTTTCAGAAGAATATGAGTTTTCATCTCCCTTCTCTAAAAGCTCTATGAAATCTTCGTCAGACATTTCATTATAATCTTTTCTTCCAGTATCAACTTTTGAAGCCTGTACATATGAAACTTCATCCTTCCAGTTCTTATATGAAACATCTACTGTACACTCTGCAGTTTCTCCATTCTTTACCTTTACTTCAACAGTCTTATCTTTTACATAAACCCTGTTGTGCTCAGATTTTTCTTCTCCTATGGTTAAGCCTATACCCTGAGTGTAGTCACTTTCATTTCCGTATTCATCATATGCACAAAGGCTGAATGACACCTCTGTTCCACTCTGATAATTTGAAATGTAAAGCTCCGTAATGTTTCCAAGGTCATCAATAGTTTCCTTTCCATTCTTTGTGCTCTTAAGCTTATAGCCTGAAGTTCTTCTGCCGTTTGTATTCTGCCACAGAAGTTTAACTTTATTGTCTTCACTTTCTATCGCATATACATTTTCAGGACTCTTAAGCTTCAGTCCGCTTCTGCTTACGTTATATCTTCCACCTGCTACTCCGGCTGGTGAATACATACCATCTTTTGTAAGCACCCTAGCAAAAATCATGTATTCTCCGTCAGCTATATTGTCTGTAGGAACATAGCCAGCGAAATGCCCCTCTGAATCACTCATAAGGTAACCGAGTTCTATTCCAGGTGCATTTTCATCTTCTCCTGCAAAAATGTAGACTTCCTTTTCTTTTTCTGATGTAGAACCACTTACATATACACTATTCGTAACATTAAGTAAGCCATCTGAAGGCTCTTCTACACTTACTTCAGGAATTCTATCAACTCCGAAGGCTGCAAGCTCATAGGTACCTTCTGCCATGTTATCTACACTGATAGTCCATTCACCACCCTCAGGATTATCTATATTGATAAGAAGTCCATTTTCTATATACTGAGTATCAATTCCTTCTTCTCCAGCCTTATATTTCTTTCCAGATGGTGAATACAGAGTAAACTCTGGATCTCCTTCAAGATATCCGATTATAAATGAAGTCTTAACAGGAGCTTCTGTATCAGGCTCTGGCATTTCTTGAAGCTGTGGACCAATATTTCCGGTAGATTTACGCAGTCCTGTTACAGGTTTATTATACAAAGGCGCTGGCTTCTGGCTTCGCTTTCCACCAGGAATTACTACCTTGTATATTGTTCCGCTAGGATTCTTTCCAATCATTGAGTTATTTTTATCAAGGATATTTACATTTGGAGAACGGACGCTTCTACTCTTTTCCTCAAAACTGATTCCTTCTGGTCTGCATATATCATAACTTGAGACTCTAAGGTCAAGACCACCGGTTCCAACAAAGGCTCCTATTCTTCCCCAATTTATCCAGAAGAATTCAAGATCAATGTAACCGAGGAAACCTCTCTTTCCATTTGTAAAGTCTCCAAACATTACCCCAAGTCCACCAAGTGATACATCAAATGGTGGTATATTTATAATCCATCCATCATAAATATATGCTTCTGGTATAAAGAATTTTGCTTTACCTTGTCCTGAAAACTTCAGTGTTCCATTCTGGTCAAAGATGTAAAGCTCTATGCTTCCATGAATAAATAGAAGATGTACATTCATTCCTGTTGCAAAACAGTCTTTCTTAATAATTGCAGCTGCCTCTGCAGATATATTAAGGGTTCCCTTAAGAATTGTTGCTTTTCCTTCAAGTACCCAAGTTGGATCTTCAATATCAATCCAAGTGTCGGCTGTCATCCTTACAATATTACCGCCCGAAGTATCTTTTACAGTAAGTCCAAGCTGGACTCTAGGTCCCTTCTCACCGAACAGATTCCTGTATTCTTCAGGAACCTCATCAGGATATCCGTAGCCAAGTCCACCTCTGATTCCACTTAAGTTAAGACCTGTCGCTCCAAGAGGGATTCCCGTTGCAGCTTCAAAGCTGAAGTATGCATGCTTAAGTCCGATAGGATATACTTCCGTTACTTCTGTAAAGCACAGAGCAGCCTCGATTTCTCCGACATTTGGAAGGATTATTCCTCCATGACCTGATATAAAGTAGTGTCCGTCCTGCATTCTGAACTCTGCACCTACATTTCTAAAGCCGAATTCTCCAAGTTTAAAGTCAGGAAGCATAAAACCTGCCCCTCCGATACTAAGTCCTGTTCTTGAAGAAATTACAATATCATATAGGCTAACATTAGCTCCCGCTGCATTGAAGAATGATGGAAGGTCAAGAGATGCTTTTGCAAACTCAATTTTAAATTCCTTAAAGTTGATTGTCGGTGCGTCAAGTATAAGTTTGAAGCCTGCAATCTCTGTTGTTAAAGCTGGAAGTTCAAAGTCGCCGTTAAAGTCACCAGTATTAGGATCAAAGGTTGCATTCTTAAGAGCAACGGAAGAACCTCCCATTGATCCAAAGTTGTCAGGTAATGTCAGGCGACATTCCTTGAGCGTTACCATAAAGTCACTCGTATTGTCAAACTTGCCGACATAAAGTTGTTTAATAGAACCCTTGAAACCTGCTATATTTACATTAAGTTCTCCAAGCCCTCCATTAAATGCTGTTATTGTTCCATTCCACAACATATCAAGAGCTACATCAAACCTTACCCCGCCAAAATCTACGGATGGGAATGAAAGTCCTGCTCCGGCTGATACATTAAAGCCCTTGTCACTAAAGGAAAGGCTGTTTACATATACGTCAACGCCGCCGAGAACCTGGAACTGTATACCTTCTCCTAATCCCGCATCAAAGGCTACAAGTCCCGATGCAGTTGAAACCTGAAGCTTATTGATTGCAAATGAAGCATCCTTCAGTCCATCCGGTACGTTGCTTGTCTTTGCGAATGACAGCATACCGCCGACATCAATTAAAAGCTCATTTTTTGCGCTTCCTTTTGAAACAGTAACACGTCCACCGCTAAGTTGGAGCTGACCAAACAGCGTTGCTCCGATATTTCTAGCTCCAATATCAATGTCTAGAATTTCTCCATACTGGCTAATTGTAAAACTACTTATTGTAATTTCTGTTCCCTTAAGTCCGTCTGGGAGAGTTTCCGGTAATACAATTCTTCCTGCCAATGAGAATAAAAGTGCATCCTTTCCGTTCTTCAAAACTCCGATGCTTGCACCCTTTATCTCAAGGCTATTAAGTATCTTTGTATCTCCTATATTGAAGTTTGCATTAACATACTTAAGTTCGTTCGCTGTAAACTTAAGGCTTGCTGTTGTAGTAAGACCTCCAATACCTTCCATAAATTTGTCTTTAGGAAGAACCATTGTTGCTCCCACACTATACTCAAGCTCACTGTTGATATAATCAACGCCCAGATGTACCTTCTTTAATTCAACATCTCCAATTGCAGTTTTTTCAATATTATATTCTGCTCCGAACTCCTTTACCTGTCCGTCAAGACCAATCTCGAATTTATTAATCCTTACTTCGGTGCCTTTTATTCCATCCGGCAGCGAATCCGGCAGTATCAGACCTCCGGAAAGAGTTACACTTCCTTCTTTTGTTTCTCCGTTATAGCTGAATGCTGCATATACATCATTAAGCTGTGTTTCACCGAGTTTTGGATCAAAATTGATTTCCTCGGCATTATTTGACCATCGTCCATCTACTTTTCTTGAAAGTCCTGCCTTAAGCTCTGTTATACAAGGCTTAGAAGCGTCAATCGTAAACTTTTCAAGACGTAGGGCCACGCCGCCCTTTCCATTTGCATCAAGAAGGAATTCTGGTGCACGGTCTGTAAACTCAAGAGCTCCCGATACACTAAGATACAGACTGTTAGATCCGTCTTCTTTCTTTACTGCAAGAGAGCCATCCCTAAGTTCTACAACATCAATGTCCGGTGAAAGCTTTCCTCCAAGTCCAGAAAGCTCTACTTCTATATTTCCAAGTTTTCCATCCGACTTGATTTCAAACTGCTTTAATTCTACAGATTTACCCTTAATGAAATCCGGAAGTTCTTCACCACCAAAGAATGCATTTCCTGTAAATCCAAGTGTCATTGCCTTTGTAATGGAAACTGATGTCAGATTAAATGTAATTCCGCTTAATGTTGTACTTAATCTTGTATCAGCCTTTATTGTATCAAAATCAAATTCTCCCTTAACAGGATTGAATGCTACATCTGTTATAGAAATATTATCTATGCAGTATGTTGATGGAAGTATAAGGGATGCTTTTTCCATCATAATCCAAGGAGACTCATTCTTATATGCAACTCCAACAGATGTTACTGTAAGTGCAAATGAATCAAGGAATGGGATTGTATACTTTCCTTCAAGTCTTGCATCAAACTCCCTTACCTTTCCATCGAGACCGATTGAGAAGTTTCTGATGCCAACTGTTCTTCCAGAAAGTATTCCTGGTAATGATTCAGGAAGTCTGATTGTTCCCTTAAAGTCAATCTTATCTTCATCAATAGAAAGCTTTGAAATTGCAAAGGTCATGTTCCACAAACGGAATGGTGATGTTACACAGCCTTTAAGTTCAACCTTTCCCTTATTTGAGATTGAAAGTCCTTTTAATTCAATTGAAAGATTATCAAGTTCAGGGACTTTTATAGATGCATAGCCGATGCTCAAGCCTTTCTTAGAAAGTGATACATAATCAAAATTGAATGTTACTTTTCCAAGAGGAATCTCTGCATGACTGATTACTGTTTCAGATTCATAACTACCATCTGGATGTAAACATACCGAATTATATGCCAGAATTGAGTTCTTGAAAGTTTCCGGTAATGCAATATTTACAGTTGCAAAAAGACCTTCTTCTGAGAATCTTGTTTCTGTTATTTTTGAATTACCTGAAATCATTGAAATGTATGTATCCTGTGGAGCAATATTTTCTCCAAGGAGTGTTCCATCCATTGAGAACAGTAAATCACCTACTTCAATTTCTGTTCCATTGAATGTAACTACGTTTGAAACGATTTCTATATAGTTCTTTTTGTACTGTACTCCATGGCCCTTAATGTTCCAGCCCTTGTAAGTATAGTTATAATCGATATCTGCATATTCACTGCTTACCTTCATTGCAGGTGAAAGTGTAAGTGTGACATCACCGGTACTGTAGTTTGTAAATGCTCCAGGTTTTCCGCTTCCCTTCAGATAGAACTGTTCTCCATCAAAACTTGTTTCTTCAATATCCATTTCACAACCGTTTGAAGTTGTAAATGTATATTTATTCTTTGATGTATCAATTCTTAAAGTTCCTTCTGAATCAATATAAAGTTTTGATAACTGTATTGATTCATTTTCACCTGTAACAAGTTTTGGTTTTGAAGATTCTATTTCGTATTTATTATTATTTGCATTCTGTTTTATACTTGCATCAGAAATCTCAAAATAATATTCATTCTTGATTATATAAGAGTCTTCTTCAATAACTTTTCCTGTAGCAAAGCTTCCGTCAGCTTTTACTGTAAATGATTCAAATGCGATTTCGATTTCATAATCTTCATCTTCATTCTGTACGGTTGCCTTACCTGTAAGTCCGCTGTTGGCAAGGGAAAGTTTATCAAATACTACATTCCAGCCGTCGAGAGTATAAACCTCATTCTGAGCAGTTTCACCACCTGAAACAAGGGCATTTGAGTTTAAGGTAACATTTGCAATATTGAGTTTATTATCCTTAAAGCCGTTTGCATTTGTGATTATTCCGTTTTCTACAACAATTTCTTTGCCATTGAATGTTGTTTTCTTTGTCTGAATATCATATCCGTTTATTTGAGTATTATATTCATCTGTTGTAGTAACGCTTACTGTTCCAGAAGCTCTTAACAGAACATGCTTTAAGTTCCATGCTTCACCAGCTCCAAATACAGGAACTTTTAATTCTTTTGCAAATACACCTTCAGAATCAATTTCAAGATCGCTTATATTCTGCTCTGCTGTATATCCTGAATTAAATGAGCTGCTTCCTTTTGCAGTTCCTGCCTTGTATACGCTGTCTTTAACTGATGTATCGATTCCAAGATCTTCGATATTGAATTTTGAACCGTATACTTCAATTTCACCTTCTTTTATAAGAAGCTTGTCTTTTGAATATATTGCTTTTGTTACGCTTACATTATATCCGTAAAGAACGAAACTGTATGAGGAAACATTACAGCCTTTTTCAATATCAAGTCCGTCATTCTTTATTTCAAGATCTGTAACTTCAACTGCACCATATGCAGTTCCAATATTTAAGATTCCGCTTACTACTAGCTTTCCGTCTTTTCCTATTGTAACACTTCCGTTCTCAATTACTGTAATTCCATTTTCTGTAACAGTCAGGCTTTCTGCTTCGAAATATTTTCCCTGTGTTACTTCAAGACTTTCATCATCAATTGAGAAGTTTTTGATGTTTAACTTTGATGGAGTATATCCTTCAGGAAGCTCTACTTCTGCTTCATAAATATTAATTGTGTTTCCGCTTATTCCGGCTTTCTTTACGATATATGTAACATCATTCAATACAAGTTCAAGATTTGTTCCGTCAATATCTCCATATACCGAATTAAATGACGAATCTGTATATGTATTTGTAAGAGGAATTTCTTTATCCTGGCTGGCTGTTACAATATTGATATTCTTTGGTTCAAAGAATATGCTGCTATTGCTGTTATTTAATTTGAAAGATTCACCTGCAATTTCTACCTTATTTACGTTCTGAATATCAAAACCGGCTGTCTTTACTGTTACTGGTGTATCCAAAACTTTTGAAATTGCATTGATATATAGGGCATTTGGATATCCTAATTCAATTCTCTCAAAATGAACTGTTTCTGTATCTTTAACTTTATTTTCAACAGGAACTTCAACATTTACATCTGCAAGTGCAATTCCTTTTTCTGCTTCATAAATAAAGTTCTGATTTTCAAATATGAATTGTCCACACTGTGTTTCATATTTTAGAATATCTGTTGAAGAATCAAATTCTGCAGTCGGAATTGAATTATCCTGTGCAATCAATGTACCATTTGCAATGTTCAGTTCATTGATTCTTTCTTTTACTGCATTTCCATTAACTGACTTAATTCCGTAAACCTTGATATTCTCCGGCAGGATTAACTTACCATTTATAAGTTTTACTGAACCTGGTCGTTTTTCCTTTATACCGGTAATAATAATTCCATTTGAAAGCTCTTTATATTCAGATCTGATAACTTCTGGAACAACTGCATTTCCTACTGCAAAACATTTTTCAAGTGCTGCTGTGTTTCCGGCTTTATCATAACCAGTTACACTCAGGAAGTATGCAGTATCATTTCTGAATGTAGAGATAGTATATTCTTGTGGTAATTCATTATTTTCTGTATTTACTACAACTCTGTTGCTCTTTGCATTTTCTTCATCAAGTCTTGTATATTCAATTACAACCTGTTCACATTGAGACTGAGCATCTGTAATCTTTCCCCAAATTATCTTTCTGGCAACAGGATTGTCTTCAACTTCTTCAATATTGATTTCATTCTCAAATACTGGAGCTTCATAATCAAAATTAAATGAACGAACTGCTTCTACACTATTCTTTGCATAATCATATGCTGTTACCTTAACATCAAGTTTACCAGCTTTTAATGCTTTTGCTTTGCATAGATTCTTTACATTAATTACTGCAGAAGTATTCTTTGTATCAGCACTATAAAGTTTTTCTCCTTCTGCTGTAATTTCAATTTCATATTTTTCAATACCTGTTAAATCTCTTGGAATGTTCCAGGCTACATTTGTAACATCATCATTATAGTAATAGGTGCTATCGTAATTTACCTGTGGATTTAACGAAATATATAAACCTGCTGGTGGTGTTGTATCGACTCTGAAGCTATAAATTGTTTCATCACTTTCTAAGTCATTTCCTCCGATACACCATACCTTAAGGAAATAGAACTCATTTTCTTTATTATCTGCAAGTTCCTCAAAGTCCAGGATTTCCATTGACTTTGACTCAATGGTTCCGCTAGTTATCACGCGGGTATTGGTTTCTGAAACGCCTTCTTCAAGAGAATATCTGTAACCTTTAATTCCGGCTCCGGATGTTCTTGTCGGTTTCAGAACAAATGAAGCTGTAGTATTTAGTTCTACATCTTTTATATCGCTTGCAAATTTATGTGTTGTACTTGAAATGATTGCTTTACCAGGCTTTATAGTATCCTTAATGATTGCTTTAATTAATGGAACACTATAATTTCCGGCAACATCTTCAACTTTTACATATACGAAGTTTATTCCATTCTGCAATGCATTCTGAGTATTGTTCAGAACGATTGTATATTCTGTCTGAATATTCCAGTTTTCAGGTTCAACACCTTCTGTTGTTGATACTCCGTAATGAATATTCTTAATTATTTCGCTGTCATCACTGGCTTCAATTTCAACTGTTAATTCATTCTTTCCGATAAAATCATCATCTGTTATTTCATTTGATTCATAAATGAATTTATCTTTTGTAATAGAAGGAATCGTTCTGTCTATTGTAAATGGAAGCTTTTCTGATTCAGCTGAGTTTCCCTGTACATCATATGCTTTAAGCCATACATTGTGAATTCCAGATCCTAAATTCGATACGTCAAGTTCGATTGTAGAATCTAGTTTTTGAATGCTTGGAATAACAGTATTATCAACATAATATTCTACTGTTTTAACTCCAGATACATTGTCTGTTATACTTATAATCTTTAATGTAAGTTTATCTTTATAGTTGTATGAGTCCGGAGTAAAGTTCATTTCTGGTGGAGTTGTATCTACTACATCAATTGTATATTCTACTGAGCCGCTATTTCCACAATTATCTTCTACAGTAAAATAGACAATCTGGTTTGTTCCATCATTTAAAGTTGCGACATTTCCGTTTCCTGATACTCCATCTGAAGACCATTTATAAGAATTATTGTTCAGGCCACTGTCTGCATCTGTTGCTGTAGCGGTAATCTTATTTCCCTGTTGGCTAAAGATTGTATTAAACACAGGGTCTTTTCTATCAATTTGGATTGTTTTCTTTTCTGAAGTTCCGATATTTCCACAGTAATCTTTTACAGTAAACCATACTTCAACTTCACCGTGTTGTGTGTCGAGAGTAAACTCGTTACCTTTTCCAGATTTTTTAGAGCCGTCTGTATACTGATAGTAATATTCCCAGGTATCAGAGTTTACATCAGTAGAACTGCTGGCTGCTTTTATAACGGCACTTTGCACCCAGGTTCCAGGAACGGGTTCAATAGTAACTTCAGGACCTGTATTATCAATTACAATTGTATATTCGTCGCTGTATATTTTGTTTCCGGCATTATCAATTGCGTAGAATTTTAGTTTATTTACACCTTCATTCTCAAGTTTTGCTGAGATGGTATTCTTGTTCTCCACATCAGAAATCATTTGAGAATTTACAGAGATTTCATATCCAGTTGCTCTGATTCCAGAATTTGCATCTGATGATGTAGCTGAAATTGTAAGAGAGTTTGATTTTGAAGGTATAGTACTGTTAAGCTTAATTACAGGCTTTGTTGAGTCAATTTTTATTTTCTTGGAAGCAGTTATGCCTTCAATACCTGTATTGCTCTTTACCTTGAAAACTAAGTTATATTCTCCTGTTTTATTTAAGAGAAGATAGATTTCACCATTTGTATCTTTTTGACAGTTATTAAAGGTTTTTCCATCATCAAGAGAATATTGCCATGTACTGTCATTTATTCTAGATGAACAGCCGTTTGCTGTTAACACAGTTCTATAACTTGAATACCATGAATTACTATTAAATGTTGTGTAATTAATTGATGGCACAGTTATATCAATCATTACTGTTAAACTTGACACTTCAGAAAGATTTCCTGCATTATCAACAGCCCTGCAGTATACTGTTATATTAGAATTAGATTTTGGTTCTATTTTATATGAATCAAAGGCTTTCCAAGTCTTATTATCTCCTGTATCTGTAGAAAACTGATATTCCTTTATACCTGAAACATCTTCTTTTTCTTTATTACTGCTTGCTATAATGGTTGCTTTAGAAACATAGGTATCTGCAGAAACTTCTTTTCCACTTTGATTTTTAAGTGTTAAGTTAGGTTTTTCTGGAGATTCATAATCAAATTTTAATCTAACCGGTTCATTTAATTTACCTTCATTTCCAGCTATATCTGATACATAAATGATTACATCATATACTTTTGAGCTTTTAAAATTTGAGTCGTTTGCATCAAAATCAATTTTAAACTTCTTTCCATTTTCAACATATTTAGCAGTTATTGCGTTTTTTGTTTTTCCTCCATCAATACTATATTTCCATGAATATTGTTCAGAAGTTGTATTATTATCCGTATCTGTAACTTCTACTTCAACACTTATCTTTTTATTTGTCCAACCAAATTCTTTTATTTTAGCACTTATAGTTGGACTTTTATTATCAATTATAAAGCCCTTACTTAAATATTTTGGCTCTGCCACATTTTTGGCTTTATCCTCTACAATAAAACGAACATTTTTATACTCACCAGGCTCCGTAAAGTTCACAATCATTTCTTTATTGGATATTAAAATTTTTTTATTATCTTCTATACCATCTTTTTCAAATATACATTTACCATACATATCTAAGTTATCATCTTCTACAGTTGCCTTTATTGATAGTGAAGAATAATAATCTTTTATGGATTTCGTCTCAATGCTAATTTGAGGTGGATTGTTATCAAAAATAAAGGTTTTGTTTATCTTTGTAGTATTTCCAACTCTATCCTTTACAATAATTGAATAGTCATTTATTCCTTCTTCACAAGTATTTGTTGATAACTCATATTTGCAATGATAATAATTGGAACAAATATAACCATAAAATGAAGACCAAGGAGGACATGTAAAAGAAGATGATTCTTTTTTATATTCCCTATAATCTTTAGTAATTTTTATTTTATTATTATTTAATATAATTTCATAATCTTGATCCAATGGACTATAATAATATTTTTGCATATCGGCGGGATATCCAATAGCCGCTCCTCGATTTTCATGTGCCTCTGGACTTAACTGCAAAATATAATCATGAAAAGCATGTTCATCATAAACATTAAACTCTAAGTAATCTCCTTGCCTAACAATTAAATTATCCTGTACTGTTACTGTTGGAGCTGTTATATCTTTTGTAAAAAGATATGAAAAAGTTTGATTTCTGTCATCAAAATGTACTTGAATAACATCATTATCTTTTACCGTATATGAATTTGAAATTTTTACTTCTTCAGAATTAATTGTGATTCTTCCACAAGGATTTTCAATTGGTGTTATAGTTAAATCCTGAAAAAATATATGACCACTCCAATTCCAAATATATCCATTTTTTGAAGATAATCTGTACTTTCCTGCGGGTTCAGGCCCCGCATTATCAAATATCTTTTTGAAACACAAATCAAGTTCTTTATAACATACAGACTCATTAATTTCCGTATCATTAACTGTTTTCCACTCTGGTTCATATCTTAATAATGTAGGCCCAGGCGAACTACCTCCACCACCTTTAGCGATTAAATCTATTTGGACACATAAAAAAACGAAAAAAACTAAAAGAAACTTTTTTACTCTCATTTTATTCCATCCTTGATAAAATATTTATCTTATTATTGTTTTTTATAAATGTATAAAATAAATTATTAACTGCACGTGTACTTTTAATTGCAGAATATTGCTCTATATAATTATTTTTATATAAAGGAATGAATTTCACATTGTTAATTTGAGCAACATAATATGTAAAACTATCATTTATTCGCTCAATTTTTAGCTCAAATTCTTTTTCATTTTCTTTTGTAATATTTGATAATTCTGAATTAATATTCTGTTCAAAATCTTTATAACTACTTATATATTTCCAAGTATTATCTGAAAAACTATAAATAGCATCATCTTTTACTATCATTATAATTGATTCATCAAAAATTTGATTTTTATCTATATAAATAAATGGTTCAGTCTCGTAACTCGTAATACCCTGTTCTTCAATTGTATCTAACAATAAATCTAGCGTAATTGAAGAAATCAAATTATCCCCCCGCATTATAATATTAATTTTATTATCAACTCCAATTATATCTTTTATAAAATTTATATTAAGATTAACCGGCATGGACTTTATATTATAAGATTTTCCATAATTTATTTTTGTAAATATTTCTCCATCCGAAACATAACATACACCTTGTTTATTATCCAATGTATAATAAAAACCATCTGTATTATTAGTAATCTGCTGGAAAGTTTCAGTTTCATCATACATGTTATATATATAAAGATTATTATTTGAAGAAAAAACTCCATATAAAATACTGGTTCCATCTTTTTCCACAAGTTTATTTACTTTTAATTCATCGATTGTATAACCAGAAAAACATACTTTTTGAACTTCTTCGTTAGAAAGTAAATTTATTTTTTCACAATACAAGACATCATTATTTGTAAAAAACACAGAAATCTCATCAGTATCTGAGAAAATAATATCTTTAATATTAATCTTTTCATTATCAGAAAATAATATACTATGTGAAAAATAGTCCTTTAAATTTAAGCCTGCCGCAAAAATAAACAAATTGTTTCTTTCTTCCTCATCAAGACCTGTAAAGCATACTGCTAAATTATAATTCATTTCTTTTGTATAAAAAGATGAGGTTGCCTTTATATTTCCAGAATTATTGAAAAAATTGAATTCCCCATTGTTTTGTGGATAAAAATGATTTTCAATAAACATTTTTACAGAACCATCAATTGTCTTATACATTACAAAACAATTTCCATCCAGATTCTGGACAATTTCAACATCCGTTATTTCTAGTTCTTCTTCATATTCACTAGAAAAAACAAAACTTGACAGAATAAATAAATGTAATAAGATAAATAGAATTTTTTTCATAAAACTTCCTTTCGTCTGTATTTTTTTATATATTTTATAATAAAAAGTAAAACACATAGTATTAACCATAAAACTCCTAAGCTATCACCTATATATGAATAAATTGTTTTTCTTGGATTAACAGATAAAGGAACATCACATATCAAAACACTACTGGTAAAAGGTTCAACAGTTTGCTCACAAATTCCTTTTGGATTTATATATACGGTTTGACCGGTAACAGAACTTCTTAAAAAAGGAATTCTGTTTTCAACCGCCCTGAAAACTTCCATTGCCAAATGCTGATATTGGCAAACAAGACTTTTACTCCACAAATCACTGGAAATAGAAAGAATAAAACTTGGATTATTTTTCATAAAGCTTCTTACATCATATCCAAACGATTCTTCAAAACAAATTGGTGTACAAAAAGAAACTTCATCCAGATTAAAAATTACAGGATCATTTCCAGAACTTAAACAGTCCGAAAAGGCATTAAATCTTTTTTGATAAATATTTACAAAGGGAATTTTTTCGATTATTGGAACCAAATGCCGTTTTTTATATACTTCAATTTCTGGAGGAATTGTTTGTATTTTATTTTTCAGAAAACAGGAAATATTATATGCTCTATAAGTAAAGTCTCCTTTACGGGCTGAATCATATTCCAATGATGTAGAACCAAATACTATAGGCACCTTTAATGAATAAAAGAAATTTAAATAATCAATTATATCCTGATACATTTTTTGTGTAACAGTATCTTCTTTATTTAAAAGTATTCTGGGACGAACAGCCTCTTCTGGAAATACAATTAAATCAATATTTGATACATCTTTTAATTTTGTATTTAATAATTGTTTATAGTAATCAAGAATTTCATCTTTTTCATTTTTATAATATATATGTGTATCTATATTATTTTGAATAAGACATATTTTCTTTTGTATATCAAACTGTATTGTTTTATTTATCTTTACTACTCCATAAACAATAAGAAATAATAATGAGCTAACATATCCTATTAAACTTAATCTATGAATCTTTATAAATTTTTTAATATTATGAGATTTTAATAAGGAAACCAGATAACATGATGGAAAGATAATAATAAAGTTTATCCCTTGAATACCAAATAAGTCCGCACTCTGTAATAATATAAGATTACTCCATTGACTATAGCCAATTACACCATAATTAACACCAAGAAAACCAATTGTTCGAAAATACTCAAAACTACACCATATCAAGCATTGCACAATAAAACTGTATTTATTAAATACAATAAAGGATTTTTTTAAAAGATAAAAAACAATTCCATATAATACACCTTCATATAATGCAACAAGGATTAAAGAAAGAACATAATAATTTACTAACCAGAAAGAATATAAAATACATGCAATGATTCCATATATAAAACCATATAAAAAACTTTTTTTTGGAGATATTCTATCAATAATAATTAAAATTGGTATCAGTATAAACCATGCAAAAATCCATATTCCTTTGAAATTTAAGGGATTTGGTTGGGAAAGAATAAATAATCCTATGGATAATAAGAAGAGAAGAAAAAATAATACTGTTTTTCTTTGTATTAAATTTGAGATTATTAATTTTACTTTTTTCATTATAAATAATTAAAATATATAAATTTCAATATGTCAACAAAATTTTATCAATTTTAAGTCTAAGAATGAAGATTTATTACAAATGTAATAGGGCTTTTTGAAAATTTATTACATTTGTAACAGAAAAAAATTGATATTATTTATATTTTAGTAGAATAAATGTGGTGTATAATCGCAGTTTATTTTAATTAATTTTATTTTAAATAAAAAAAGCCGGCAGCTATCTACTTTCCCGGAACGAATCCAGTATCATCGACGTAAGAGAGCTTGACTTCCGTGTTCGGAATGGGAACGGGTATTACCTCTCCACTATGGCCACCGGCATTATTAACAATACCAAGTTACGAAGAGTGTTGGACGATTTCTCGTGCACACAGGACGGATTATTTAGAAGTGTTCGTTTTGAACGGAAACGATGATATGGCCAAGTCTCACGACTTATTAGTAATGCTCGGCTGAACGCCTCACGACGCTTACACCTGCATCCTATCAACCTGGTAGTCTCCCAGGAGTCTTCAGGGAACTTAAAGTTCCAGGGAAGTCTAATCTTGAGGTGGGCTTCCCGCTTAGATGCTTTCAGCGGTTATCCCTTCCGGACTTAGATACCCAGCACTTACCCTTGGCAGGATAACTGGTAAACCAGAGGTTCGTCCACTTCGGTCCTCTCGTACTAAAAGCAGCTCCTCTCAAACTTCCATCGCCCATAACAGATAGGGACCGAACTGTCTCGCGACGTTCTGAACCCAGCTCACGTACCACTTTAATTGGCGAACAGCCAAACCCTTGGGACCTGCTCCAGCCCCAGGATGTGATGAGCCGACATCGAGGTGCCAAACTTTCCCGTCGATGTGAACTCTTGGGGAAAATCAGCCTGTTATCCCCGGAGTACCTTTTGTCCGTTAAGTGATGGCCTTTCCACTCAGCACCATCAGATCACTAAGACCTACTTTCGTACCTGCTCGAATTGTCACTCTCGCAGTCAAGCCTCCTTGTGCCTTTACACTCGTGCTCCGATTTCCAACCGGAGTGAGGAGACCTTCGCGCACCTCCGTTACTCTTTGGGAGGCGACCGCCCCAGTCAAACCGCCTGCCTAACATTGTCCCCAATCCTGCTTCAAGGATAAGGTTAGAAATCCTGTTCATCAAGGCTGGTATTTCACCATTGACTCCGCGCAACCTGACGGCCACGCCTCACAGTCTCCCAGCTATCCTACACATGATAAACAGGATCCCAATATTAAGTTACGGTGAAGGTTCACGGGGTCTTTCCGTCTAATTATGGGTATCCGGCTTCTTTACCGGAATATAAATTTCACCGAGTCTCGCGTTGAGACAGTGCCCAGAATCGTTACACCATTCGTGCGGGTCGGAACTTACCCGACAAGGAATTTCGCTACCTTAGGACCGTTATAGTTACGGCCGCCGTTTACAGGGGCTTCGATTCAATGCGTCAGATTGCTCTTGACATCTCCTCTTAACCTTCCTGCACCGGGCAGGTGTCACCACCTATACGTCCCATTGCTGGTTCGCAGATGGCTGTGTTTTTGATAAACAGTCGCCTGGGCCTGCTTTCTGCCGCTCACTATCATTTCTAACGTGAGCCACACTTCTTCCGAAGTTACGTGCGCATTTTGCCGAGTTCCTTAACGCGAGTTCGCTCGTGCGCCTTAGATTACTCATCCTTCCTACCTGTGTCGGTTTCCGGTACGGTTTAATTAGCCACACTTAGGAATTATTTCCCGGCACCTTGATTACGTCCGCTTCAGTTGCACTTTCTGCTTCCTCGCTGTAACGACTCATCTCAGAGCTTCTTTTAACCAGCTCCTCAGCAACTCGTCGCTTTGACCGGGACAACCGTCGCCCGGCCGGATTTCACCTCATGCGTCATTCCATAAAAACTAATTAAGTATTGGATTATAAACCAATTTCCCATCGACTACGACTTTCGTCCTCGCCTTAGGGGCCGACTTACCCAGGGCAGATTGCCTTTACCCTGGAAACCTTAGGTTTTCGGCGAGCGGGGATCGCACCCGCTTTTTCGTTACTTATGCCTGCATTCTCTCTTGAATCTCCTCCAGAACCCCTCACAGGTATTCCTTCATCAGTTAATTCAATGCTCCCCTACCAATCATTACCTATGTAATGATTCCGGAATTTCGGTTTCATGCTTAGCCCCGTTACATTGTCTGCGCACGGATGCTCGACCAGTGAGCTGTTACGCACTCTTTTAAGGAATGGCTGCTTCTAAGCCAACCTCCTGGCTGTCTGTGCATCCGCACTTCATTTCACACTCAGCATGAATTTGGGACCTTAATTGCCGGTCCGGGCTGTTTCCCTCTCGACTACGAACCTTGGCGCACGCAGTCTCACTCCCATACGCTGAATACCGGCATTCGCAGTTTGATTGAAATCGGTAGGATTTGACTCCCCCTTTTCCATCCAGTGCTCTACCTCCGGCATTTTTGTATGAGGCTGTCCCTAAAGGCATTTCGGGGAGAGCCAGCTATCTCCAGGTTTGTTTAGCCTTTCACTCCGTGTCACAGGTCATCACTACCTTTTTTAACAGATTACTGTTCGGCCCTCCAACAGGTTTCACCCTGCCTTCAGCCTGCCCATGACAAGATCACCTTGGCTTCGGGTCTGCGTCATGCAACTTTTCGCGCTGTTCACACTCGCTTTCGCTCCGGCTCCAGAACTTCTATTCTTTAGCCTCGCTGCATAACGCAACTCGCAGGTTTATTCTACAAAAGACACGCCACTACCCTTGCGGGCTGTGACATCTTGTCAGTCTATGGTTTCAGGTTCTCTTTCACTCCCCTTACCGGGGTTCTTTTCGCCTTTCCCTCACGGTACTTGTCCGCTATCGGTAGCTGTTCAGTATTTAGCCTTGGATCGTGGTCGACCCGGATTCTGACAGGGTTTCACGTGCCCCGCCATACTCAGGATACCGCTGAAGACTCTTTCATTTCGGATACGTGGCTTTCACACTCTCTGACGCTCCTTCCCAGAAGCTTCTCCTATAAAAAAGTTTTCTCTAAACTTCGTATGCGGTCCTACAACCCCACTTAAGTGGTTTGGGCTTCTCCCCGTTCGCTCGCCGCTACTTGGGGAATCTCTGTTGATTTCTGTTCCCGAGTTACTTAGATGGTTCACTTCACTCAGTATTGCTCCTGTGTCCTATATATTCAGACATTCAGGTGATATCATCGCTGATACCGGATTACTCCATTCGGAAATCCGGGGGTAAACGGATATGTGCTCCTGTCCCCGGCTTATCGCAGCTTATCACGTCCTTCTTCGCCTGACAGCTCCCAGGCATCCGCCATAGACCTGTATTCGCTTGGCCATATCATCTTTTCCGCTCTTAAACTTAAACCGGGATTTTCGTGTGTGTACATTTTCTAACCAAGCAGTACACAATCCCTCGCTTACAAGCGTTTTCTTCTCGTTAATGCGTCTGAAGATATTCCCGCATTAACTTCCGTCCTTCCTTCGTAATTTCAAAAAACTTCGTACATTCAGACTTTCACATCCTTCAGTACCTATGGGACAGACAAGAGTTGAACTTGTGACCCCCGCCTTATCAGAGCGGTGCTCTAACCAACTGAGCTACTGTCCCAGAAGAGTGGAGAATAGGGGGTTCGAACCCCTGACCCTCGGCTTGCAAAGCCGATGCTCTAGCCAGCTGAGCTAATTCCCCATGGCTATTAGTTGTTCTTTGACAGAACAGGGAAAGAAAGAAGAACGAATAAAATCAATTGACAGTGTGTACACATACACTTGATATTCCTTTTCTTAAAAGGAGGTGATCCAGCCGCACCTTCCGGTACGACTACCTTGTTACGACTTCACCCCCCTCACGGAACGTACCTTCGGCATGGTCCTCCTTGCGGTTAGACTCACGACTTCGGGTACCCCCCACTCGGATGGTGTGACGGGCGGTGTGTACAAGGCCCGGGAACGTATTCACCGCACCGTGCTGATGTGCGATTACTAGCGATTCCAACTTCAAGGAGTCGGGTTTCAGACTCCTATCCGGACTGAGGCAGGCTTTCTGCGTTTTGCTCCACATCACTGCTTCGCTTCACTCTGTACCTGCCATTGTAGCACGTGTGTAGCCCTGGACATAAGGGCCATGATGACTTGACGTCATCCCCACCTTCCTCCGGTTTGTCACCGGCAGTTCCGCCAGAGTCCTCAGCTTTACCTGCTAGTAACTGGCAGTAGGGGTTGCGCTCGTTGCGGGACTTAACCCAACACCTCACGGCACGAGCTGACGACAGCCATGCAGCACCTGTTCACAGGCGCATTGCTGCGCTTACTTATCTCTAAATAATTCCTGTGTATGTCAAACCCAGGTAAGGTTCCTCGCGTACCATCGAATTAAACCACATGCTCCACCGCTTGTGCGGGCCCCCGTCAATTCCTTTGAGTTTCACCCTTGCGGGCATACTCCCCAGGCGGTACACTTATCGCGTTTGCTTCGGCACCCATTCTCATGAACGGACACCCAGTGTACATAGTTGACTGTGCGGACTACCAGGGTATCTAATCCTGTTTGCTCCCCGCACCTTCGCACCTCAGCGTCAGTCATCTGCTGGCAGCCTGCCTTCGCCATTGGTATTCTTCCAGATATCTACAGATTTCACCCCTACACCTGGAATTCTGGCTGCCCCTCAGCGACTCAAGTTCTGCAGTTTCCAACGCAGTTCCGGGGTTGAGCCCCGGCATTTCACACCAGACTTGCAGAACCGCCTACATGCCCTTTACGCCCAATAATTCCGAACAACGCTCGCAACTTACGTGTTACCGCGGCTGCTGGCACGTAATTAGCCGTTGCTTATTCATGACCTACAGTCACCACAAAGCGTTTCTCTCACTCTGCTTATTCCTCAGTCATAAAAGGATTTTACAACCTTCCGGCCTTCATCATCCACGCGGCGTCGCTCCGTCAGACTTTCGTCCATTGCGGAATATTCTTAGCTGCTGCCTCCCGTAGGAGTCTGGGCCGTATCTCAGTCCCAATGTGCCCGATCACCCTCTTAGGCCGGGTAACTATCGTTGCCTTGGTGGGCCGTTACCTCACCAACTAGCTAATAGTACGCGGGCCGCTCTTCGTGCGAATCAAAAGATCCTTTCCTGCATGTCCTCTGACAACATGCAGCGTATCCGGTATTATCTCCTATTTCTAGGAGCTGTCCCCGTCACAAAGGTACGTCACCCACGCGTTACTCACCAGTCCGCCGCTCTAGGATTAGTGCAAGCACCAATCTTACCGCTCGACTTGCATGCTTAAGACGCGCCGCCAGCGTTCGTTCTGAGCCAGGATCAAACTCTCCATGATTATTTCAATAGCCCGAAGGCTAATGATCTTCATAAACAGTTCAATTCTAACTATTATATATTAGTTGAAATTGATTTTGGTTCAGTTTAGTAAAAAACTGACAAAATGTAGTCAATTGAGTATCAGAACAAAACTAGCGATTTCTCGCTTATTTCGTTAGAACCTCATTCGTTCTATTCTTTCCTTCCCTGTTATGTCAAAAAACTGTTTGTTGTTTCGCAACTCAGTGTTGCGAAGGTGAGATTTAATATATAGATTTGATAAAAAGTTGTCAACAGGAATTTATAAAAAAAATAAAAATTTTTGCATTTTTTTTAAATTTTTCTGTAAATATTTATTTGCTGAAATCTTGAGATTCTGAAGTGCTCCCGCCGTAAAAGCCCGGAGGCTGCGGTGAGCCTCATCGCTCCGCTCGTATCCTCAGCCGAATCGGCGGCCCAGTATCGGCTCAATGCAGCCTCCGGTCTTTTTCTGCTCCGCACTTCACAATCTCATGTTTTAGGGGAACTACTACATTTTTTAATATTTTTATTTTTAAGTGGGAGGGAGGAAATAAGAACTCGGAGATTACCCGAAAAAACGGGACGAAATATGAGACGAGATTTTGTGGGAAGGTGGGGCTGAAATTGTGGGACGCAGGCAAAACGAAAAAGGGGGTCCCAGGGTTGCGACAAATTTTTGCGAAGCAAAAATGAGGAGCCTGGGGCACCCTGGGGGATTACTTTTTCGGTTTTGCCGTCGCTGGGACCCGCAATTTCAGCCCCACCTTCCCATACAGCATACAGTTTGCTATAGTCCGTTTTTTCGTGATATGAGCCACTAATTTCATACTGACTCCACTTTGCTTTTTTGATAAAATAAAAATATGAAAAAGACAAATGCTATGAGAATTCTGGACGGCCTCGGAATCGAATACGAAGCCGCAGAATATGAAGATGACGGCGAACACGAGCTCGCCCGCGGGGCTGCTGGCCGCACGGCGGAGAAACTTGGCGTGGCACCAGAAACTGTTTTTAAGACAATTGTAATGCGCACTGAATCAAAAGAAATCTGTGTATTCTGCCAGAGCGCAGTTAGTGAAATAAATCTCAAAAAAGCCCGACAGGCCGCAGGTTGTAAAGAAATCGGTCCTGTAAAGCCGGAAGAACTCCTTGGACTCACAGGATACATCCGCGGCGGCTGTACACCACTTGGAATGAAAAAGAAATTCCGAACCTTTATAGATGAAACAGTCATTTTACACGACAAAGTCTGCATCAGCGGCGGACAGCGCGGCGTTCAGATAAAAATCAAGCCGGATGACCTTATCCGCGCTACAGAAGCAACAGTCGTGGATTTAGAATTATAAATCCGCTATAATTGCGCACATGACTAAACTTCACGATTTATTAGGAAAAGAGATTTTATTTTTTGACGGCGGCACAGGTACAGTTTTGCAGGGCATGGGCTTAAAGCCCGGAGAACTCCCGGAAACCTGGAACACAAAACACCCGGACCGCATCGTTCAGCTGCACTACAACTATTTTGCAGCCGGTTCTAATATCGTTAACACAAATACATTCGGCGCTTTTATCACAAAGTTTCCGCTGGAACTGGAACGCTTTGTAAAAGCCGCCATTGAGGATGCAAATACAGCACGCAACAAAGCCCGTGCCGAAAAACCGGACGGAAATTATTTTATCGCCTTCGACATCGGTTCCTGCGGAAAACTTCTCAAACCGATGGGCGACCTTGATTTTGAAGACTGCGTAAAACTTTTTAAGAAAACATTTGCCGCAGCCTTCCCTCTTGCAAAAGAAAACAAAATCGACTGTGTAATGATAGAGACCATGAACGACGGCTATGAATCTAAAGCCGCCGTTCTTGCCGCAAAAGAAACCATGGAAGACCTCGGAATTGCAGCCGAAGATCTCCCGATTATCGTAAGTAATGTTTATGACAGAGAATGCCGAACTTTGAGCGGTTCTACGCCAGAGACAATGGTTGCAATGCTCGAAGGCCTTGGCGTTTCTGTGGTTGGTGTAAACTGCAGCCTCGGCCCTCTGGAAATGAAGCCGACCGTTGAGCGACTCTGTAAAGCAGCAAGCGTTCCCGTTCTCGTTAAGCCAAATGCCGGCCTTCCAAAAGTTGTAGACGGCAAGACCGTTTTTGACGTTGAAGCTCCCGAGTTTGTCGACGCAATGAAACAGCTCGCAGAACTCGGTCCAACTGTGCTCGGCGGCTGTTGTGGAACTACACCGGAATATATCAAAGGCATTTCAACAGCATTAGGAGGGGAAGGCCTTCCCCTCACTCCAGCCGCTGGCGCGTCTTCCACTACCCCTTCTGCGGGGGACACCCCCGCAACGCCCCCTTGCATCGGCAGTGTTTCCTCAAATACAAAAGTAGTCTACTTCGGAGGGCCTCACCGCCCGGTACTTATCGGCGAACGCATAAATCCAACAGGTAAGAAAAAATTCAAAGAGGCTCTGCGTGCAGGAGACATTCCTTACATCATTCATCAGGGAATGGAACAGGAAGAAGCTGGTGCCCAGGTTCTGGACGTAAACGTAGGCCTTCCGGAAATTGATGAAAAAGAAATGATGCTCCGAGTTCTCGATGAACTTCAGAACGTAACTACACTGCCACTACAGATTGATACGACTAAGCCGGACGTTATGGAAGCAGCTTTGCGCCGTTACAACGGAAAGCCGATGATTAACTCGGTAAACGGCAAGCAGGAAATTATGGACACAGTGTTCCCGCTCGTAAAAAAATACGGTGGACTTGTTGTTGCCCTTACCCTTGATGAAGACGGTATTCCTGAAGACAGCGCACGCCGTGTAGCAATTGCAAAAAAGATTTACGCAGAAGCTGCAAAATACGGAATCAGAAAATCAGATATTATTATAGACCCTCTTGCCATGGCTGTAAGTTCAGACTCAAAGGCCGGCATTGCAACTATGGAAACAGTTCGTGCTATTCACGAAATGGGCGGTCTTACCAGCCTTGGAATTTCAAACGTAAGCTTTGGACTTCCTTTGCGCGAATATGTTACTGCAAGTTTCTTTACACTCTGTATGGGAGCAGGACTTTCTGCGGCAATTATGAATCCACTTCAGGGCGAAATGATTAAGGCATGGAGATGTTATAACCTGCTTTCTGGCCGCGACGAAAACTGTACGGATTATATTGAGTGGAGCGGAAAGGAAAGCGAGAGGCTTGCAAACCTTGTGCCAGCTACCGGTACTTCCGGGGGCGATGCGGGGGGCACCCCCGCTGGAGGGGGTAGCGAGCAACGAAGTGCGAGCGAGGGGGAGACTTCCCCCCTTTCAAATGCAATAATCCATGGACTCAAAACTGATGCAGCGGCGGCTACCCGAGAACTTTTGAAAACTACGGAGTCACTCACGATTATTAACGAGTACCTGATTCCTGGACTGGACTACGTGGGTAAGCGCTTTGAAAAAAAGACGATGTATCTTCCTCAACTTTTGATGGCGGCAGAGGCGGCTAAAGCGGCGTTTGGTGAGATCCGCGAGTACATGGAAAAATCGGGAAAGAAGGGAGCGCCGAAAGGAAAAATTATTATCGCTACGGTAAAGGGCGATATTCACGATATCGGAAAAAACATTGTAAAGGTTCTGCTGGAAAATTATGACTTTGACGTAATTGACCTTGGAAAGGATGTACCGCCTGAGGTAGTTGTTGAGGCGTGCAAAAAAGATCACGTAATGCTTGTTGGACTTTCAGCTCTTATGACTACGACGGTTGCTGCAATGGAAGAGACGATTAAACTGCTGCGCAAGGAATGTCCGTGGGCAAAAACCTGCGTTGGCGGCGCTGTTATGACGCAGGAATATGCCGACCAGATTGGTGCAGACTTCTACGGCAAGGACGCAATGGATACAGTTCGATTTGCTCTGGAGCTCTTCAAATGAAAAAGCCGGAAGGAGCATCGGCTCTTGTAATCTGTGCGCTGGGCTGGAGTCTCGGCGGTGTTTTCTTAAAATATGTAAACGTAAATTCTTTTGCGATTGCGGGTTTGCGAAGTACTTTCGCCTTTTTAGTAATGGCTGTTTTTACACGCCAGCTGCCGCACTTTTATGTAAAAGACGAAGTCAGCGGAAAGATTGACCGGGCTCAGACAATTTACCTGTGGCTATCTGCTTTGAGTTATGCGGCCACAATGATAATGTACGTTATATCAAACAAGCTCACTTATGCAGCAAACGTAATTTTTCTGCAGTACACAAGCCCGGTTTGGGTAATTCTTTTCAGCGCAATTATCCTCGGCGAGAAAAACAGAAAAATCGATTACATCACCTTTGCAGGAATTGCAGTGGGTATGGTGCTTTTCTTTGCAGACAGCCTGATGGAAAATCAGAGCGGCGAGTTTGCAGAGACTGCACTTTTAGGAAACACAATCGCAGCCCTCTCAGGCGTTACCTGGGCTGCCACTACCCTCTTCCAGAGAAAGCAGCAGCTTCTGATTGCAGAAAAGATTCGAGAAACTGGTAAAATCCCGTCTCACAACACTTCAAAAGACGCCTTCATGCTCGCACAGATTATTACCGCTTCGTTCGGACTTCCATTCATTTTCCTGATGGAACGCGGAGTGCCGGATTTACGTTCACTGACCTTCCTGCTGTTACTCGGCCTCTTACAAATGGGCATTCCGAATATCATGTACTCAATTGGAATCAAGAAAGTCACAGCATTGTCAGCATCACTTATTACAATGATTGAGCCACTGATGAACCCGGTATGGGTATTCCTGTTTGTCCACGAGATCCCGACGGTAAAGTGTATCGTCGGTGGTGTGATAATTCTGGGATTCATATTGTTGAGAGAATTTGTAAGCAAGAAGAGATAATAATATTAACTGTATATTGTGATATTTGAGTGCGGAGTGGGAAGACACATCAGGCTGCATCGAGAAGTTTTGGCGCTTAGCCATCGAAAAAAAATAAAGAGATTTTCACTTGTGAAAATCTCTTTATTTTTTAACACAAAAAACTGGCTCGCCCGCAGCCTGATGTGTTTTCCCACGGGAGCGCTCAAATATCATAAGATGTCATTGATTTATTAGTCGAAGACTTTCTTCCGCCACTCTTTCTCATAATCATGCAGCGTCTGCGCAGATTCACCATCCCCTACCGTTACCGCATTCTTAATATAAGGCTCAATAACCAAAGTTCGATAACTCTCCCATCGTGCAGGAAGTTTCTGCGGAGCTGTGAGCATTTGAGACGGCGGAAGATTTGTCAAAAGCTGATTGTAATAAATCGGCAGAATATGTTCAGTTACATCACGCAGAGATGAGAATCCTCCGGCAATTCCAAACATATCCGTTTCAAGATGCATGTTTTCTTTTGTTTCGAGAATGTGTTTCTGATTTTCAGACTGGAAGAACCATGAAATAAAATCTGTAGCGCCCACCTGATTTCTGGCATCTTTATAAATTCCCATCATGGTTACAGAGTCTTCAATGTAGATTGAATTATTTTCAACTACCCATCGATAGTCTACAGCAAGATCCTGTTCTTTTAGAATCTTGAAAAGACTGTCGCTTGTAGTATAGGCATACAGCGTTCGTCCGGAAGAAACCTGGCGATAATAAGGCATGAACAGATATTTAAAAGTGAAATCTTCTTCAATCTGCGGGGAAGTATTTTCTTTGTAAACCCAGTCGCGAAGGAAGGCAACAGAATCCAGAAGAGCCTGACCATCCCAGGCGATTTCACCCTTTTCTTCCCGAAAATCAGTTCCCATCATTTTTGAAACAAGATAAAGAAAATCATCATTTCCAAGTGGGGTAAAACCGATTTTTGTATACGCTTCTTTAGTGTTTTTTGCATTATAGGCAGAAGCTGTGCTTCGAATCTGATCCAGAGAAAGTACATAACTGTCTGGAATCTGATCTTTATTTTCTGTTGCAAAAATTATTGCAGGAAGATTAAAGCTCACCGGAAGAAGATACTGAACAGCTTTTCTTTTTCCGGAATTGAGCAGCTGCGGATAAAAAACTTCTGAAGTGAGTTTCTTGGTATCAAAAAGATAATCAAGAGATTTAAAGCTTTTGTGCGGAGAATCTGTACGAAGCCAGGAACCAACAATTATATCAGGCGGGTTTTCATCTTTTGCAGGTGGTAAAGAAAGAGCAGGATTATCCTTGTAAACAAGAATTGCACAATTATCCTTGTGCTGACGGTTAAAAAGTTCTATGTACTGCGCGAACTCGCGGCAGCTTGTCCAGATTACAATTCTATCCTGCTGATAAACGGTTCGGCTATTCTGCGGACTGCCTTTTGAACAGCCGCAGAACATCATACCTGCGCAGAGTATAAGAGTAGAAAGTACAGATGTATGCTTCAAATTTTATTCCTTATGAATTAAAAATTCTTAGCTACATTATAAATGCTTGTGTAAACTGAATCAATCTTATCTTCATCAATGCTTGAGAAAGCAACGCGAAGAGTATATGGGTCAATCTGAATGATTCCGATTCCTTCTGACTTAAGAAGTTCCTTACGGATTTCCTCTGCCTTTCCAGATTTCACGTGGAAACTCATGAAGTAACCAGAGTTGAAAGGAAGTGGTTCAAGAACATCAGATTTATGATTATTTACAAATGCGCGAACAAGGTCATAACGGCGCTTAAGCATATTGCGGCATTCGAGCTTCTGCTTTTCGTGAGCTTCATCCTTAAGAGCATGCATTACAAGGCTCTGTGAAGGTGTTGAAGAACAAGAAACTGAAGAACGGATTGCAGCCATGAACTTTGTTACAAGTGCTATATACTGAGCGTCTGTGAGTCCTTTTGATGCGAATGTTACGAAACCTGCACGGAAGCCCCATGCAAAGTCTTCTTTTGTAGGACCATCAGCCTTAATTGCAAGTACATTTTCGTGAAGGTCTGCCATGTAAGCAAAAAGTGACTGTGGTTCGATATCATCTTCGTAATTGAGTCCGAAGTAAGCATCATCAGAAAGTACAAGAACCTTCTTTCCAGCTTCTGCAAGTTCGCGAACGATGCGAACGATTTCCTTTGCTTCTGAAACAGTTGGGCTGTAGCCTGAAGGATTCTGAGGGAAGTTGAGAATTACACGAACTGAACCGTATTTTTCTGCATCTGCCTTCATCTTTGCTTCGAGATCTGCAATGTTGAACTTTCCGTTTTCGAAACACTTGAACTGATGGAACTCTGCACCACGGCGGGCTGCTGCAATCAGTTCGTAGTTATCCCAGCAAGGATCTGCAGCAAGAAGCGGCTTGTCTACATCAACAAAAAGGTCGCTTACATAAGAGAGAACTGCAGTAAGTCCAGGTACAAGAATTGGAAGTGAAAACTGTTTATTTTTGAGTGACGGATTTTTAGCAATGATTTTTTCTTTCCATAAAGCACGGAGGTCTGGATTACCGGCTGTTTTTGCATAAGCAACTGTTTCGCGAGGTGTAAGTGAAGGCATATTCTTTTTGTAAGAATCGAGCTCTATCGGAGTTCCGGCAGCAACTGCCATTCCGATTGTACCGTTTGCGAAGTGAGCGTCTTTTGCAGCTTCTCCACCCTGAGAAATAATTCCGTTTGGAAAATAAAGGCGGCGGCCCATGTCTGACATGAGGGCGTCTACTACTGTACCTGATAAGGTATCATTCAAATCTTTTGCTAATGGATTAATCATAATGCCCTAATTATGCGAATTTACACTTGCTTAGTCAATGATTATGCAGAAAAATGGTAGTTAAATGCATATTTATACAGTTTAGAATATATATTTTTAAATTAATTTTCTTCACAATATAAGTCAGTATATTTTTTTACGACAACAGAAATACCATTATTTAACTTATAATATGTAAGAGTTCCGACATCACCACTTCTTACAACTTCCATATAATCAGCAAAATCACTTTCTTTTGCATCAAGTAAATTAATTTGAATTGTCTGTGTTTCTTCATTTATGGAACGTAAAGAAAAGCCTTCAAAGCAATAATATATATATTTTTCAATATTTGAATTCCCATCAACAGGAGTATTTCCAGGATATACATCTATCCCCCATAATCTCCAGTATGCAGGAATCTGTACACTTTTATTTTCACAATCACAAGAGAAGCCATAACATGTATATGGATCTTGTTTAATTAAAGAGAAATTAAGCCATGGATATACTTTGTCTAATACAACCGCCTCATTGTTTTTAGTATTTTTTAAATCAACATCAATAATCAGTTCATCTGCAACAGTAAGCTGATAATTAAAACCAATATCATAACCATTGCTTCGAATTCTTGTCATTAAAACATGGGCTTTATTATCTTCAGAAACAGGATCAGACATATTTTTTTTACAATAACAATCATATTCATATGCAGTTTCTGCATCTTTCTGCTCTGGATATACCTCAATAATCCCCATGCCGTCACTTTTATCACCAATGTAATTATAGGCCGCTTTTATAACAGTACTATCAATATCATTCAGCATAACAGCTATATATTGGTCAAATATTATTAATCTAAACTTTCCTGATTTTGTTTTATTTATTTCTTCATCTGGAATAAAACATAGAAGTTTTTTTCCATTTTCTGATTCCCAATCCATCCACTCTGAAGTTCCAGCACAACTGCACCCTTCATTTCCAGGTATAGCAACCCAATCTGGATAATTTCCTATAATGACACCTTCTTCACCTTTTATTATGGTTGGACAAGAAATGAATAAAAAACATAGAGATAAAAATAATAATGTGATTGATATTTTTTTCATAATTTCTTAATTATTTAAATTTTTACAACATTATACTGTTTAATTTCATTGAATTGAATATATTTTTCACGCTTTCAATAAGATTTTGAAAGTTATATATCAATTCCTCACAATTTTATTCATTTATATAGAATATTGTTTTAGGTGTTCCATTCCCTATATTTTTTTTGATATAATGATAAATATGAATAAAGAAATCGTAAAAATTCTTGAGAACTGCCGTACAGAAGCTGCTAAAAGGCTTGTTGGGCAGGAAAATCTGATTGATGATATTATGACTGCTTTTATTGCAGGTGGACATGTTCTGCTTGAAGGTGTACCAGGACTTGCAAAGACTCTTGCTATAAAAACTACTGCGGAGATTCTGGGGCTGGATTTTAAGCGAATTCAGTTTACTCCGGATTTGCTGCCGGCAGATGTTACCGGTACTCTTATTTATGAACAGAACAAGGGTACTTTCAGTGTACGAAAGGGACCGGTTTTTGCAAATGTGATTCTTGCGGATGAAATTAACCGTGCACCTGCTAAGGTTCAGTCGGCTATGCTTGAGGCTATGGAAGAGCGCCAGATTACTATTGGCGAAGAAACTTACAAGCTGCCGGAGCCGTTCTTTGTACTTGCTACTCAGAACCCGGTTGAACAGGAAGGAACTTACAATCTGCCTGAGGCTGAGCTGGACCGCTTTTTGATGAAGCTGGTTATCACTTACCCTGCTGCTGACAATGAAATTAAAATTGTTCAGACTTGTGGTCAGGCTCCGTATGTACCTGTAAAGCAGATTGTTAAAGCTGATGATATTAAGGCTCTGCGTGAGGCGGCTGCTTCTGTTACCTGTGATGAAAAGCTTGTTGAATACATTGTTTCTATTCTTACTGTTACTCGTCCTGAGAACTCTAAGAAACAGCAGGCTGGCCGTACTCTTGTAAATACAGCAAACTCTAACGATATTACCCGCTACATTCATTTTGGCGCTTCGCCTCGTGCGGGTATTGCTATGCTTCAGTGTGCTAAGGTTAAGGCTCTTTTTGCTGGTCGTGATTTTGTTCTTCCAGAAGATATTAAGGCCGTGGCTCTTAATGTTCTGCGTCATCGTCTTGTACTTTCTTACGAAGCTGCAGCTGACAATGTTACTGCGGATGACATTATCACAAGGATTCTTGATTTTATTCCGGTTCCGTAAATGCCAAAACGTTACCTTGCAAATAATGAATCTCTCATAAAAAAAGCACTCTACCTGCGGCTGATGGCAGAAGATATTGCCGACGGTATGAAGAGCGGTAATTTCCGTTCTCTTTACCGAGGCCAGGGAATTGAGTTTGCAGGCGTCCGTGATTATATACGCGGAGACGACATCCGCACTATAGACTGGAACGTTACTGCACGCATGGGGCGGCCGTACATAAAAGTATTCGAAGAGGAACGCGAACTTCAACTTTTCCTTATTACAGATTCGTCGCTTTCCATGCAGCTTGAAACAAACTCTGACCGCCGCACTAAATACGCCTCTGCAGCCGAAACCGCTGCCCTCGTTGCAATTGCCGCTGAAATAAATGCCTGCCCGACAGGTGCAGTATTCTTCGACGGGGCAATTCATTTCTCGTGCGAGCCTTCACTCGGTAAAGAAACTACAATGCAGATTCTGAACCACCTTGATCGACTGCCGGCTACTCCAACGCCCGGCTCAGTGCTCCCGAATGCAATTTCTGCAGCGGCTAAAGTACTCCGCAAACGAACCCTCGTATTCGTCCTTTCGGACTTCCGCTGCGGCGGCTGGGAAAAGCCTTTAATTTCTCTTGCTCAGAAAAACGATGTAATTGCTATAAATATTCACGACGCAAGCGACGAAGAACTGCCTTCTCTCGGTACTGTTGTTTTTAAAGATACAGAAAGCAGTCTTCAGATGTCGCTTCCTTCTTCTTCACCGGCCTTTAAAAAGGAATGGCGAAGTTTCAACGAAATGAATCAGAACCGCTGGCAGGATTTCTGCATTAAGCACGGAATTATGCCTGTGGTACTCGATACAAAAACAGAACCTGTTCAGGTGCTGAATCAGATTTTTGCACGTAAGGCAAAAGTAAGGTAACGGGGAGAAAGAATATGCAGATTATTTCACCACAGCAGATTCTCGTTCCTAAAAAGGTTTACATTGGAGATACAGCAGAACTTCGCTGTACTTTTAATAATCCAAGTCCGGTATTAAAACAACTTACAAGCAACGGTACTGCCGAACTAACGTTAGTTAGCCAACTCACCAATGCTGCTAACAGTACTTCAGAAAAGAGTACTTCAAACTTTGCGACACCACACACTGATTATGAAATCAGCAGAATCACACTCTCTCCTGCGGGTGTTGATTTCTATCAGTTTACTATAACCTTTGTTCCATGGAAAACGGGAGAACTTCACTTACCGCCAATGGAAATTGAAAGCACTGAGCTCATTCTTGAATTTCAGCCGGTTCAGATTGTTTCACTTATTTCTACTGACTCGGCTAATGCAACTACCCTTCATGACTCTGCAGCTCCTCTGCTTCTTCCAGGAACTGCCTATAAGCTTTATGGAACTCTGGCTGCTTTTGTAATTGCAATCATCATAATCATCAGAATAATTGTAAAAAGAAAAACTCTTTTATTTTATATAAATCAAAAAAAGCTTTTGAAAAAATATAAGAAAAATAAAAAACAGACTCTTAAACAGCTTCTTCAGGCAGACAATGCAGAAAAGATTCAGAATATTATGCGCCGCTATCTTGAGGTGCGTTTTGATTATCCTTTTACACATACAGTTACTTCAGAAATGATGAAGGGCTGGCAGACTGCAACTGGAGGTTTACTTTCGGATAACAAAGAAGAAGCCTTTGGTGAAATTGTTGCAGGCTTTATCCGCACAGATTTTATCCGCTACAGCAAGAATGCCAGTTTTGAATCTGGAGAGCTTAAGCAGCTTATTGATAAACTGATTTCCTGCATTGAAATATTTGAAGCTCCGGTAAAGGAGGAAAATAATGACTAACTTTGAAAACCCTGCAGCCTTTTTTCTTCTTCTGCTGATTCCAGCACTTTTTATTTTACGACATTTTAAAATTTTTAACCGTATATCTTTTCCTGCTGTTCTTGCAGATTGGGAAGGTCACCATTTTGAATGGAAAGGTCATCCTCAGAAATTTCTTTCTGTCCTTGCGTCAATTTTCTTTACTGCGGGCTTTTTAATTTCTGTAGGTGCACTTGCAGCGCCTGTAATCTCAAATCAGGAAAAGGTTTATACTTCTCTTGGAACTGATATTGTTTTTGTTCTGGATACAAGCCCTTCTATGTCTGCAAAAGATATGGACGGAGGACAGCGTCTTGATGCAGCAAAGAATGCTATCTATCTGCTTACAAATAAAAACGACGGAAGCCGTTATGGTCTTGTCGGACTTGGAAGTAATGCTGCAGTTCTAGTTCCACCTACTAGTGATCTGACTTTCTTTTCTGAAAGACTTTCTCAGATTTCTGCGGGTTCTTTTGGAAACGGTTCTGCAATTGGTGATGGCTTAAGCACTGCAGTATGCCATCTTGTTTCTTCTTCTGCTCAGAAAAAATGTATTGTTCTTCTTACAGATGGTGAAAATAATGCTGGAGAAATTCATCCGGAAACTGCAGCTCAACTTGCAGCAGATAACAGCATTACAATTTATGTTGTCGGAATTGGTTCAAAAGGAAAGGTTCCAATTGAATACACAGACCCGGTAACTAAACGGCTTTACTCTGGATATCTTGATTCAAACTTCAATCCGGCTTCCTTAAAGAAGATTTCTGATATTGCAGGTGGAAGATATTTTGAAGCAGTAACTGTAAATGAACTTTCAGAAATTCTGAGTGCTGTTTCTAAAACGGAAGCTGTTTCGCAGACTTTTACTTACAGAACTGTCAACAAACTTTTCTATCAGAAGTTTATTTCCATTGCAATAATTCTTTTTGTACTTGCATGGGTTATACGCAGAATCATTCTAAAAGAAATGATCTGTTTCCGATATAAAAAAACTCTATTTATTCGTTCTGCATGTCTAGCACTTTCCTTTGTTTTCCTTCTGCTGGCACATGCAGGTCTTACATGGGGAACTTATCTTGTTCCTGTTCAGAAGAGCGGGCATTCTGTTGCAATGGTTTTTGATATCTCTAACAGTATGCTCGCAAAGGATTGTCCTGGAGATACAACACGTCTTAAGGCAGCCTCAATCTATGCAAAGAAACTTCTTTCTAAAATGGAGGGAGTTCCTGTTTCTGTTGTAATTGCAAAGGGAGACGGCATTGCAGCTATTCCAATTACTGATGATACTGCTATGGTTGAATCACTGCTTGAAGTTATGTCACCTTCTTTAATGACTGTTCCAGGTTCAAGCATTGGTAAAGGAATTTTAAAGGCAAAAGAAACTTTCCCGGCAAACTTTTCTTCTGCCGGAAAAATCTGGGTATTTACAGATGGTGAAGAAACAGACGGCCAGCTTTCTTCTGCTTTGCTCGAATGTCAGAAAGCTGGCATTCCTGTTACTTTAATTGGCTTTGGTTCAGAAACTGAATCTGCAGTTTTAACTGGAGATGGAAAAACTCAGGTTATGAGTGCTCTTCGACGTGACCGGCTTGAAGCTGCTATTGCAGATGCCTCTAACCGTTTCCGATTTTTCAATAATCATGAAAATCTTTTATACATCAATTCTCTGGAAAAAGGTTCTGCAGTTCAGCTGCTTTCTCAACTGCGTTTTGGTACTACTGAAAATCTGATTACTTCTTATGAGGTAAAGCCAGTTCCACGCTATAAGCTTTTCCTTTCGCTGGCAGCTCTTTTTTTGATTTTGAGCTATATAACTGTGGAATTTAATTTTGCAAGATTTTTTGGAGCAAAGACTTCGCGTGCACAGGCAGCAGCTTTTGTTTCTCTGATAACAATTTTCCTTTCCGGCTGTTCTTCTCAGACTGCAGATATTCTTAACGGAACGGTTTCTTATCATCAGAAAAAATACAGACATGCAGTTTCCCGTTTTATGCAGGCTTCTGAAAATGCAGCAGCTGAAGCAAACCGACAGAATCAAAGTTATGCTCTTTATGACCTTGGAACTGCATACATTATGATTGGAGAAGATTCTGCAGCTCTCGAACAATTCAAGGCGATTCCAGATGATGCACCTGATGCGGTGCGCTATTCAGCTTTTTATAATGCGGGTATACTTGCCTGGCGCAATTCTGATTTTGATGAAGCAAAGGATTATTTCAGAAAGGCGCTCGAAATAGACAGTTCTAAGATAGACGCAAAAATCAATTTTGAACTTTCAGTTCAGCAGAGTGAGGCAAAGGGAAAACAGAATCAGAGTAATCAGATTCAGGCTTCTCAGGAAGAAGCTTCACCACAAAATCTTGAAAAAGCAGTATTCGAACATATAAAGGAGAATGATCAGAAACAATGGAAAAACAGCGAATCAAAAGACTCATCAGATCTGGCAGAAGATTTCTAATCACAGCTCTCCTGATTTTTGCTGCTGCCCCTGTCTTTTCACAGACTCTCACTCTTGAAAAGATTAAGCAGCTAAGACTTGTTCCGGAAGAAAGTCAGAATCTTTATACAAAAACTGATATTAAATTTATCGTCACTATACCGTATGTTCAGCCATCACAGGTTCAGGTGCTTGCTGCAAATCAAAAGGATGATATAACGTTCCGAACTTTGCGCAAGGCTGAAAACTATGAAGAACAGGGAACTCTCATTGAAATCTGGTACAACTTTGCAAATAAAGGAGATTACTCTCTTGCTCCCCTTTCGGTTATGATTCAGAACCGCCGTCGCTCGATTTATTTTGAACCGGTTTCAATCACAGATGATCCGGCAACCTTGACTCCGCGTATTGTACTTGTTTTTGATGATGGTACAAGAGTGTATTCTGATGAATTGAATTTTCCAAAGCCGCTGCTTACAGTACCAACTGGTAAAAAGCTTGGCTTTACTGTAAACCTTCAGTACGCAACTCAGCTTGTACAATTCAACTGGGAAATTCCTAAGGATTCTATTTTTACCTGTACAAAACAATTTGAATTTACAGAAAACCGTTACCGGGAAAGAGTTTATTCTCACATTCTGCTTCCTGTTGCTTCTTTTGAATGGACGGGGCTCGTTGCAGAAACAATTAAACTGCCGACAATCCGTTTAAGTGCCACTGGTTACAACGGCTACAGAAGCGAACTCTTAATGCCTGAAATTTGTATTGATTTTACCGAAGCAGATGAAGCAGCAGCTGCTACTGATGATACAGATATTTTCTCTGCTGCCTTTTATCAGGAGACTGCTGAAACTTCTGTAGTAATTGATTCAGAATTAAGCTATGAAGACTGTATGCGGCTTGCGGATTATTATTCCAAAGAACACAACGAGTTTTTATTGTATCCAAAGGCTCGAAGAGACCGCATCAATTTTGAAGAGTCCTGTGGAATTGTGATTTCTGAAAATCCAATTTTTCCGACTATTTATCTTTATATCTCAATTATCATAATTTTAATCTCTATTGTGTTTATCATAATTTCAATACGCAGAAAGCACAAAATCAGAATGCTGATGTATATAGTTCTTTTAATTCTTGGCGCTGCAGTTTTATTTTACTGTGCTGTGAGACGTAGTGAACGCTATGGAATTTCTGCTGGCTGTAAAATCTATTCTATTCCTCAGGAAAATGCTGAATCAGTTTCTGAGGTTGGAAGAGGTAACCGTGTACGTATTCTTGAACACACAGGAAAGTGGTATTACATTGAAGTTGGTGAAACTGGCGGATGGTGCACATCAGATAAAATAATTATAATCAAATAAATTATTCTGAAATAAACTCGGAGGGTTATTATGGACATGGGCGACATTCTGAATCAATGGGATTCAATGCAGAAAAATCAGATAAAAAAACAGAAGGAAAGCGGAAAGAATCAGGTGTCGCACAAAAAGGCAAACGCTCCTACTGCAGAAGAAAAAGCGCGCGCTGCTGAACGAGATTTTGAAAAGCAGCTTAAAGCAGAAAACTCAAAACAGATAAATCCAATGGAGCTGTGGCTTCGCCGATACGGAACAATAGACAAAGACAAGATTGCAGAAGAGCAGGAAGAACGTTCTAAGCTATATGACAGAAATTATCTGATTAGCATGCAGCCTGAAGCTCGTCTTGATTTACACGGCTTACATCAGACAGAAGCGCAGGAAAGTCTGGACCGCTTTATTACTGACTGTAAAGCACGCGGACTTCGTAAGGTGCTCATTATTCACGGAAAAGGAATTCACTCTTCCGGTTCAGATCCTGTTCTTGGTGAACTTGTACGTCGTTTTATCGAGCACGATAAACGCTGTGGTGCTTCGGGTCATCCTAAGACAAAGGCTGAGGGCGGAAGCGGAGCAACCTGGGTTTTACTGAAATAATCTCTAAAAGGAAATTACACACTTAAGAGGCAGATGGTCGGAATAACCTTCTCCGGTATAGACTTTATAAGAAACAGGGATTCCTTCTTCATCTGCAACAGGAGAATCTCTAACTGCTGAAAACGAAGTCATTTCCAGATTCCCAAGCAGAAGAATATTATCTATACGCTCCCATTCTCCGTTATAATAATAACTGCCGTTTTCAGACGAAAGCTTACCGGCTGAATTAAACCATGGAGACCAGACTTTTACAGTCTCTGAGTTTCCCCTCAAAACTGTATTTGTTGTTTTACCACCAGCAGCTTCAATTACAAAATCTTCGGCACTTCTATTAAAATCTCCACACATCACAATCAAAGGTGCCTGCATCTCTTTTATCAAATCTGTTGTTCTTTCTGCCAGAACCAGTTCCTGCCAGTCACGCCAGATTTCAGTTTCCATTTCTCCGCCGGATTTTGACTTCCAGTGATTTACAAAAAGTTCGAGCTCTCGATTTCCTATATTTACTGTAAGCTGCATAAGCGGGCGGGAAGAAGGCTGACTTGTTTCCTGAGTTCTTATATCAAGAGCATGTGTTTTTAATTCTGAAATTTCATATCTCGAAAATACAGCACAGCCAATTGCACTTCCAAGTTCTTTTGTAAAACACGTATACTGCCAGTTTTTCTTGTGTTCCCAGGAACCGCCCGCCAGAGTATTTGCTATATCCTGAACTACCTCAGTATTTTCAACTTCTTCCATAACAAAAATATCAGGATTCAGATTTGTCATAATTTCACAAAGTTTATTTAAACGCTTTACATATTTTTCTTTAGTCCAGCGTTCAGAATTCTTAAATTCCTGATATTCATTTCCTGTAGTTACAGCATCAAAAAAAGTCTGGACATTCCAGCAGACTAGAGAAAGAGACTGTTTTCCCCCGCCCCTTTCTGATGTTGAGCCGGAGCGACGGAAAGACGACTCCTTTACAAACTGACTTTTACAACCTGTAAGTACGGCTACAGACAAAATGCCGCACACCATCACTAAAATAACAAGCAATTTCTTCATAAAAACCTCTACTGTTAAAATAGGCAGAGTTGTACGAAATTGTCGTTTTTTTGTGAGTAAATATGTGATTTTTTTTATTTTTCTACTAAGAAAAGAAATTCTTTTACGTGGATTTCACGGCCGCTGAGATTTCTTGAACCACGGAAAGCATTGTAATCAGCTTCGAGTACACTTACCTTACCGCATTCAGAAAGCAGCTCTATCATCTCATCTTTTGGAATAAAGCCTTCTGAATTAAAGGAAATCAAAACAAAACGGGCACGGACGTTACGGACGAGGTTTACGAAGACTTCGGCAACACGACGTTTTTTATTGTAATCTGAACGGTTCCAGTCTCTAGGGATTCCTGAAACGCGGCTGATATTTTCTGCATCTGGACGCTGATAGTCAGCAATCAGATTCAGCATAAAATAATTTGAACCATAAGGATGCTGATTGTATGGAGGATCGAAGTATGCGAGGTCAAATTTGCCGTCATCTGTAAAATCGCAGTGATAAAGCTCTTCAGAATTTACCAGCTCATTTGCGTCATTACAGAATACTCGATAGCGGCATTTAAAATCAGAAAAGACAGGAAGAGGCAATGAGATTTTTCCCGTGATTCTTGTAAGAGCATTGCGGGCATTCCCACCAAACTGCCCTGTTCCTGTTTTTGAATTTTTATAGAAACCTTTAAAAATGCCAGCAGTATTTGCATGAATGGAAGCTTCGGATAAAAGAGGCGCTATGAAAAATTCCTTCCAGTGTGCCGGGATTTCCTTTTCAATCATCTGACGAGCGACATCAAGATAGGCTGCATTATAAGGTGTATAAAAACAGCGTTCCTCTTTTTTAATCTGTGTTTCATCGGCCGGTGCATACAGTTCAGAAATAAAACCAGCCTTTTTGAATTCACATTTCTGTTCAAGTTTATGCATGTGGCGTTCGATTTTTTCTGTAAGATTAACGTGCATCTCTTCCAAAGACTTAAAATCCACTTCTGATTTATTTGTGAGATAACAATGATTGATTATATAGGAATACTTTTCAAGATCATTTACAGTGATTGATTCAGCATACTGCTTGAGATAACGGCTTACTATCCCGCTACCTGAAAATACATCAAGACAGTTAAGTTTTGATTTACCAAGCCGCGCCTGTACTTCCTGTACACCACCGCCAATAAAATCTAAAAGAGCACGTTTATTTCCTATGTAGGTAATCAGCTGATTCTGGAGGAACTCCGGGTTTTCAGATTGTTTCAAAACCGGCTCCAAGTTTATTCATCACTTCAAAAAAGTGTGGGAATGTTACGCTGCACCATTCAGCATCATTTACAGTTACTTTTTCGCCATCCGCCAAACCAAGCCCGAGACAGGCAAGCGACATAACGATGCGGTGGTCCTTATAAGACTCCACCTCTCCACCGTGAATACTTGCACCGCCGTCACCGTAAACAACGAGACGGTCGCCCTCATCTTCGATTCGGGCTCCAAGCTTACTGAGCTCACTGGTCATTGCCTTAATTCTGTCAGTCTCTTTTTTGCGGCAGATATCAATATCAGTAAATACAGTTTTACCTTTTATAAAACAGGCCTGTACTGCAAGGGCACAAATTGCATCAGGGAATGCAGACATTTCTACAACGAGCTCGCCGTTCGGCAGACTTTCGGTACTCAAAGTTTTTCCACCGCGTACCACAAGCTGCTCAGTCTCACGATTCCATTCAATATCAGCTCCAACAGACTGAAGCACTTCTACGATTTTATCATCACCCTGGCTTCCAGAGCCGTCAACATTATCAATTGTAATTTCACTGCCAGAAATCAAAGCAGCAATAATCGGGAATGCAACACCTTCCCAATCTGAAGGAACTGCGCGGTCAAAAGCCTTAAAAGGAACGGGACCGGTCACGGAGATTTTCTTAAAGTCCGGACTAATCTGAACCGGAACTCCTACACTCTCAAGCCACAGCTTTGTCATTGTAAGATATGGAGTTTCCTTAGGATTTGTAAGCTCCATATTAAGAGTTCCATTCAGGCGAGAAGCGGCCATCATAAATCCGCTTATATACTGAGAGAGGGCTCCCTCGGTAACAAGTTTTTTATTTACATCGATTGGACCACAGAAAGTGAAAGGTGGAGTTGTTCCAGGCTTTCCGTCCGGACCAGCATTAAGGCTGCGGCCATTTGCTCCAAACTGACAGAGCGCATCAATCAGATGATTTACAGGACGGCGGCAGATAGACTCATCGCCGGTAAAGGTACAATCACCTGGCAAAGTAGAAAGCACAGGGCACAAAAAGTACATAAGTGAACCCGAGTTTCCAACATCAATCGGACCATCAGGAAGATGAAGTCCAGAACCGGCACCACGGACAGTCCACACAGCGCTGCTTCCCTGACCATCACCAAAATCAACCTCTGCACCAACCTTTCGAACGGCGGCAGCAGTTGAGAGACAATCGTTACTTGGAAGCGGATTAGAAATATGAGATGTGCCGTCTGCCATTGCGGCAAGAATCAGCGCACGGATTGTATGACTTTTTGAACCAGGGACTGTAATGTGTCCCGAAAGTACAGACTTTTTTGCAACAGCTTTCATATCTTCATATTTTACATTATTTTATTGTCTATTTTCAATCGGTACTTTTTCTGCTAAAATATATCTTATGACAAAGAGAGCTGTAATTCACGTTGAAAACACAGAAAATCTTGTTGAGTTTGCCGAGTTTCTTGTATCTGAAGGCTGGATAATTTTATCAGCAAATAAAACCGAAGAAATTCTCAAAAAACAGAAGATTCCTGTAACAAGGGAAAATTCGCTTTCGGAGAATAACATGGTTAAGGCCGATACATACAAACTTATCAGACGCCTTATGATGACTAAATATCATGAAGAAGACGAGCCTTACATCTCTCATCCTGATGCAGAAGACAACAATATTTTTATTGTCTGCATGAATATGCTTCCTTCCATCAATACTTCAATTGTTTCCAAACAGTTTGATAATCAGCTTTATCCAAAGAATTTTTTTGTTACAACTACACTGCGTTGTGCATTTGCTAACTATGAAAATCTTTTGATTCTGACAGATCCTAATGATTATAAAGAAGCTATGATTCAGCTTCGTACAGGAAACATTTCAAAGGATTTCAGAACATACCTTGCCGCAAAAGCATTGAATCTCGTTTCTGCTTTTGATGCAGGTCTTTCAGCATCAATTCTTCAAAGTTCAAAATACAATGAATTATTTATGAATTATATGATGCTTCCTTTTAAGCGCGAACTTCAGCTCCACTACGGAATGAATGCTCAGCAGGAAGCATATTTCTATAAATCTCCATCTGAAGAAGGTTCTGTTGGAAACTTTTTGAAATATCAGGCTAAGGATTTAACTTATACTCTTGTAAATGATATTTCTTATGCCTGGCGCCAGATAAACACTCTGTTTGCTCTGCTTAAAGATCAGCTTACAGTAAAAAGTACAAACAGCGATGGTTATGAGTTTACAACACAGTTTACTCCGCTTACAGGAACTGTTTTCTCACTTGCAGTAAAATTTGGAACAATTCTCGGTGCTTCTCACGCAACTAATGTTCTTGATTCTTTTAAGGCAACCTTTACTTATGATGCTGTTACAACCACAGACACAGTATTTGCCTGCAGTTCGGTTATAAATACAGAAGCCGCAGAGGAAATTGTAAAAGGAAACTTTGCTGCCATTGTAGCACCAAGTTTTACTACAGAAGCAAAACAGATTCTTTCTCAGAATAAAAAAACTAAGCTTGTACCTTCTGCAAAAGTAACAAACATAAATCTTGAAGCCCGTTTTATAAATGGCGGGCTTCTTGTTCAGACTCAGGATAACACTCTCTTTAATCAGTGGAAGGTTCGAACTAAGAATCGTCCTTCTCAGATTCAAACTGATGAACTGGTATTCGGTATGCTGCTTGCAATGGGTGCCCGTTCTTATTCTGCAGTTCTCCTTAAACAGAATTCTATCTGCGGAATTTCTCAGGGCTGTACATCAGAAAAACGAGCGATTGACGGTGTATTGTACGAAGCAATAAAATTCTCAGAAAGAGCAAGTGGAATTGTCGGAGACCAGTCTGAAATCAGCAAGGAAATTGATACAAGTAATATCGGAGAAATTCTTGTTTGTGATGGAGCAATTCCATTCTGTGAAACAACTAAAAAGCTGATTGATAGCGGAGTAAAAGCTATTCTTCAGACAGGCGGAACTGCTTCCGATGAAGAGTTTATTGATTATTGTAACGAGCACGGTGTTGTTATGGTTTTTACCGGTATGACACATCTTTCATTCTAATACAGAGGTTTTTATATGCTTTATCATCTTGGTATGTTACTACAAAATTACTGGGGTCCTGCACGACTCCTTACATCTTATGCTGTACTTATTACTGTAGCACTTTATCTTGGATTTTTTCTTGCGTACAAACTGATTCCAAAATTCTACAATGTTCTTCCTCATGACCGCGGCCGTGAATTTACACTTAAAGATAATGCAGAAGCGGCTAAAGGAAAGCCAACCGGAGCCGGTGTTGTTTTCATTTCAATTTTCGTTATAATCAGTTTCCTTATCTGTCCAATGAACTGGACTCGTGCTTCAATTGTAATCATCACATGGATTACAATGCTTACAGGTTACCTTGATGACCGCAGTACAACAAGCTGGGGTGAATATCTTAAAGGTGCACTTGATCTGATTATCAGTGTTGCTACTGCCTTTATTCTTTATTTTTCTTTTAAGCAGATTTCTCCAGATGGAATCGTACGCTTCTGGCTTCCTTTCCTGGCTAATGAAGTTGCTGTTAATCCAATCGTTTATATTGTGATTTGTACAATAATTCTCTGGGCTTCAATTAATACAACTAACTGTACAGATGGTGTAGACGGCCTTTCTTCTACCCTGGTTCTGCTTGCACTTTTGACTTTAGGTATTCTTTTTTACTTTGTACTTGGTCATAAAGATATTGCGGCATACCTTTTGATTCAGCATCTTCCTTCTGGTGCTAACTGGGCTGTTCTTCTGCTTGCTATGACAGGTGTTGTAATGGGTTACCTCTGGCACAATGCATTCCCAAGTAAATGTCTTATGGGTGACGCAGGAAGCCGTGCCCTTGGATATTTTATCGGGGTTGGTGTTATGATCAGCGGAAACCCATTCGTTATTCTCGCAACATCGTCAATCATTATGATTAACGGTGGAATGGGACTTCTGAAGGTTTTCCTTCTCCGTTTCTTTAAGATTAAGATTTTCGAAAATATAAGATTCCCTCTCCACGACCACATGCGCAAAAACCGTGGCTGGTCCCCTACACAGGTATTACTGAAGTTTATGATTCTTCAGCTTTTGATTACCTGTGCAATTATGGGAATCTTCCTTAAGGTAAGATAGTTCCTGTAAAAAAAAGAGAAAGACTTAAAAAGTCTTTCTCTTTTTTTTATTTACACAGGTAAAATGCAAGATAAAATTAAACATATATATATAAATAATCTTATTGGATAAACTAAACATATATATAATTTTAGTAATGTATTATGATATTCATAAAGATGTCTTAAAACTTCAATCACCCATAAAAACTGAGTAAAGCTATAAAAAATCAATAATATATTGAACCACAGGAATGCTTTATCTGCTAAACCTTTAATTCCCAAACATAGCATAAAAAGACTCAATACAAAGACAGGAATCAAAAAATATTTATTCCAATAAACACACTCTTTAAAATCCTTAAAATTGATAATAAAACTAATGATTCCAACAAATGAATTGAATAAACAAAAAATAAAAGGTGTAGAAAAATTAAAAAATAATAATAGTGGAGAAAGGATATCTATTGTTAAATAAATGTAATTTATTACTTTCTTCATAAAATAAACTCCCCAGAAAAACTGGGGAGGAATTTATTATTCTGCAAAGAACTCGATAAGAGTCTCGGCATCCTTAATCAGATTATCAATGATGCAGTATTCATTCGGCTGGTGAGCCTGGTCATCCAGTGTACTCCAGACAACTGCATCAATTCCTTCGCGGCGGAGTTCTGCACCTACAGTACCGCCACCAATTCCAATAAACTTAGCATCGATATTGTGAACCTTTTTGATTGCAGCTGCCAGTTTCTGAGCTACAGGAGCAGTAACCGGAGTTGCAGGACTTTCTGATTGCTGAGGAGCTTCGTATTCAATTTTTACACCATACTGAGCTTCTACTTCACGGCAGCGCTTGTCTACTTCGGCGAGAACCTCAGCCAGTGAATAACATGGCAGAATACGGCAGTCCATGTAGAACGTATCTTCTCCAGGAATGATATTTATACTGTCTACGTTCTTCTCGCGCTTTGTCGGCTGGAATGTTGAATAGTCAGGTTCGAAAAGTGAATCACGTTTATCGAATACTTTTTCAAGTTCGTTCAATTTTAAAGAGAGGGCGCACGCGGCGAGACATGCATTGGCTCCGCTGTCTGGGCGACTTCCGTGAGTCTGTTTTCCCATAACATGAACGCGCATCCATAAAATATTTTTTTCTGCAATTTCAATTGTACGGCCTTCGCTGTCTCCTCCATCAGGAATCAGAACAAGGTCATTTTTGCGGAAAAGGTCTGTATTTTTAATGAGCCAGATTGCTCCATATGCACTTCCATTTTCCTCATCAGCTACAAAAAGCAGTTTTACAGTACGAGCAGGAGTAATTCCATTTTTCAGATAGTAAAGAGCGGCAAAAGCGGCAGAACAAAGGCCCTGCTGGTTATCTTCTACACCGCGCCCGTAAAGCTTTCCGTCTTTTTCTACAACAGTCCATGGGTCTGTATTCCAGAGTTTAGGGTCACCGATTGGAACTACGTCCATATGAGCCATTACCCATACACGCTGAGAATCGTCTTTACCCGGAATTGTTACAACAAGGCTTGGTCTTACACCGGCACTAACACGGCTGTCTGGAGCTTCAAAACGCTCAATCGTACATCCGTTTTTATCAAAACCATTATCACGAAGCCAGCCTTCGAGGGCACGGCATTTTTTTTCTTCTCCATCACCATTGCCTTCTGGAGCAATAGCTGGAATAGAAGTAAGAAGAGTTTCAAGCGCAACAATATCGCGCTCGTTGTTTTTTAAGAATTCTTTTGCATTCATTATTTGTATACTTCCCAGGTAGTTTTAACGAGAGTGTCTACGTCAGAATATTTTGGCTCCCATCCGAGAAGCTCCTTTGCACGCTTTGAAGTTGCATACAGACATGCAGGATCACCAGGACGGCGCTCTACATCTTCTGAAGGAATTGTCTTACCTGTAATTCTGCGTGAGGCATCGATAATTTCTTTTACAGTTGTTCCCTTTTCTGTTCCAAGGTTTACTGTAAGGCTCTTGTCGTTCTTTGTAATATAGTCGAGTGCCATAACATGAGCACGTGCAAGGTCAGTAACGTGAACATAATCGCGGATACAGGTTCCGTCTCTTGTATCATAATCAGTTCCAAAAACCTTCATACCATCTTTCATACCGGCAGCAACTTCCATTACACGTGGAAGAAGATTCTGAGGATTCTGCTCGAGTCCGCGGATTTCGCCATCAGGATCATAACCTGCAGCATTAAAATAACGGAGGGCTGCGAAACGCATTCCCTTAAGCTTATCATACCAGCCCATAAAGCGTTCAATCTCAAGCTTTGTAAAGCCGTAGTAGTTTTCAGGATTCTTTGGATGATCTTCATCAATAGGCAGATATTCAGGAGAACCGAATACTGCAGCTGATGAACTGAAAATCATTTTTTTACAGCCATACTTTACAGCAGCGTTCATAATATTCAGAGTTCCAGTGATATTGTTTACACTGTACTTTTCTGGAAGAATCATAGACTCACCGGCAGCTTTAAATGCAGCAAGATGAACAAATGCATCAAAGCCCTTTGCAAAAGCTGCTTCAATATCTGCCTGAATCAAAATGTTTCCATAAATAAATTCGTTCTGTGGAAAAAGATTGCAGCGAAGACCACTTGAAAGATTATCAAATACAGCAACTTCGTGGCCAGCCTTCATCATTTCTTTTACAACGTGGCTTCCAATATAACCTGCACCACCAATAACTAATACTTTCATATAACTTACTCCTCTTTATTACGCAAATTATTATCTATCAATAAAACCGCCGCAGCAAAATAAGGATACGAATTGCTGTCAGCAGCTTCCTTTTCACTAAGCAGCCCCCAGCTTGAATCATACAGTTCAAACAATTCAGACTTTACGACAAGTTTCTGTAATAAACTTTTATTTGCCTGATCACTGTTGATTCCCTGAGCAGTTACAATTTCAACTTTATGATTTTCTGGAATGGATATTTTCTTCTGAACTTCTTCTACATCGCCCTTATAAGCCGCCTCAAACCAAACCGGCAGCGGCTGCCCGAATCCCTTATATTTCCAGTCCTCAAAAAGTAACTTTTTAGAATTTTGTTTTTTTTCTTTATGAACGTCTTGAGCCACTGTTGACTTCCCGCCTTCTACAGCAGGAGTTGATGCACAGGAACTAAGACAAATGATAAACAGCAGAGGTAAAATCAGGCAAAATCTAATTTTCATCTCTTCCATATTATAATTTTTTGAGGTAAACTTCTAGCACTATGAAAAAATTAATCATTCTTGCAGTTCTTGCTGCTATTTCGTCACTTTTTATTTCATGTAAAACTCTTAAAGAAATTCCAGAAGATAAAACTTCTGCTCAGATAATTCAGATGGGACAGAATTATGTTGGAATCGGTGATTATAAATCTGCTGAATTCTGCTACGATACTGTTATAGCACGCTTTGGAACTGATGCTTCAATTTATGTGGAAGCTAAATATGAGCTTGGCCGTGTATATCTTGCTCAGAATAAATATGATAAGGCTTACAACACTTTCAATGAAATTCTTCAGATTTATGATGTTTATGCTGCAATGCTTCCAGGTGCCTATAAAAAGCTCTGTACTATCAGTATAAATCAGATTCCTGAAGCAAAATTAGCTGAACTTAAAAAATAAAATCCATCATCAAAGTTTCACAGCCGTATTCCGGCTGTGAACATCTAATCACGAGGCAGAAGAATTGAGTGTATCTTAATTTTTCTGCTCGCTGCTAATCCCATTACAAAATCTTTTGAATATTTTCTGGTTCCTCTTGGTGTTGGATGTGGTTCTGCATCTCCAATCAGAATGATTTTCTTTTGTGCTGTTGTGCGCCATGAATAAAACTCGCATGATGCATACATTGCTTCATAAACAGCTTCAGGAATATCTCCACCTTCCTTACCATAAATGCGGATTGAGTTCAGATTTTTTGAAAAGCTAGTAAAATTAGAGGTAAACGGGAACACTTTTACAGGCAGATCCATATACTTAAAGGTGTCGCCATAATCTCTATAAAACAGTAATCCTACTCTTACACCCGGACTTCCACCAAAAATCTCGGCGAGCATTGGTTGCATATCAGATTTCAGCTTATCAATATCATTTTTCATACTTCCCGTAGCATCAATTGCAAATACGAGGTCCAGATTATCTTTATCTTCAATATCTTCCAAAAGCCCTTTTATATCATCAATAATTGTTTCAGGTCCCTTGGAATAGATAATATCATCTGACATTTCCTTAAATTTTTCACTTGCAACAGGATTATAGTCATCTGTAAGGATTGTTTCCGGCTCTTCAATAGGCTCAGGCTCAGGTTCTGATTCCGGTTCAGGCTCTGGAAGAGGTGCCGGTTTTGGCTCTGGTTTTGGCTGCGGTTTAGGACGTTTTTTAATCTTTAAGTCAAACATAAAAGGACTGTCCATAAAATCACCGGTATAATCAGCATAAGGCTTTTCAAAAGAACGGATATTGATGAAAGTTCCTTTTCCAATGGTTATTTCGCCATGACGGGACCATTCATAACCGTAAATAATTGTTTCCGGAATATAAATATGAAAGGCAGGACCAAAAAAACTCGTATTTTCAACTGTTGAATCTACAAGACTGTATTTTGAACCCTCTGATTCGAGTTTTTTACCATCAAGATAGCGGATTTCATCTCCGTTTATTGAGTTATATTCTTTTGTACGATAAGCATAGCTGTCGCTTTTTCCGGCAGGATCCTTTGTTGTCTCTGTCAAAAGGATTGAATTTACATTTTCTGTTTTTTTGACATATAAATGATAGCCGCCGTTCTTTGTATCTGGTATGAGACGGACATTTTCTGCTTTTATACGTAACTGCTGCTGTTTTGCAGTGTATAATTCAATTTGTGACCCGCTATCAGAAGTGTTTGCATCCTGAGCAAATACAACACAAAAAGTCAGGAGAAAAGCTGCTGAAAAAATCAGTTTTTTTATCATAAGAACTATCCTTTATTTTTAATTATCGGCTAGACAAATAAAAAATATGATTTATAATAGAAGAACTAAAGTTTAGTATATCTTAAACGCTTTAGTATTATTAAAAAGTTCTGACTCTAATAAACTGACAATATGGATACTCAAGAATTTGAACAGGTTGACATAAATTCGTTTCTCGATCATACAGCAGAAGATCAGCATTCCGCTGCCGATAGTAATGGTGCGTTTACCGACCGTCAAAATGAACTTATAAATCAGCTGCTGGACTACACTAAAGAACACGATAAAGAACATTACGAAACCTTTGTTAACCGAATCATGGATTTAAACTCCATAGATTTTTCAGTTTCAAAATTCCCTTCTTTGCTTGAACGTTCAGAGCTTTCTGGTAGCACAAGAACCCGAACAACTCTTATTGAATCTCTTATTAAACACCAGGACGCAGGAGACCGTACTCTCCGCCTTCCTTCTAAAGCCGTTCTCGGAAAAAGTCTCCTTATAGCTAAGGCACATACACTTTCTAACTTTGCAAAATACGCAGGCCATCTGGGAAAAGATTACGAAAAACTTTCCAAGGCCTTTGATACAGAAACTATACTTTCCATGTTCTCTCTGCTTGCAGAGGACGTTTATTTGAATCTGATTTCTGATACTTCGCAGCCAATGGAATTCCGCCGTGAATGGGCACTTTCACTTCTGCTGCTTTGGGAACATTGGAATGATGAAACAAGTGAAAACGTTGCTCCAATTTTACAGTCGGTATGGACAGCAAGACGTAAGCTTGCTCCAGCCTTTGGAACAATGATGGGAACCAGTGAACTTCTTTTGATTTCCATGCAGATGGATGATCAGTGGATTAGTTTTATTAAGCATAAAATGGGAGACGACGGGGTTTCTCAGGCAATGGAGGAATTCCTTTTCGGTATTTCTACAGAACAGATTCAAACCCTGCGTACTATATTAAAAACTAAGGGTATTCCTGCTATTGGTCGTGATGAGGTTTCTAAATTCCTTGGAGAGCACGTAAAGGCCGATGCCGGTCTTGACTACAGAGACTTCTATTCCATGTATACAATCCGCCGCGATAATGCCCGTTCCCGTGCACGCCTTAAGCTTGAAGGCCCTAGAAAAACACTGGAAGATTACTTTATTCAATTCGTAACAGAAGAAAACAAGGAGAAACAAAATAATGACACCTTCGCAAAATCCTGATGAGGAACCAAAAGCAAAAAAAATCCCTTATCACTTCGGTGAAAAGCTCCGTCAGGCACGAGAGCACAGAGGCTATACACTTAAAGTTGTAGCACAGCGAGCTGGTGTAAGTGAAAGTCTTGTTTCTCAGATTGAAAGAAATCACGTTTCACCTGCAATTGATACTCTGCTCGCTCTTGCTGATGTTCTGGACATTAACCTTGAATATCTTTTTGAGGAATACCGCAAGGAACGTCCTGTTCATATTATTCGCGGAGAATCACGCGCTTCTGTAAAAGAAGACGAAGTTATTTATGAAGAACTCGCACGCCCTGGTGCTCCAAGCGGCGAAAACTCTACAGAATCCTACATCATAAAGATTCCTGCCGGCTCACATACACATCACGGTTCTTTCGGCCATATCGGCCGCGAAATCGGTCTCATACTCAAAGGCCGCGCCAAATTCACTTACGCAGGTACAGAATACTTCCTCTCAGAGGGCGACAGCGTTTCGTTCTCTTCAGGTTCGCCTCATGTTCTCGAAAATGACGGTGACACAACAATGGAAGCAGTCTGGTTTGTAACCCCTGCCGAACGTTTTGCAAAGTAAACCTACAACATCTTTTTTACAAAACTCATTGCATAATCTCTCAAAAATCCGTATAATTATGTAATTTTAATGTATTACAAATGCATAATTATGCAAATAGACAACTAATTATGCAATCTCTTTGTATAAACGGAGGCAATGATGTCAACAAAAGAAGAAACAGCTATTCTGAAGAAGCTTGAGAAACTCGCGGTCCACAACGACCCTATCGATCAGAAACTTTACCAGCAATACGATGTTAAACGAGGCCTCCGTAACGCGAATGGAACCGGTGTTCTTGTTGGACTTACACGCATTGGTGATGTAGTTGGTTACGAAATGCAGGATGGTCAGAAAATTGCAGTTCCTGGCCGCCTTGTATACCGCGGTTATAACGTAGAAGATCTTATTAAAGACGCAGAAAAGAATCACCAGTTCGGTTACGAACAGTGCGCTTATCTCCTTCTTTTTGGAGAACTTCCTAATAAGGATAAGCTTGAAACTTTCTCAAAGTATCTTGGTGAATGCCGTGTTCTTCCTTCAAACTTTACAGAAGACATGATTATGAAGGCACCTTCAAACGACATCATGAACAAGATGGCTCGTGGTGTTCTTGCAAGTTATTCTTATGATGATGATCCTGAAAACCGCAGTGTTGCAAACGTAATCAAGCAGTGTATTCAGCTGATTGCCCGATTCTCTACACTTGCAGCTTACGGCTATCAGGCAAAGCGCCGCTACTACGACAATAAATCTCTGTTCATTCATAATCCTAAGCCGGAGCTTTCAACTGCAGAAAACTTCCTCCGCCTTATCCGCTCAGACAAGCAGTACACTCGTCTTGAAGCAGAGATTCTTGACCTTGCCCTTATTCTTCACGCAGAGCACGGTGGTGGTAACAACTCTTCTCTTACAGTTCACGTTGTTTCATCTGCTGATACAGATACTTATTCTGCAATGGCTGCTGCCGTTGGGTCCCTTAAGGGACGCCGCCATGGTGGTGCAAATATCCGCGTTGTAGAAATGATGGATGATATCAAGGCAAACGTAAAAGACTGGACAAGCGAAAAAGAAGTTTCTGCTTACATCAAAAAGATTGCAACAAAAGAAGCTTTTGACCGTTCAGGTCTTGTTTACGGAATGGGACACGCAGTTTATACAATCAGCGATCCTCGTGAAGTTCTTCTTAAGGCAAAGGCTAAACAGCTTGCTAAAGAAAAGGGCTGCATGGAAGAGTTTGCTTTGTATGATTTGATTGAAAAGGTTGCGCCTTCTATCATTCAGGAAGTTCACCATTCAGATAAGCGTGTTTGTGCAAACGTAGACTTCTATTCAGGATTCGTTTACACGATGCTCAACATTCCACGTGAGCTCTTTACACCAATCTTTGCAATTTCTCGTATTGCAGGATGGTCAGCTCACCGCATTGAGGAAATTGTAAGTGGTGGTCGTATTTACCGCCCAGCTTACAAGAACATCTCAAAAGAGCGCGACTTTGTTCCGCTTATGGACAGAAAATAATCTGAAGTTCCGCTCATGGCAAAAGAACGTTTAGACAAGCTGCTGGCTCACGAGGGCTTTGGCTCGCGAAAAGATATCAGAAAGATTCTCCGCAAGTATGAAGTCCTTGTGAATGGCAGCCGTACTTATGATCCTGCCACTCAGATAGATCCGGACACTGACACAATCAGCGTAGACGGCGAAAAAGTAAATCTTCACCAGCATGTATATCTGATGATGAATAAGCCTCAGCACGTAGTTTCTTCAAATAAAGACGGTGAACACCAGACTGTTTTTGATCTGCTTGATGACAGTTTCAGAACTCCTTATTTACAGGACAAACTTCATCTTGTAGGCCGTCTTGATATGGATACAGAAGGCCTTCTGCTTTTTACAACTGATGGAGAGCTGACTCACCGTCTCATATCCCCAAAGAACCACATCAATAAAACATATCTGTGCTGCCTTGAACATCCTGAGACTCCCGACCATCAGCAAGAAATCACCGCACAGTTCGCAGAAGGCATAGAAGTTGGACCGGACGACAATGACCCGCCGTTCACCACAGAACCAGCTCAAATCAAATGGATTGACGCCAGCACCGCTCACCTCACAATTTACGAGGGCAAATACCATCAGGTAAAGCGAATGTTTATTGCCGTTGGAAATAAAATAGCCTTCCTCAAGAGAATCTCTATGGGAAGGCTCGAACTTGATCCGGAACTTAAGCCCGGTGAATATAAAGAACTTTACGACGACGACTTGGAAAAGTTGAATAACTGACCTTTTACCAGCCACGCAAAACCAAACAAAAGCAGCAGTACAGCCTCTACAACCATTGTCAGCCACTTTGGATAATTAAGTCCAAACAAGCCTGCAATTATGATGATAAAGAAAATAGCCATAATCATAATCATTGCGTAAGAACAGATTCTGTAGATTTTATTGTTTCTTTCATTAGTTCCACGTGTAAAAAGCCAGCCAATATTATAAGCCAGCAGAGCAAAAAGCAGCATTGCACAGATTGAATGAATTATATCAGAAACTCCAACAGGAATCTGAAAGAAACCAACCGATTCAATTCCATATGGATTAGCACAAGGAAATAAAACTACTCCAAATGCAAAAATTCCCGAAAGAACATTTATAATCGTATCAATTTTCTCATAAGATCTATAGCATAAAAGAAAAATAGCACAGGCCCCCAGAATAATCGGCAGCGCCGGCGTAATATAATAAGTTACGCTGATAGAATACCACCAGGACTCCGGTTTATTTTTTACAAACAGCCCGCCAATAATACTGATTACAGGAAGCAGCATACCAAGTCCGCCAAGCACATTACGATGAAGCAGAGAACTCATTGCCTTCACCTTAACTTTTTCCATTAGTTTTTCATCCATTTTTTTCTCCTCTTATTTTATTATAAGGGGAGATTCCTGTATTTTCAAATATTTGAAGTGCAAATTTTCTCCTTAGTTATCAGATTTTCCCCTTACTTGTTAAAACCCCTCTAATCATATAAAATGTGAACTGAAAAATACCCAAAGGACGTTTTATGACAGATATTGAAATCGCTCAGAAAAACAAAATGATTCCGGTTGCAGATGTTGCTGCAAAAATCGGAATTACAGCAGACAAGCTCGAAAATTATGGGCCTTATAAGGCTAAAATTACTTTTGATGAACTTCGTGCCTTGCAGGAAAAGGCTGCTTCAAAGCCTGGAAAACTGATTCTTGTTACTGCTGTTACCCCTACTCCGGCTGGTGAAGGAAAGTCCACCGTTTCAATTGGACTTGCAGACGGACTTAATAAAATCGGAAAGAAAACTGTTGTCGCTCTTCGTGAGCCTAGTCTTGGACCTTGTTTTGGTGTAAAAGGCGGTGCCTGTGGCGGCGGATACGCACAGATTGTTCCAATGGAAGACATCAACCTGCACTTTACAGGTGACATTCACGCAATCTCAATTGCAAATAACCTGATTGCAGCCCTTATTGATAACCACTTACAGCAGGGCAATGAACTTGGAATTGATCCACGCACAATTTCATGGAAGCGCTGTGTAGACTTGAATGACCGTGCCCTCCGCAACATCACAATCGGACTCGGCGGACGCCTTCAGGGAGTTCCTCGCGAGGATCACTTCTCAATCGCAGTTGCTTCAGAAATTATGGCAATTGTATGTTTGAGCCGTACAATCAGCGAACTTAAGGAACGCATTGACCGTATCGTAATCGGCCAGAACTATGCCCGCGAAAACATTACTTTTGGTCAGCTTAAGTGCACAGGCGCAATTGCTGCCCTTCTTAAAGATGTAATCAAACCAAACCTTGTACAGACTCTGGAAAAGAATCCTGCCTTTGTACACGGCGGACCATTTGCAAATATCGCTCACGGCTGTAACAGTGTTAACGCAACTTTGTGTGCCCTTGCAACAGGAGACTATGTTGTAACTGAAGCAGGCTTTGCAGCAGACCTTGGAGCAGAAAAGTTCCTCGACATCAAGTGCCGCGCCGCAGGCCTCAAGCCAAGCGCAGTTGTAATTGTTGCGACAATCCGCGCACTTAAGATGCACGGTGGAGTTGCCAAGGCAGATCTCAGTAAGCCAGACACAGCAGCACTTGAAAAAGGTTTTGCTAACCTTAAGACTCATATAGAAAACATTGCAAAGTTCGGACTCCCATCTGTAGTTGCAATCAATAAGTTTATTACAGACTCAGACGAAGAAATTGCTCTTATCGAAAAACTTTGCCGCAATGTTGGTTCTCAGGCAATTCTTACAGAAGGCTGGGGAAAAGGCGGAGAAGGTGCCAAAGATCTCGCTAAAGCTGTTGCAGAACTTGCAGACAGCGGTAAAGCTGATTACCATCCTCTTTACGAACTAGATCTTCCACTTGCTGACAAAATCAGAAAACTTGCTAAAGAGATTTACCGTGCAGATGACGTTGAGTTTGACTCTGCAGCACTTAAAAAGCTTAAGGCTTTTGAAGACGCAGGTTATGGAAAACTTCCAGTATGCGTTGCTAAAACTCAGAACTCTATCAGCCACGATCCAAAACTCATTGGAGCTCCAAGCGGCTACACATTCCCGGTTCGCGACGTTCAGTTGTATGCTGGAGCAGGCTTTGTAGTAGCACTCGCCGGCGACATCATGACAATGCCAGGCCTTCCAAAGGCACCTGCCGCACTGGATATTGATGTGGATGATAATGGAGTAATCAGCGGATTATTCTAAGACTTCTGAGCCTTCAGCTGTGCAATCTCGGCAGACAGCTGAAGTGTTCTTCGGTTCTGTCGGATTACTCGCTGTGCAAGCAGCTTTGAAAGGAAGAGTCCGTAATGCGGATTCTTCCTTATTAAATTTAAGAACATAGTCTTTGGAATGCGAATCAGCTTTCCATCTTCAGCCGCCATGATTGTTGCAGAACGGCGGTCATTCAAAAGGAATGCCATTTCACCAATAAACATATCGTTTGGAGTAAGAACCGAAATCAGTTTGCGGTTTGCATATACTCCGTAGCGTCCAGAAACAATAAAGTACAAATCATTAGAAGGCTCATTCTGACGGCAGATGATATCGTGCTTTTTATATTCAATTGCATTAAACGGCATCATGATTCCAGGAACTGTATTTGAAACATTTCTGATATTCTGAATATCAAAAGTAACTTCATTTCCCTTATCGTTATAACGCAAATCAGAAACAAGAGATTTTGAAAGGGCAATACCACGTCCATGTGCTTCTTCAACGCCAGGAGCAGAATCACTCAGTCTTGATCTCCAGTCAAAACCATCACCATCATCTTTTACAACAAAGGTAGATTTTTCTTTTCCGATTTCATACTCGATATGAATCTTACGTTCAGCATACTCAGGCATACGAAGTTTCTGATCTATCAAATCAAGAATGATACCGCCGTTATTCAGCCATTCAGATTTTTCTTCATAAGAGATTCCACAGTTACCGTGCTCAAGCGCATTTGTAAGCAGTTCCATGAGAGTAGACTGAAGGGCAAAGCGTCCATTATCATCAATACGGTTTGTACAATACAGATAATTTACAAGGAAGCCGGTATACAGACGGATATCCATCGGATTATTATCACAGACAAAAAATCCCTTCTCTTCTGTTCCAATACGATCCTGCATACCACGATTAAAGAGGAACTGCTGATTACGGATAAGACTTCGCAAAAGTCCGCTGAAATTCTGTTTGAAAGTATAAAGAGTCTGAACAATCAGAATGTTAGGATCCTTAAGATCTTCAATTTTCTGCGCTTCAGAAGGATTTGTTGCAACAGCAATAATTCCACCATTATGAAGCCAAGGGTCAGAACTGATTGCTTTTAAAATTTTATCACAGTCTATATCAGTTGATGTAAAATCAAGAATTTTGATTTCCGGGAGTTCATAATCAACAAAGCTCATGGCTTCTTCTGTATCCGGACAGAAGATAGGCTCAAAATAATCAGAATAATTCAGACAGGCATTCTTAACAACACCCAACACTTCTTGATTAGAAGAAGCCACCAGCAACTTTTTCATAAGAACTCCCCATCGTTTTTAGAATTTTTTATGATCCTGATGCGATTCGAACGCACTACCTGTTGCTTAGGAGGCAACCGCTCTATCCAAGTGAGCTACAGGACCTTATTAATTTTATTCGAACGCACTACATTTTGGTTAGGTATTACAATAGCAAAATCATTACCTAATCAAAATCATAATAAACCCAGTGCTTAGCTAAACCTGCAAAACCATCAACCAAAGCATCAATTGTATTTACTGCTTCAGAATAGTGACACAGATAAGTCTTAGCCCGAATCTCAGCCGGTAAAAGATTCAGTTCATCATAAGCGGCATGAACGCCTCGAGAAAAACCTTTTATATCACAGTCATGGAAAATAACTTCGATATTCTTATATTTATCCAGCAAAAATTTCAACTGAGTTGGATTATATTGAGTGTCGGCAGTAAATAATACCTTATCATCAATAATCAGTCCATAGGAAATCTGAGAATTCTTAAGTGAATCTCTTTTTGTACAAACATGACGGGTTCTGAATAGTTTAAGATTCATTCCAAAAGCGTCAATTTCATACATTTCAAAAGGCTTCTTCAGAATCTGTTTTGGCTTAAGCTGATTAAAATAATCTTCAAAAGTCATTTTCCCTTCTTCGCTGTACTGAATACCGCCACGAAGAGATTGATTCCACAGAAGCTTTTTAAACTCATCATTTATAATAAGATTTATTTTCTGCTTTGTAATGTATTTACCGGCAAGAGCCATTTCTTCAACACCACCAATATGATCTGCATGGGGATGTGTAAGCAAAAGATTCCTGATATCTGTGATTTTTCCGTTGTAAAGATTTTCAAAAGCATAAGAACATAAAGTTCCACAGTCAATAAGAAGATGCTCCTTACCTTTTACAAGCAGAAGATTGGTTTGAAAAGACGTTTTAGTAAAGGCATTGCCAGTTCCAATAAAAAATAGAGATAATTTACCATCATTGGTCAATTCAATATTTGAAATGAACGGTCGCGTTTTCATTAATAATATTATAACACACTTTTTAAAATTTGGTATACTTCTTCTACACCACTTATCAAAATTCCCCCCATGCCCATTTCAATGGGTAAAGCGATGTCCATATCATATCGGTCACCTACAGCAAGGCAGTTTTCTGCACGAATTCCGTCTCCAAGACGCTCAACTGCAGTCTGGAACGGCTCAACAGCAGGTTTTGATTTGAAGCAGGTATCAAGACCGACAATTTCCGGGAAGAATTCAGAAACACCAATAGCTTCCAGAGTTTTTCGGGCAGGAAGCACAGGATTATTTGTAACACAGATAAGTTTATATTTTGACTGAAGGATTTTCAGAGTTTCAATAAGCTTTTCGTCGCGGCCAAGAAAATCCGATGGCTCTAGAAGTTCCCGCCGCCACTGCACACTCTGTTCAATAGGCACACCAAAAGCAAGCAGAGTATTTCCAAGGCTAACCTTACTGCCATTATGCTCTGCTGCAAACTTTTTGCGGTAATCAGCAACCATACGGCGTGCCTCATCCGCAGTAATTCCCCTCTCCTTTGCAAACTGACGAACCTGACAGTCCACCTGTTCAAAGGCATAAACAGAATTTGTATATAAAGTTGAATCAATATCAAAAATAAAGGCTTTGAGGTCACTCGGAATTTTATAGATTTTCATAACTTTTCAACCTCACAATTTTTTCCGCAGCACTCTGCAGAGAATCATAAACGCCAAGACCAAACCAGCCGGCACAGGCATCGCCAAGCAGTTCACTGTGTACAAAGTGATTATCAGCCGGGCGCAGAATCTTCATACCAAGTCGTTCAGCCTTATCTTTAAGCAGAAGCTCATCATTAGTCTGACCGCCTGTTACAGACATCTCAGAAGGAAAAGAGATACCGGCAGTCTCAGCCGCAGATCTCAGACATCCAACGCCCTTCTCTACCGCATTAAGACGTTCCTCTTCAGAAAGCTCCCCGCTATCTGGAATAAGATAAGAAACATTCCACAGCCCGCTGATTACAGAAGGCAAAGTACGAAGACTTTCACCCGAAACAGGACGGTCCGTACAGAAATTAAGACCTTCCGAACTGCCACAGCGGTCACACAAACGCCCGGCCTGTAAAGTTCCCGTACCAATAAGAGCCACAACAAAATCAGGGCCACCGGCAAAAACCGGACAATCTTCAGTAAACTCTAAAGCAAGTTTATCTTCACTCTTAAACACACCGCAATTAAATGCAGTTTTTACAAAGCCAGGCAGGAGATTTTTTTTAATTCCACAGGCTTCAAGCATATCATCATTCCAGTAAGCTTTTTCAAAACGAGCCTCCGGAAGAATCGTAACAGCATTACCCGTAAGAACATATATAAGATATTCAGGACCAGAAAAAAGCTTCTTCGATTTTTTCCAGACCTTTGGAAATTGTTTTCTAACAGAAAGGATTTTTGGAATAAAAAGAGAAGTCCGAGCGCATTCCGGCACAAGCTCCGACACCGCGCCCGTATCCTCATTCCAGCGGAAAGTAAGTCCGCAGTCAGTTACAACAGTTGGGCCATTGCCGGAAACAGAAATACCGGCCACACGCACAGCCCCTGCAGCATCCGTTCCGCCCATACCACAAGCAAGTCCTTCTACCGCGCGCAAAAATGCGTCGTACCAGGAGCAGGCAACAAACCTGTCATGAGGCTCTTCAAATGGAACGGAACAAAAAGAAACGACCTCGCCCACAGCAGTTACAAGCGCCGCCTTAAGCGAGGTCGTTCCGATGTCCACGCAAAGGACAACGTTATTCGTGCTTTACCACCTTCTCAATAATATTTCTATTATCAAGCAGTTCGCTCAACGACTGATTGTAGTGAATGCGGGTGATTACGTTAGCAAACAATCCGCTTACATCAGTGCTGATATACCATTCACGTTTCAGAAGCTCTTCGTGATATACGGCGTTAGTACCGATAATGCGGTAGAACAAGCCCTTCTCATAAGCTTCATCAAAGTTCTTGATTGCATCGCCTGTAAAGAATGGAAGGGAAATTGCACAAATAACCTTTGTAGCACCTTCGTTCTTAAGGAACTCCATAGCCTTAAGCAGAGTTCCACCAGTACCCAGCATATCATCAGCAAGGAATGCAACCTTACCTTTAACATCACCAAGTAACTTAACAGACTTAATGTTTGTAGAATGAGCGTCCTGAGTTACAATAGAGTAATCGCGCTCTTTATAGATCATAGCAAGTGGAAGTTTAAGTCCAGAAGCATAGAATTTATTTCTGTCAATAGCACCAGTATCTGGAGATACAATAACCATATCCTCAGTTTTACCAGTCAAATCAACAATCTTGCTCAACTCACGGATAATCTGATAGCTTGCATGCAGGTTATCAAGATTACAAGATGAGAAAGCGTTTACAATTTCACGGGAATGCAGGTCGAGAGTGATGATTCGGTTTACGCCCTGCATTTCATAAATATGACCAAGCAGGCTGGCAGTAAGACCTTCACGACCCTTACGCTTATGCTGACGCGCATACGGATACGCAGGAACTACAAGTGTGATTTTCTCAGCACCGGCAATTCGCACAGCATCAATAGTTACGAGCAGTGAAACAAGATGATCATTTACAGTCATCCGAACTTTGTTTGCACCGCCATTAAGTGAAAGAACTTCATGATTCTCAACATCCTGGAAAATGAAAACGTCTTTTCCACGGACAGTATCAAGCAGTTCAGTTTTCACCTCACCATTTGCAAAATAAGTAAACCGAGCATTTACCTTGAAAACAGGCGGACGGTACTTATCGGTTGCACCTCTTATGCACAGATCAGACGTCTGCAAATCATTCTGCAGATTGATTCTGTTCACAAGCTCTTCTTTAGTCAGCTCATAACGCTTAGACAATACATCGTTCTTCAAGGTGAAGCGGTGTTTGTACATGTGTTTAAGGTGCGTTATGACTTCATTGGCGAAAGCCTCGCCACCAGGACACGCAACAATCGCAAGACTTGTTGGTTCTGTATAAGGCATAATTAACCTCTTTTATATAGTGGGATACATGTAATATATCAGAATCTTGATTTTTTAGGAAGAGGGAGGAGCCCCTCCCTCGGGCGCATTTCATTGCGCCCTACCCTTCCTCCTAGGGGGCCACCCCCTAAACCCCCCGCCGTTATTACAAAGCGAACCCGCTATAGTCAGTTATTTTCTGCCATATTTTTTTCAATTCTATTCACAAACGATTCTCCCCAGTATTCGCAGAGAATTTCGCGGGCGGTGTTTTTGAGTTCAGGAATAACGTTATCCTGCAGTTGTTTAATATTATCTTTTAGATAATAAGATGAATAACGGCGGACACAATTTACTTCATTTTCATCTAGAGTTTTTAATTCTTCAGATTGGGAAATAACAGCAAAAACACTTGCCGTTGAACATACCATGCGGATTTTCTTAAGTGAATCAATTTTCCTCTTACTGCTCATACCACTTTGAGCTCTATATTGATATACCAGATTTTCAATACCTACATATTTTTCTGCATAAAACGTAGTAAAAAAAGAAATCAAAAAATCCTCTGCCATATTACATTCAATGTGAGGAATACTTTCAAAAGCTTTTTCGAGCAAAGCCCTCTTATAAAGTTTCGCCCATAAGACTCCGGCAATACTTCCATTAGTAAGCCAGTTCTTTTGAATATCATGACCGCAAACAGAACCTATTGTTATATTTGAATAAATATTTTTATCTGCCGGAATAAAATTACCAGAAGCATCAAAGTTACCGGCCGTTGAGTGCCCCTGAACAATATCTGCTCTCTGATTTTCTGCGGTTTCGTACAAAGTTTTTAGAGCTTCCTGCACCATCACATCATCGCTATCGATATATGAAATATATTTACCCTGGGCATAAAAGATAAGAGAACGGCGAACTTCAACTAAGCCCATATTTTCACGGTGCTCTATAAATCGTACAGAGATTTTTGCAAGTCCATTTTCTTTTCTGATTTTTTTGCACTCTTTTAATACATGCTTTGTGATCTTTCTGCCATTACGCCCTTTTTCATCTTTTCCCAAGCTTGCATCAGATAAAACAATAACTTCAAAAGAATCAAAATCCTGCAGAAAGACAGAACGAAGGCACTGAGCCAAAAGCGGCTCAGTGCCATACAGTGGGATGCAGACTGAAATATGCGGAATAGTTTTCAAAGTGTTAGCTTAGTCTCCGCATGGGATAACGAGGATACCGCGACTTGGATCCGTCAAATCATTACCTTCATAATAAGCAATGTTACTATCAGAGATGTAAGCTGATAATGCATTTTGGTATGAAGTTTCTAATGAAGGATTAAACACAGTTTTTGCATTAGAAACTTCATTAGTAAAGCAAGCCTGGATATTATTTGTATCCATAGAGAAAGAATCCAAATCAACAGTAACAACACGGTTTACATTTTTATACTTTAAGACTCCTTCTGAATCTGTATAAAATGCAATGCCATCATCAGCAATAACAAGTTTTTTAGGTTTTACTGCTATAAATCTTACAGGTCCATAAAATGCATCTTCTGATAGAGAGTTAGCAAGAGGTGCTGGAGTACACAATGAAGGCATTTCATCGTATATGACAACTTCTTGATTATAATCAGTTTCTATAAAAGATGTATTAGCTGGAATAACTAACGACTCCGAGTGTTCTTCATCTGTATATAGTGGCAGAGTGGTTGTTCCATATGAATAGTAAGCTTGTAGCTTTACACTTGCTAAATCAGCAACCTCTGCAACCGAATCTGAAAATCCGATAATATCTATGTCACCAGTCAAAGTATCGTATTTTATCAAGGCACCTCTACTTTTAAATGTATTTGACTCTTTCGCAAGCAGATACAGAGCCCCATCCTGGTAGATTACATCTGTAAGCTCTAACGAGCTGATAGCATCATCTGAAAGCCCAGCGCTTTCATAATCGAGTGTTATTTCTTTTGCCTTTGCAGAAGATTTGGAGCTATCAACTACATACAGCTTTTTATAAATTAAACCACTTCCTTGTCCCCCAGCTGTAAAGGCATACATTATACCGTCATTAATAACAAGGTTTGTGTTTGAATGATCAAACCATTCATTAATATGACTATAATCTCCGCCAGAAACTGTTTCATATTCTGTATTACCATTTGAAATAAGATTTGGAAATTTATAAATATCGTATGTAGATCCATTACAAAACCATGCATACAAAACATTTGTTTTTTTATCAATGGTTATTCCAGAAAGGTCATTTATTGCTGTATCAATATCTAAATTATCCATGAATTTGCTTGATACGACTTTATATCCAGAATTTATATCCTTAATAAAAGTGTAAAAATATCCATCGGCATCAAAGCAGTAATTCAATTTTGTTTCAGCAGTAGCTGTCACATCTGAAATATCTTCAGTTACATCATCTACTCGATAGTAAGAGTAGGTATAAACTCCACCTTCAGATACAGCGGTATACAAGACATAATCTGTATCTGGCACAGGTTCTGCACCATAAGCAGTTATAAGTTCCTGAGTAATTACGAATGTACCGTCAATCAAATATGGTGCATTTCCATACCATGTATCAGTTGTAAGACTTTCGTATACGTTAACTGATTCATTACACTTGTAAAGAACGTTGCCTATGTCATCCTCAAACGTCAGATTTAATGTGTAACAGCCTGATGGAATGTTGGTAACATAAATAGCGGTATTTCCACCATCAAAATTAAAGTCATTTGTTATTGGCTGATCGTCATTTGTTCTACTTGTAAAGACAGCAGTTCCCTTTGTTATTGCTTCAGAAATATCCGAAATTGCAAGATTTACAATACCGATTCCAGAGTTTTTATTTGTATAAACATCAATGTCTAAAGGTTCATCAAGACCATCTTCTGTTATAGAAATTTCTTCCAGACTTCCAGAAAATGCAGGAGATAGATTAACCGGTATATCTACCTGCCCATCGCCGTCATTGTCGCCGTAAAGTCCAGAATACCCCTTTACATTTATTAACCAGTCACCACTTGTTGGGAAAATAATTTCAAAGCTTTCTAAAGTTGTAGAAGCTGAAGCAGAAGCACCAGAAACACCTGCTTCATAATCTGCGGTTTCTGCTGCAATAACCCAGGTGATAGCTTCTGGCATAGAAAAAGTTGCTGAACGGCTTACTTTTTTAGCAGGACCAGCACCAGCAAGAGTAATTTTTCCGCTTACCTTGATTCCTGCAACAGTTTCGGCATCACGATTTTCCTTCTTTGCTTCACTAAGACTGCTATCACAGGCAAAAAGCATAAGGCTCAATAAGAAAATTAAAATTACGTATATTGCGCTTTTAATTGTATTTATATGTTTCATTTTCAACTCTCCTATTTTTGACAGAATAACAAACAATGCTTTTCATTTACTGCATATAATATTTTCTCAGCAAGTGACCAAGATGAATCTATTCCATCAATACCATCTAAAGTACCATCTGCATTTTCATTTGGAGGATTAGCCTCATCTGGATTTTCCCACCAGGAAATCCAGGCGCTCCTTAGTTCATCATCTTCTATATACCACCAGGTACCATCTTCATCCAGTAAAGTAAGTGATTCTATTCTACCAATTGCCTTATCACCAAGAGCAATAACTGAAGCTGGAAGTGTCAGTGATGTTAAAGCTGTATCACCTTCAAAAGCTGAAGAATCAATCACTTTTAACTGAGCTGTCTCTGGTATTACAACAGAAGAAAGATTTGTACAGCCTGAGAAAGTAGATGTTCCAATTATTGCTACAGCTGTACCTAATTCTATTTTCTCCAGATTAATACAGTCGTTGAAAGACCAGTTATTAACTGTTGTAAAATCTTCTGGGAAAATAATAGAGTGTAATGCTAAACAGTTTGAAAAATATCCTTGCTCTTCATTATCTGTATTGGTAGTTGTAACCTGAGATAAGTCTAAATCGTATAAATTGTATACTGGATCATCAGGATTTTCTGGATGGTATATAGCAGCCTTTAATTTAGCAAGAAAAATTCCGTATTCCTCATTAATTTCACCTTGAAGAACAATCTTTGCATTATGCGAATCAACCAGATTCTGGAAATCCGAAGTGAACTCATTTTCTACATAACATGATGAAAGATTGAACTCTAATAAAAGCTTATCATCTACAGTTACATTAAACACAGCATTAGCCATCTCAAAATTTTCATAATCCCGATTAGCTGGTGTTACAAAAACGTTGATCTGGTAAGTACCGCTGGCTGGAAGATTTTTGAGTTCCAGTGAGCCAGGATTTTCATAAGTATAATAAGTACCATTATCTGGGATTGTTGTTTTTCCATGGCTGATTTCATATTCCCAAAATACATTTGAGACATCAATTTCCTGGCCATCAGCATCAGTAAGTTTAAAATCGATTGTTCCCTTGTTCAGATAATAAGTTTCTTCTGCGGAAGCAATAGCAATTGTAAACTGATTTGGCAAAACTGGATTAATTGTGCCACTACCATTTACAGGAGTAGCTGTTACCAGAGACTCGAATTTAATTGTCACATCATTTGTTGATGCGAAATTAAAACTAGAAGTTCCATTAAAAACCTGTATATTTTGATTGCCAGAACTTGGTGCAAAACCAATACAATCACTTATAAAGTTGTAAGCCAATTCTTCGGTAAATTCTATTGATGTAAGTGGGCTTGCACCAGCTGCTGTTGATTCCCATTTTCCGTAAGAATAGCCAATATTCTCATTGTCTATTTTTTCAATGAAATAAATTCCTTCTCCAGAATTATTTTTCAACGCATACATAGACAATAAATAAGATTCTTCTTCATCTGTCATTCCCCTTGACTGATAAGAAAGCTCCATTATTTTACTTTCATCATAATAAAAATAAACATCCTTATATATCAGATTTCCATTGGTTATCCATTCACCTTCGTTGTCATAATACCAGCCAAATATATTACAATTACGGTATACGAACTCTTTTAATTCAGCACCATAAGCATCTTCAATATATGGCAATTCAACAGGCTCTTTATAGACTACCGAAGTTTCTGCACCAGGCTCCTGCAAATAAATATTGTAATACTGATAATATTCAGTTATTTCCCCATTAAAAGGTTCTAACTTTCCAAAATCAATTTCTTTTCCATTTGCACTCTTGAACATGAAACCATCACTCATATCTGAATATGTAAGGGTATTATCCTCTGCAAAAGAAAGACCATTAAGATCATTTAAATACAGGTTTTCTGTAAATTCAAAAGACGGTATTTTTGCATCAGTTCCAGATATATCTTTCCATTCTCCGTAAGAAACTTGCAAACCATCTGAATTAGCTATCATATAGATACCAGAGTCTGTTTGATTTTTAGCGCTGTATAAAGTTATTGTATATCTGTTCTCTATATTATCTAATCCAACTGTCTGATACAAACCTTCCTTTTTGGCTTCTTCATTATAATCAAAATAGATATCCATATAGAGATTGCCAAAATCATCTTCTTTCCAATCCTGATCACTCTTTTCTTCATTTATGAAATAACCAACAGGTTCATAGTAATAACAAATTGCCTTAAGTCTTGCTCCGTCTTCATCAATACTCATGTATTCAAATGAAATTGGCTCCTCGTAAGTTAGAGTTGCAGCATTTTGACTCTGTAAATGAATAAGATAATATTTTCTCTCTACTTCCTCTCCACCATTATATGGAACTTCTTTAAGGGTGATTGTAACAGGATTTTCTCCTTCGTGGACTGTGATTTCTTCAGAAGTACCTTTGAGACGGATTCCCATTTCACCATTAAACTGTAAGTCAAGACTTTCTTTAAATGATTCAAAAGTAAATTTTGCTATCTCTTCCTCAGAGGCTCCAGAATTTTCCATTTCAGTAAGCAGCTGGTTATAAAACTGCTCAAGTTTATTTTCATCCCAGCTTAATTCCTGATCTACTGTCATATCAATTGAAATGGTTTTACCAACTGGAATTTTCAATTCTATAACTTCATCTTTGAAAGTTGTCTCTAAATAATTTTCTTCCTCAACAGGCTTATCGGATGTAACTGGCTCATTTGAATAATCTTCAACAAAGCCCATGTACTTTGCATAATTAAAGGAAAGTTCTTTTGTTTCAGAGGTTTTATAATCACCTTTTGTTTCTACATTAATTTTAAGAACTGCTGACGAAATACACTGCCAGGGTTCAATAAAATCTTTTTCGTCTCCCTCACGGCTTATTGAACGGTTTGCTTGCAGGACGCTTTGTGCTATTTGTCCAACATTTAATGAAACTGAACCGGTGTTTTTTTCTTTGTAATCATTATAAGCTCCGGCACAGCTGGTTATCAGCAGAATAAAAAGCAGCGCTAAAAAACTGCTAAAAAAACGTTTCTTCATATAATACCTCTCACAATATCAATGTTAAAATTATAAACTACAATATAGTATAAAACAAGAAAAAATGAGGTAGTCTTGCCTCAACAGCAAAAGAACCGAGACCTTGACCGTTAAAATCATAATGATATAAAATATTGTTATGTTTGAAAAAATACTAAATAATATCGATGACATTGTCTGGGGTATCCCGACAATTGCCCTTATTCTGGTCACTGGTATCGTAATGACAATTGCTACACGCGGTATTCAGTTTACAAAGCTTGGACGTGCTTTTAAGAGTATCTTTAAGGAAAACGAAGGAAAGGGAGAACTTTCTGGCTTTTCTGCACTTTGTACTGCACTTTCCGCAACAATCGGAACTGGTAACATTGTTGGTGTTGCTACTGCGATTCTTGCCGGTGGTCCTGGTGCTCTCTTCTGGATGTGGGTTGCTGCTCTTCTTGGAACTGCAACAAAGTATGCTGAATGTATGCTTTCCATTAAATTCCGTGAAGTAAAAGAAGATGGACACGTTCTTGGCGGACCTTTCTATGTAATTGAAAAAGGTATGGGAAAGAACTGGAAATGGCTTGCTGTTCTGTTTGCTATTTTCGGAACCCTCGTAGGTCTTTTTGGTATTGGTACATTTACTCAGGTAAACGGTATTTGTGGTGCCATTCAGAATGCTTTTGATGCAGACAAGGCACACATTGCTTTCTCTATTGGTGAAAACAGCTATACATGGGCTACTGTAATTGGTGGTGCAATCATTACTATTGCTACTGCACTTGTTGTAATTGGTGGTCTTAAGAGAATTTCTAAGGTTGCAGAAAAAGTAGTTCCTGTAATGGCTATTATATATGTATTCCTTGGTGTTTCTGTTCTTATTATGAACGCAACTCACATTCCACATGCATTTGCTTTGATTTTCAAGGGTGCATTTGGTGTTGATACTGGAGTTCGCGCTGTTGCAGGTGCTGCAGCCGGAACAATCATCCGTATGGCTATGCAGAAAGGTATTGCCCGCGGTATCTTCTCTAACGAGGCTGGTCTTGGATCAGCTCCAATCGCTGCGGCTGCCGTTCAGACTGATGAACCTGTTGAGCAGGGGATGGTAAACATGACTGGTACTGTAATTGATACTCTTATCATCTGTACAATGACAGGTCTTTCTATCGTTCTTGCTGGTGGTGATGTATGGAACAGCGGTGCTACTGGTGCTGCTCTTACTTCTCAGGCATTCTCAGCAATCCTTGGTGGTGATAAGATTTCTGTTCAGTTCCTTCTGATGCTCTGTCTCGTATTCTTTGCATTCACAACAATTCTTGGATGGGACTATTACTCAGAAAAGTGTCTTGAATATCTGACTGGTGGAAATATGGCTGTTGTAAAGGTTTACCGCTGGCTTTATATTGCTGCGGTTGCTATCGGACCATACATGACAATTTCTGCTGTATGGACAATTGCCGACATCACAAACGGTCTTATGGCCATTCCTAACTGTATCTCTCTGATTGTTCTGAGCGGATTAGTTGCTAAAGAAACAAAGGCATACTTCGATAAGTATCCTACACTCTAAAAAAACGGGCTGTCCGAATAATCGGGCAGCCCTATTTATATATAAACACCCCGGAGCTTTGCTTCGACGGGATGATAAAAAAAAGAACTTCCGAAGAAGTTCTTTTGCTAAGAGGTGTGGATAGGAGTCGAACCTACCAATGATGGTTTTGCAGACCAGTCCCTTACCGCTTGGGTACCACACCAAAAAATGTATGTTTAATATATAGAAGATAGAGACCTTTGTCAATATATCAAACCTTCATTTGCTCCTTTAAAACATTTAAAACTTCAAGAGCCTCATTAGGATTATCAAAAATCAGCTGAATTTTCTGATTCTTTTTATTTGTGATTATCAATACATTTGCCTGAGGCTCTTCAGGAAGTTCTTTTATTGATTCATATTTTACAATTGTTGAACTGTTAATTAAAAGCTTTTCATATACACCGCTGTCTGGAGCAAAAGAGGATTCTTTAAGAACTATATAGAGTCCCACTACTCCACAGTAAGGAATAATCATACCAAATCTTCCCATGTTGATGAAAAACGGCAAAATAACAAGAAGATAACTTAATATTGGAGTTACCCAATGTGAAATAATCTGCTTTTTTCGTACAAGTGGTAAAAGTTTCTGACCAGCCTGATTCAGAATGCTGCGGCAGTAAAAAGGCATTCCAATGCTGATAATTGCCATAAGTACGGTTGGAATTCCTATTATAAAAAAGATTTTTTGATTCATAAATTTTCCTTATTCGTTTTTATTGTTGTTTCGACATACTCAACCAGCGCTGAAGAGTAATGCGGGAACTTTCAAACGCCAGCGGTAATTTTTCAATATCTTCAAGTGAAGAAATCTTATAAGAAGCAAAAGACTGAACCTCGCTTTCTTCTGCTTTAAGACTCTTTATATAATCTTCAATTGTATCAAACTGAGGAGGAAGAGCTGCTGTAAAGAATATATCGCAGGTTTTATATTCAATATTCTTATACTCATAAACATTCGGAGCACTGCAGAGAAACTGAGCACCTTCAACAGTAACTCCAATTTCCTCGCGGCATTCTCGGATAACGGCCTCTTCAACGCTTTCGCCGAAATCTACAAAGCCGCCCGGCACGGCCAGATAACCTTTTCGCGGCTCTTTAGCACGGACTTCAAAAAGCACATTATTGTATTTATCGTAAATAACAATACCTGCGGCAGTTGCAACATTACAGTACAAATCAAAGCCACAGTCCGGACAGATCCATTTTCGGTTTCCATGATTTTCGATTTTTTTACTGCCACACATCGGACAGAGTTTAAAATCGTTTTTAAGTCCATTTATCTGTTTTGTCATTTAAAACACCTCATTGTGATTGCGTCGGCAAGTGCTTCGGAACGTTTGATTGACTGAATAATCAGCGGAACAATTAACGGAAGTACGGCCCTTATTTTAGCAAGCTTTCCTTTAACTGTGCCAAGGCCGCCACGGATTGCCTGCGTTTTTAAGATTGATACCGCCTCGTCTACGAGGAGCGGAATGAATCTGAAGATTATTTCAATTATCAGTATCAGGTAACGTACGGGAATGCGGCAGAGGCGGAGCGGTGTAAGAAGAATATTCAGGCCGTCCATTAAATCGTATTCAGGTGTTGAAACAAAGAAACCCGAAATACAGGCAAGTGCCGCGTCTGTTCGCATTATTGTTGCAAGGCAGAACAATAATTTTGATGGAGTTACCATAAACCATTTCCAGCTTGTAAAGCGAACTTCATCTGGTAAGGCAGGATGGAAGATCATCTGGAAGACACTGAATAGTAATAAAAACGGCAGAATTTTCAAACTTGCAACAAAGAGTTTACGAAGACTGAAGCCACAGAAAATACAATATAATACGGTAACTCCAAGCGCTGTACCACAAAGCCACAAAGGTCTAACTGCCAGCGAGAATACGAACAGTGCGGTAAACAGGAGGATTCGGAGCGCGGGCGGCAGTTTTTCTGCCGGGGCGGATTTTTTTCGGCGCGAACGCGAAAGCCCCAGAGAAAGATTTTTGAGGCCTGCAATCATTCCAGCGATTTCCATTGGAGGGAGTTCTGTCTCACAACCACCCTCACCGTCCATCACATCCATACTGTCGCTTACTACCCGCCCCTCTTTTATTACAATTTCGCGGTCCGCAAAATCAGCTTCATCTCTTTTATGTGTACTAAAAATCACAGTCTTGCCTTCTGAAGCAAGCCGCCTCAAAAGTGCCATAACTTCTGCCCGGGTTCTGCTGTCCAGCCCTGCAGTCGGTTCATCAAACAGAATAATATCGGAATCCATTGCAAGAATTCCTGCAATGGAAAGTCGTCTCTGTTCTCCACCAGAAAGTTCAAAAGTTCTGCGCTCTCCAAACTGATCAAACGGAATTGCAGCCTCATCCATAGACTGCTTTACCCTTTCAACCAGCGCCTTACCGCTCATCCCCTGATTACGAGGTCCAAATGCAACATCATCTGCCGCAAAAGCCTCAAAAAGCGCTGCCTGAGCATTCTGCTGAGCAAGCACCGGACGCTTCGAATTCGAACAATAAATCTTTCCTTCTTTTGGAATTGAAAGTCCGGCACAAAGCTCGAGTATTGTAGATTTTCCAGCCCCGGATGCACCGGTCAAAGCCGTTAAAGTTCCACAGTGAAATTCAAGATTCACATCAAAAACACCGTGCATTGTATTTTCATGAGTGTAAGTAACATTCTGGAGTTTTAACGATACTTCACGTTCCTTGCAAGATATCGCAGTATCTTCTGTTTTCCGCTCATTTTTCGGCAGCGGCTCACCACAGATTCTCCGTACATTTTCCTTATTTTCTAAAAAGGCTTTCTGAGTTCCGTAAAAGAAAACCTGGCCTTCTTCAATTCCAATTACACTGTCTGCATCCTGCAGAACTTCCATATCGTGTGTAATCTGAATGATTGTGTTTCCGCATTTATGCCAGTACCGCAAAAATTCCAGAATCTCTACGCGAGCCTCCGGATCAATCATAGAAACTGCTTCGTCCAGAATCAGAATCTCAGGACGCAAAGCAAGAACTCCGCTCAAAGCAATTTTCTGAGTCTGCCCCAGTGACAATGCAGAAGTAGACGAAGAAGCTCTGTCCAGCATATCCACAATATTCAGAGATTCAATTACGCGCAGCTCAACTTCACCGGCATTTAAGCCCAGATTCTGTGCACCAAAGGCTGTATCTCTTGAAACAATTCCACTAACAAGCTGATTTTTAGGTGACTGAAAAACTATTCCTATTCTGTTATTTTCTTCGATTGAGATTGTGCCTGAATCCGGCACCTCTAAGCCGCACAGTAAACGTGCTAATGTACTTTTACCGCAGCCATTATAACCGACAATAGCAACATAAGAGCCCTTTTCAATGCCAAACGAGACATCGGAAAGGGCCGCCTTATTATTCTGCGGATACTTAAAATTCAGATTTTTAACTGTTATTACGCTCAATTATCTAGTAAAGAATTATTACGGAAGTTCTATTGTGATAACTACAGTTCCAGTTGGTTCTGGAGTATCTCCACCACCGTTGTTTCCGCCATTTGAAGGAGCAACTTCTGTTCCAGCTCCTGCTCCACCTTCACCTTCGAGAGAACCGGCAGTAGCTGCAGTTGAGTTAACCTCTTCTGCAGAAGAAACAACATTTGAAACAGTTGGTGTAACATTATTATTGTCATCAAGCTTAGCTGTCTGATTAGCCTGAATAAGAACACCACCAACAGATCTTGAAGCACTCTCCGTATCATTATACTCTACAGTTCCACCAAGTCCCTTAATGGTATTTGAATCGTCAAGAATCCAGTCTGTACCACGACAAGACGCAACGGCAACCGCTGTATGAACCTGGTAATTCACACGCTTATTATCAACATGTTTTACCTGAGAACGGGTTGTTCCGGTTTTAAGATAAACATTTACATTGTCTGTCTGATTTGCAGTAGAAAGCTCTTCAAGAGTAATTCTAGTTACAGGTCCAAGATACATTACTGAATCAATAATCTTGATTTTAGCTTCTGACTGAAAGCCTGTACTTATAGTTTCAGCTTTGGCAACTTTATCCCCCTTCTGAAGAGCAATCCATTTACCACCGCGCTGCACTTCAACCTTACCGCTTACAAAAGTTACAGTAGCATCTTCTGCAAAAACACTGGTTCCAAAAACAACAAGAACTGCAGCTATTATTATAGACTTAATTTTTCTCATATTCTTCCTCCGTATTTTTTTAGAACGCCAAAGAAGCTTTTATAGTTGCGTAATATTGTGTATTCTCTTTTGGATTAAAACAATTATAAGCACCAATATCACAGCCAAGCAAAACATCGCTGAACAGTTTGTAAGTAATTGTTGCTGAAGTATCAAGGCCATCAAACTTTGTTTCATCTTCAGACATTGCAATAATGCCTCTTTCTGTAAGGCTTGCGTAAACCTTTCCGTTTGAATACATAACGCCAAGTTTTGGAATAATTACTCCATTACCCTTTGGGCTATATAAACCAGAACCAAAAGTACGTGAAGTTATTGTTTCAAATGCTTTTATATTACCCTGATTTCCAGAAGCATATTCAACACCGGCAGTTAACATAGCAGTTGAGCTCACAAAGAAGTTTGCATCAAGTTTTGCATTAAGCATAAAATCTTCAAACTTGATTGTTCCAAGTGTAAAGCGGGCATCATAAGAACCTACATTTCCAAAATTTCCATTAAGAATAAAAGTTCCGTATGCTTTCATAGTATTTTCATCTGAAACCGGAATAAAACAAGCTGCCTGAAGTCCGATAGTATTTGAACCAAAAAGTCCTTTATAAGAAAAATCAGCTAACACCGGAACATATTTTGGACAGAGTGCATAGAAGTTATCATCTGCATCAAGCTGGTTATCAACCATTGAGACATTCAATGCATTCAAAAGTCCTGTATAGCCGGCATAGAATGAAGTTCTGATTTTTGCAGTTTTGTAATTAAGATAAAGACCATCGCTTACCTGTGAAAAAACTACACCAGAAAAATCTGAAAACTGAAAACGACCGGCACTCAAAGAAAGATTACCAGAACCAACTGCCCAGTCACCAGATAATTTAAGCAAATCAACATCTGCGATGAACTTTAAGGTCGTTTTGTTATTGTTTAAATCCATAATTGGATTTACCTTAAACAAACCTTCTGTTACAAATCTTAAAGTTCCTTCTTCATTTAACTTTGAAGAAAGCGACAAATAAATACCATTTGTCTGATTGAAAACTGTAGGCTTAAAACTGTCATCAAGACTTAATTTTGAAGTATTATCAATAACTCCGCTCCATGAAAGTGCTGTCAATGATGAAAAAGCACATGAAACGGCTAAAAGAACTGTCAGAATAATTTTTTTCATATTACTCACTCTCCATTGAAACAGCTTCCATATCAAAGCCACTGTATTTATTTACACAAGATGTATAAATACTTAAAGCTTTTGCACCGGAAATAAAATCTCCAGGCTCCTGCTTTGAATTCAAAATTCCATCTGCCTGAAACTGTTTAAAAACATATCGGGGAGAGCCTTTTGTAATGCGATACATTAAGCCGCCATTGATTGGCCAGAGTCTGGAATAAATATAAACTACATCAACAAGAGGAATTGGAGCCTCAGGATCTTCTAAAACAGGGATAAGCCCTTTTTCATACAAAGCATTTACTGCAGCCTCATAGGAATCCTGCTCGCCAATCAGATTTGTCTGAACAGCTGCAAGGTAACTAACTTGTCCGAAGGTTGCTTCTTTTGATTCCAGTAACTCTGTGATTACATCTGCTGACTGGGCATAAAGGGAAATGCCGATAAATAAACAAAATAAGACTGATAATTTCTTTTTCATATCATATATATTATCCTACATTTTGACAGTTGTCTACTTTTAACGCTATAATGGTAGCAAATGGTTACCTTAAAAGAAATTGCGGAAAAATGTTCCGTTTCAATCACTACAGTTTCAAATATTCTTAACGGAAAATCAAATGTTTCTGAAAAAACCAAGGAAAGGGTTTTAAAAATTATCAAGGAAACAGGCTATCATCCTAATTACATGGCTCGTGGACTTCGTGCCGCAAAAACAAATTCGGTTGGAATTATCATAGACGACCTTACAGAATTCAGTTCACCCGGCATTATTGATGGCATTATGTCCTATTTTGATGAACACAAATACAAGGCTATTCTTGAAAACCTCCGTTTCTATTCAAAATGGGGAACAAAATGGTATCACAATAAGGGTTATGAAGAGTCTGTTCAGCAGGCAATTGATGAATTTGAGTCAATTAAGGTAGATGGAATTATCTACGTTGCAGGGCATGCAAGATGTATTTCATGTATCCCTGACAATCTGAATGTTCCTCTTGTTATTTCTTATGCTTTTACCGAAAAAAAGGGCATTTCTTCTGTTGAATTTGATGATATGAAGGCTGCTTACGACCTCACAAAGCACCTTATTGAAAACGGACACAAAAAAATTGCTGTAATTGCAGGAACTAAAAATAATATACATACTGGACGACGCCTTGAGGGCTTTAAAAAGGCCATGAAGGAAAACGCTTTACCTGTTAAAGATTCTGACATCAAGTATGCTGCATGGGATACTCCAAGCGGATATGAAAATGCAAAGCTGCTTCTTGAAGATTCTGATTACACTGCCGTTTTCTGCTTTAATGATCTTATGGCTGCCGGTGTATATGATTATCTTTATGAAAAAAAGCTTGTTCCAGGAAAAGACATTTCTGTAGCAGGTTATGATAATCGTACTATGTCGAGATATCTTAAGCCAGCTCTCACTACTGTAGAAATTCCTCTCTATGACATTGGCCGAAAATCTGCTGAACTTATTTTGAAGCAGATTAACAATGAGGATGACTCAGAACAGCAGCAAAGCTTTGTTCAGTGCGGAATAATCGAGAGAGAGTCTGTCGGAAAGATTTAGGAGATTTATATGAATGAACAATTGATTGTTGATTACAAGAATTTTTTAAACAACGGAAAGACAGAGAGAGAATGCGTTGAGCAGATCATCAAAATGGCCGAAAAAAAAGGCTATAAAAACATTACAAAATTCAAAAAACTTACACCTGGCGATAAAGTTTATATAACAAAGATGAACAAAGCCGTTGGACTTTTTGAAATTGGCTTTGAACCTGTTGAAAAAGGAATGAATATTCTCTGTGCACATATTGATTCCCCTCGCCTCGATGCAAAGCAGAATCCTTTCTACGAGAAAGATTGCATTACTTACATGAACACTCATTACTATGGCGGTATTAAAAAATATCAGTGGACAACTATTCCTCTGGCCATTCACGGTGTTGTTGTAAAGAAAGACGGAAAATCTGTAAATGTTGTAATCGGCGAGAATCAGGACGAACCTGTTTTCTGTATTTCTGACATTTTGCCACACCTTGCTCAGGATCAGATGAAGGAAAAGGCCAGTGACTTTATTAAGGGCGAAGACCTTGATGTAATTATGGGCTCAGTTTCTCCAAGCAACACTGACAATCTTACAAAAGAAGAAAAGAAAGAACTTAAAGAAAAAAGCAAAAAGACTGTACTTGCACTTTTGAAAGAAATGTACGGCATCGAAGAAAAAGATTTTGAATCTGCTGAACTTGAAATTGTTCCAGCCGGAAAAGCCCGCGATATGGGACTCGACCGTTCTATGATTCTTGGATATGGACAGGATGACCGTTCATGTGCTTACGCTTCTGTTGCCGCTATGCTTGAGATCCATGCAGGAAAAAGAACTACCTGCTGTCTTTGTGTAGATAAGGAAGAAATCGGAAGCGTTGGTGCAACTGGCATGGCTTCTAATCTTTTTGAAAATATGACTGCTGAAATTGTTGCACGTACAGAAGCATCTTACAGTGAGCTTACTTTAAGACGCTGTCTTGAAAACAGCTATATGCTTTCAAGTGATGTTAATGCTGCTTACGATCCTATGAATGCAAATCTTTTTGATAAGGATAACACAAGCATGCTCGGTGGCGGAGTTACATTCCAGAAATATACTGGAAGCCGCGGTAAGTCTGGAGCAAGCGATGCAAACCCAGAGTTCATTGCTAAGGTCCGTGCCGCTATGTATGACTCTAACGTAACTTATCAGATGGCAGAACTTGGAAAAGTTGATCAGGGTGGCGGCGGAACAATTGCCTACCACGCAGCAAAATACGGAATGAATGTATTGGACGGCGGCGTTGCAGTTTTGAGCATGCACGCACCATGGGAAATCACCAGCAAGGAAGACATCAGCCAGATGTATGAGTGCTGTAAGGCCTTCCTTGGGTTAAATTAAGCTTTCTTAGACATAAGGACTTCGTAGATTCTATCGAAGTCCTTTTTATTATCAAAGCCGATTATGATGGAACCTTTGTTGATGTCACCCTTGAGGGAAACGTCACGGGTTCCAAAAATATTTCTGAGCTCCTGCTCAAAGGCAAGAACATCTGGATCTTTTTTCTGAACCTTTTTATCATCGTCTTTCTTTGCAGCAGCGCGGCCACCGCCGTTATAGGTGTCGGCGAGAGCTTCTGCTTCGCGTACGGAAAGTCCGTTTCCTACAATCTTAGCAAACATAACGCGCATATCTGCATCGTTCTTTACCATAAGGAGAGCACGGGCATGACCAGAAGTAATCTGACCATTTACAAGCGCATGCTGAATATCCTCAGGTAGCTTCAAAAGGCGGATAGCGTTTGCAACCGTTGCACGGGCTTTACCTACACGCTTTGCAACTTCTTCCTGATTAAGGTCTCCCATCTGAATAAGATTATAATAAGCTGTAGCTTCTTCTATTGGATTAAGGTCGGCACGCTGAATATTTTCAATGAGTGCCATTTCGAGTTTCTGCTGTTCATCAAACTTACGGAGTTGAACAGGAACTTTTGTAAGTCCTGCCATTCTTGCGGCACGTGTACGACGTTCACCGGCAATAATATAAAAACTTCCGTCTCCGGCATCTTCAACAATAATTGGCTGAAGGATTCCGTTTGATTTTATTGATTCGCAAAGTTCATCAAGTTGTTTCTGATTAAATTCAATTCGAGGCTGTTTTGGATTAGGCTTAAGGAGTGCAGGATCCAGCCACATACTTCCGTCTTCTTCCATCTTAATGGCAGCAGGAAGTTTTGTTCTTTTAAGAGTTGTGTTATGAAGTCCTCCGTTAGTTACAGCACCTGTAGAAACGGCAACTTCTTCCTGCGCTGCAGGATTCTCACCCAGCAGTGCACCAAGACCTTTTCCTAATGCATTTTTAGCCACGGCGAATCACCTCTTCTGCAAGTTTTGCATAACTGCGGGCACCTACACACTCAGGATCGTATTTACAGATAGGAAGTCCATGTGAAGGAGCTTCTGAAAGTCGTACATTTCTAGGAATAATTGTATTGAAAACTACATCCTTGAAATATGACTTAACCTGCATTACAACATCCTGGGCAAGACGTGTACGTGAATCATACATAGTAAAGAAAATACCACCGATCTTAAGGTCAGGATTAATTCCTTTCTGAACCTTCTGAACGGTCTGCAAAAGAAGTGTGATTCCTTCAAGGGCAAAATATTCACACTGCATAGGAACGAGTACTGAATCAGCGGCTGCAAGGCCGTTAAGTGTAAGAATACCAAGGGAAGGTGGACAGTCTATCAGAATATAATCATAAATAGCCTTAAGTGGTTCAAGCGCATTCTTAAGATAGAATTCGCGGTCTTCCTGGTCTGCAAGCTCTATTGCAACACCCGAAAGGTCAATTGAAGCACTGATTGCATCAAGATTTTCAACAGGAGTTTTCTTAACAGCCTTTTCACCTTCTACCTGACCGGCAAGAAGCTCATAAATAGTAGGCTTGTCTTTTGAAACTCCTACACCACTAGACATATTTCCCTGTGAGTCAAAATCAACAAGAAGAACCTTTTTACCTGCGAGTGCGATATATGCACCAATATTGATTGCAGAAGTAGTTTTGCCGACACCACCCTTCTGGTTTACAAAAACAATACACTTTCCCATATAACACAATGTATCATTTTTTAAATAATTAGTATACTGTTTAATTATTTGTGAACTCGAAAAACAGAGGCTTACACATTATAAACAAACAAACCGTGCACTCTGGCTCCCGGTCGCATATTTATAGGACAAAAACGCGCAATAATGCGCTAGACGTTGTTTGTGGTATAGAAACTATTATACTGCCGCTCCCGCGGCAGCCACAAACAAAGTCTTTTTGCCCTACAAATCTGCTCCCTCGCGCCAAACTTTTCTTTAGTTCTTTATAATGCAGAAGTCCTATGTGTACGTTTTATAAAACTTACGGGGTAAAAAAAAATGATACTTAGTGTTACATTGTCAAAACCGGCTGGAGACATCGAAAAGAAGCTTGGCAGGCCATATCAGAAAATTAAGTTTAAACTCGTGAATACGGCGGACGGGGCATTGTATCAGGAAGAAATGTTCACTAAAACTCAGGTATTCCATAACAAAATGACAGAGGCGGAGCTTTCGAAGTTTCTGGATGCTAATGTGGGCACTACTTTTAAGAACTGTGTAAAGCGAACTGAGAACGAAGAGATTACTCTGCTTACAAATAAAAAGGGAAAGATTACAGAACTGAGGAAGACAATAAATGTTACTTCAACTCCACTCAAAGTATTACCTGCAAAAAAGAAAAATTACCTGCTGCCGGAAGGGGCGCCTGTTCCATTCCTTGTACTGCTTGGAATTATGAATGATGAAGGCAAGGTGATTTCTTCACGCCATGATAAGTTCCGGCAGATAAACCGATTTCTGGAATTCATTGATGATATTCTTCCGGAATTTGCTGATAAAACAAAGGAGGAAGAATCGCTTCGCATTGCAGATTTTGGGTGCGGAAAATCTTACCTGACTTTTGCAGTTCATTATTTTCTTACAGAGATCCGCCACATTCCATGCGAAATTGAAGGTCTCGATCTGAAAGAAGAAGTTATTAAATACTGTAATGACATGGCGCAAAAACTTGAACTTAAAGGACTTATTTTCCACACAGGAAACATAGCTGATTATTCCGGATCTCACAGTCCTGACATTGTAATCACACTTCATGCCTGCGACACTGCAACTGATTTTGCTTTGAAATACGCCGTAGAACGAGGTGCCCGTGCAATTCTTAGTGTGCCGTGCTGCCAGCATCAGATAAATACACAACTTCAGACTCGCGGAAAAGCAGACGGTGCAGAAGGCGAAGTTCCAGCAGAATTTGAGCCGTTATTAAAATGGGGAATCATAAGGGAAAAATTCAGTTCTCTTGTTACAGACGCCCTTCGCGGTGAATGGCTGGAGCAGCAGGGCTACAAAGTTCAGATGCTCGAGTTTATTGATATGGAACATACGCCGAAGAATATTTTAATCCGGGCGATAAAAAAAGCCGGTGTTTTAGATACAGCGTCTCCTTCTCAACCACCGGAGTTAATGAAGTCACTCGGAATCACACCCGAGTTTTATAAATAGATCCCGAATCAAATTCGGGATGACGTTATAATACGTGCTTCTTTATAAAATCGCCGACACCGTCGTGATTATTGTCTAAGTCTGTAACAAAGCGGGCGACCTTTTTCATTTCCTCAAGCCCATTGCACATTGCGACACCGTAACCTGCCATGCGGATAAGGCTTTCATCATTCATACTGTCGCCAAAGCCCATCACCTTGTCCATTCCAAAGCCTAGTTCATTTGCAAGCCAGCTTACAGCTTCTCCCTTTCCGCAGTTCGGTGGAAGGATTTCAAGGAAGTACGGCTTACTTGTAAAGATTACGGCGCGTTCTCCAAACTCAGCGCGAAGCTCACTCTGCAGTTCAAGAAGTTCTGAAGGTTCTCCAGGAACGAGCATTTTTGTAAAACCGCGCTTAAGGAATTCATCATAATCTTCAACCTTTGCGCCTTTAAGTCCGCACAGGTCAACATCGAGTTTTGTCCATTTTGTTTCTTCACGATAGTAGATTGTATCAGGTGTATAAACTTCACTGCGAAGCCCGCGTGCCTCTGCAACTTCATTAGTGCGGGTCAGAATATCAGCTTCAACTTTACGGCAGAAAATCTGTTGACGTTTATGCAGATCAAAAATTGAACAGCCGTTTATGGCAATCAAAAAACGTCCAGCTTCTTTTCCGGCAATTTCAAGTCTTCTCACAAAAGGAAGAATTGCATCTTCTGCGCGGCCTGAACAAAGCACAACATAAATTCCGCGCTCAGCACATTCGCGAAGAGCCTCAACCGTCATATCTGTTATTTCACGGTTATCATTTAAAAGAGTATCATCCAGGTCCAATGCAATCAAACGAACATCTAATTTTTCACAAGAATTCATGAATGGGAGTATATCAGAAAAAATACCTATTTAACAAGTTTTTGTTTGTAAATTAAGATTTGTATGTTAAAATTAAATGCTTACAGTTAAGTGAGGGGAAGGAGAGTTTTATAGTTTATGGATAGCATGAATGCTGATGGACTGCATTTTAGTCCTGTAATTAACGTTGATAGCGAAAAGTGTTGTAACTGTCATCGCTGTATTTCAGTATGTCCGGTAAAGCTTTGTAATGATGGTTCAGGTGATTATGTTACCTTAAACCATGATTTATGTATCGGCTGCGGTGCATGTATTGAAGCCTGTACACACGGAGCCCGAACCGGAATAGATGATACAGCAGCATTCTTTAATGAGCTTAAAAACGGCACACCATTTGTTGCAATTGTTGCACCTGCTGTAGCCGTAAACTTTAAAGGCCATGACCTTGAATTAAATGGCTGGCTCAAATCTATTGGCGTACAAGCCATCTTTGATGTTTCATTTGGTGCAGAGCTCACAACTAAAACCTACGTTGAGCAGATGACAAGGGAAAATCCACCTTTAATGATTGCTCAACCTTGTCCGGCCCTTGTTGCTTTTATCGAAACTTACAGACCAAATCTTATTCAGTATCTTGCCAAGGGCGACAGTCCTATGGCTCACACTGTAGAATTTATCCGCCATTTCCATCAGGAGTATAAGAATCATAAGATTGTTGTTATTTCACCTTGTTATGCAAAGCGCCGTGAATTTGATGAAAACGGCCGAGGTGACTATAACGTAACAATGAAATCACTTTCTGCATATTTTGAAGAAAACAATATCAATCTGGAAAAGTTCCCTAAGGTTGATTATGATAACCCTCTTGCCGAACGTGGCACACGCTACTCTACTCCAGGCGGACTCATGCTCACTGCAGAACGCCTTGTTCCTGGAATTGCACGACAGACCCGTAAGATTGAAGGACACCCTGCTGTTATTGAATATTTTGAGCATCTTGATGAATGTATGGCTAACGGTTCAAAACCATATTTCAAACTTGTTGACTGTCTGAACTGTGAAAAAGGTTGTAACCGTGGTGCCGGAACTGTAAATCATAATATCTCACTTGATGAAATTGAATCTTATGTAGAAAAACGCTGTATTGAAAGACGCGAACAACTGCACACTTTAAGCGGCCATAAAAAACAGAAGGCAATTAAAGCACTTCAGAAAAAGCTTGATGCATACTGGAAGCCTGGTATTTATGAACGTGCTTATACAGACAGAAGCGAAGTTTTCCATTCGCTGCTTAAACTTCCAACGCGCGAAGAAGTACGAAGAATTCTTGAACAGATGGGAAAGCATTCTCAGGATGATATTTATAACTGCGGTGCCTGTGGTTACAATTCCTGCGAACAGATGGCTCTTGCAATTTTCAATGGAAAGAACAAGGTTCAGAACTGTCATCACTACGTACTTAAGAAGGCTAATGAAGATCACACAGTAGAATTAAATGCTGCAATCAGAAAGGTAACCAGTGAAAGTATTTCCATGCTTGAAGTTGCAAAGAACAACATCATCTCCCTTTCTGATGTTACAGAAAACATGAGTGCTACAGTTTCTGATTCTTCTTCTGCCGTTGAACAGATGATTAAGGCAATTCAGTCTATTTATACAATCATTGATAAGAACTTTGTCATTGTAAATGATCTTGAAAATGCAACTGGAATTGGACGTACAAACCTTCAGGAAGTAACAAATCTTGTTGGTGAAATTGAAAAGGAATCTAAACAGCTGGTTGAAATGAGTAAGGTAATCGGTCAGATTTCCAGCCAGACAAACCTTCTTGCTATGAACGCTGCGATTGAGGCTGCTCATGCCGGTGAATTCGGTGCAGGCTTCAGTGTCGTTGCAGATGAAATCCGAAAGCTTGCCGAAGACTCAGGTCGTCAGGCAAAGCAGATTGGAGAAGTTCTTAAGAATATTAAACAGATGGTTGATAATGCATACTCCAAGGCGGGTACTGTTCAGCAGGAATTTGACTCAGTCGTTAGTCTTGCCGGTGAAGTAAAAGACCAGCAGCTTGAAGTTAAGAATTCTATGGATGAACAGAATGCGGGTAATGAACTGCTCTTAAAGAGTATTGCAGAAATGAAAGACGGAACTCACTCCGTTCAGGATGCCGCTAAGCACCTGAAGGATGATGCATCGTTTATCATGGAGCGAATCATTCACATCCACGTCTGATAGATCCTGAATCAAGTTCAGGATGACATTTCCCAGGCGTTCAGGAATTCTATCATGAATTGCTGAACGTCTCCGAACCACTTCTTCTGGAACTGGCACGCTGTTACACCAATGTAGCGGAAGTGCCAGCATTCCCAACGGTATCCTGTTACATCTTCATAGCCCTGCGGAAAACTGAGTGACCAGCCGTATTTTGCGGCATTTTCGTAAACCCATTTTCCACCCGGAGTTTTATCAAACGCATCATCAACAGGAGCAAAATCCAAAGCCATTCCAAGCTGATGCTGACTTGTTCCAGGTCTTGCGCTTTCACGCTCAGCTTCTTCAAGACCATCAACACTTACCCAGTAATCAAAAAGATTTTTCTGATAATCATAAGAACGGTAAGTTGAACTGATTGTAAGTGTAACGCCATCTGCCTTTGCAGCGGTTCCGAGTTCTCCCAATGCTTTATAAGCTTCTGGACGCAGACTCAAATTGTTTTTATTCACCTTATATGCAGAGCAGTTTTCAAGATGAATAAGTCCCTTAGGCTCGTAAGTACTGCTTACTGTATGAGTTTTATCTATCAGATAAAAAGGACTCAAATCCTCTGAACTAAAATCTGCAATTGAATCCAAAACTTTATGAAGATCTGCAAGAAACTCTTCTGGATCTCCGTTTGGAATAGCAGCCTTACAACGGTCTGTCATTGAAAGCAGAACTTTGTTTAATTTTTCTATTTCAGGATTTACAACTGTCTGTACCGGCTGTGCTTCAGCTTCTGGCTGTACTTCATTTGATTTTTTTGATTTTGCACAAGCTGTAAAATTCAAAATCATAATGGACGAAATTATTAACAATGATTTTTTAAGATATTTACACATATATTTTACTCCTTTGGATATGCACGTTCTTCAAACTCTGCAACCGGCAGAGGTTTAGAAAAATAGAACCCCTGAATAAGATCACAATCCTGCTTAGCAAGAAAATCAACCTGTTCACGAGTTTCAATTCCCTCTGCAACAATTTCCATTCCAAGTTTTTTGGCAAGTGAAATTGTCTGGCCGACAATAAGATTTGAACGTTCAATATCATCTACACTTCTAAAAAATTCTGCATCAAGTTTTATTATATCAAGAGGAAGTTCCTTAAGAGAATTCAGAGAAGAATACCCTGCACCAAAATCGTCCATAGAAACTTTAAAGCCAAAACCTTTTAACTTACGAACGGTTGTTAGTAACATAGCCTTGTCATCAAAGAAGGCGCTTTCTGTAAGTTCAAGCTCGATATATTCATGAGGAACCTTAAACTTATCTACAATCGAACAGATGTGTTCAGCAAGATTTTCCTCTGCAAAATGGGCGCGTGAAACATTCACAGAAATCGGAACGAGCTTTTTCCCCTGACTCATCCAGGCTGCCTGTAAATGCGCAACTGCATCAAGCATATAATCATCAAGCTGAAGAATAAAACCGTTTCTTTCAAAAATCGGAATAAACTTTCCAGGCGATACAAAACCTAACACAGGATGTATCCAGCGAACCAGAGCTTCTGCTGCAGAAAGTTCTTCTTTCTTTGTTGAATATTTTGGCTGAAGGAAAACCTGAAACTCATGATTCTCCAGAGCCTTTTCCATATCATCTTCAATACGACGTTCCCAAACCTGTTCTTCTTTCATGGAATCATTGAACCAGACAATTTCATCCTGTAGTTTTACAGTTTTTGGAATAGCAAGTCCGGCACAGGTTATAATTACCCCGATATCCTCATCGCGTGCAACAACATGGCAAACGCCAGCTGAGAAAGTAAGATGCTGTCCACCCCTATGCTCACGCAAAATATTCATCATATTTCGAATCCGGATTTCCAGAGCTTCATCATTCTGATAATTAAGAAGAAGAGCAAAATCAGATTTTTCAACATGAGCAACAAACTCTTTTTTCATGAGCATCTGAACAAGAGTTGAATTGATTTCTTCAAGAAGATTTTCACCCTGCTTAAGTCCATAAGCTGTACAGTAATTTCTATACTTTTCAAGACGCAGCTGAACAACAGCATAACTTCTGTGTCCGCGTGAAATCTCTTTTTTTGCTTTCTGCAGAAAGTATTCTTTATTATATCCGCCTGTAATTGTATCTGTTGTTACAAGCTTATTGATACGCGAACGCTCGTGAACAGCATCAATAAGTTTTGTTACCTCATAAATTGTACTGACAAATAAAACTACAATAAAGAAAAATAAAACTGTTACGAGCAGAGTAAACTGAAATTCATTCAGTCTGTAGACAGTTTTAAAGCACAAGTTGATTTTCGGAATATCGGTGCGATAAACAGAAATCACATGAAGTCCAAAACTTTCTTTTGCTGCCCAGGAAATATATTCACGGTCCTGCAAAAATCTTTCAACATGAATCAACTTGAAAAGATTTTTCGGATTGTAAAAAATTATATTCCGGATTAAATCAGAAGGCCTGTCATTATCTGTTGATACATGAAACTCAATGTCATCATCATTGTAATCTTTATCAATAAAATGAATCACACCAACTGTATCAAATAATTCCAGGGTTTCTTCATCGAGGTTCTGCTTTAATTGCGGCAATAAGTTCACCACATTGTTATGATCATCAAGATATATTTTGTTTATATCTCTATAAGTTTCTGTATAATAGGATAGTCGTTCCTCAAGCTGTTCAGGAGTATCTTTTTTCCAGTTTTCCTCAACAGCTTTTACTACGGTACGACATTCCTGTGCATTATTGATTATAAGAGTATTTATGATTCCCAGAGCGGCTAACATACAAATGAAAGACGTAAATACAAAAATTGCGAATTCAGTAAATATCATCTGCAGTACAGTTGGCCAGATTGGAAACCACTGCAACCGTTTAATTCTACGGTCTTTCTTTTTACTCATGCTTTACTCCAGCTGCAATGAACCATCCTGTAAAATTGTGCGGGAAGTTCCGTCAGCATAAGTAAGAGTAATTGTCGGATCGCGCACAACTCCATCAAGATGAATTAAACTTGGTGCATCGTTATCGTAATTTTCTCCGATTGCAAAATGACATGTATGGAAAGCTTTTTCGTCTTCGAGCATATTTCCAGTAATTGTAGCAGCAGGATTCAAACCGATTCCAAGTTCACCGATATTGTGTGCATTCTTTTTATAAACTGCTGCCTGTCCCTGTGGAAGCTTACCTTCTTTTTCAAGGACGAAAGGACGGAGCTCTGCTTCAAGAACTGTCTTAAGGAGACGACGAGCCTCTGCTCCACCAGAAATATCTGTTACATAACCTTTTTCAACCTTACAGGTAATTGGAGTTTCTATAATTGAATCTCCATCTGAAAAAGTCATTGAACCATCGTAAACAATAACGCCCTCACAACCATCGCTCTGCTGCTCAAGAACTTTACCGTCTGCAGACTTAAGCTGACTTCCACCCACAACAGGACTGATAAAAACCTCGCCGGCAGGAATATTTCCGCCAGTTCCAGGCTTTGAGAAATCTCCGTCATCAAACATAAGGGCACGGCCATTTATTGGAATTATGAGATCTGTTCCCGCAGGTGCTGTAACATGAACACTTACTGCATTCTTAAAAAGCTCATCAAGGCGTGTACAGCGGCTCTGAAGTTCTTTGTAATCGATAGCAGCAGTGCGATTCATCATGTCTACGGTGATTCCAGGTGTCCAGGCACCACGCATTACCTTAAGACCGTCCATAAGATAATCTGCAATATGAGTAAACTTCTGACCATCATCTGTTACATATGGATTTGCTGTAGCCTGTGGATCTTTACCAAGCTTGATATTCGAAATTGAAAAATAAACGTCTGGACGCGAAGCTAAAGCCGCGAGAACTTCCGGATTCGCATTATCAAAGCTGGTCTTGTCCGGCTGGAACATCAGTGTTGTCTGACCACCGATTTCACAGCTGGCTGAATATAAATCCTGTGCAATTTCTGAAGTTGCTGGGTTTGCAATAATTAAAACTCTCTCTCCCTTTTTGATTTTTACTACATCCTGTACTACTACCTGTGCAGGTGTACGGTTTTTATCTTTCTTTATCAAGCTCATTATTAACTCCTCGTATCATGTCGTTTTTTTTCGGCATCTATTTTGTGATTACTACAAGATTTCTCTCCGAATCTTCAAGGCCAGGAACTGCAAGCGGGAAAACCTCGTACTCTGGAACAAGTGCGGTAATTCCATCCATTTCTTCTTTTATACTTGCAGCCTTTGCCTTATAAGCACAAAGCTTACCTCCTGCTTTTACAATGCACAGTAAGGTCTTTGTCATTTTTTTATCAAGCGGGCGGAAGGCACGGAAGGTTATTAAATCATAAGCTTCCGGATCTATACGTTCTGCTTCGCTGTTGATTACTGTAACATTTTTGAGCCCGAGAATTGCTGCACAGTTTTCAAGAAAGGCACAGCGTTTTTCCATACGCTCAACAAGCTCAAAGCGAATATTATCAACTCCTGCACAGGCAAACGCTGCCGCAAGAGGAATGCCTGGAAGGCCACCGCCGCTTCCAATGTCGGCTAGAGTAACAGTGGTGGTTTCGGCACAGTCGCTTCGCGAACACTCAACCAGCGACATAATTTTCGGCCATGCTGCAAGAGAATCAAAAATATGTCTTACAACAAGTTCATCGCGGTCACTGGTATTTGTAAGATTATACGCAGAATTGAAAAGTATAATTTCTTTTATATAGGCTTCCATTTTTACTGCAAGCGGTTCTGCTACAGAATCTGGAATGCCACATTTTTTTAAGCCATCAATTAAATCAATCATATTCTATTTACTATCTATATCCAAAAGTAAATCTGCTGAAAGAGAATCTCCAGAAAAATGCATGACAACAAGATTTCCTGTTTTTTCTGCTTCCAGATTTTTTATATTTGCAAGTCTGTAAACATAAGAATTTTCATTCTTTGAATCCTGAACTATGCTTGGCTGAACCTTATAGGTAATGGAAGAGCCGTTTGAACTCATTGTTTTAAAAAGCAGATAAAAAGTTTCTGTTCGAACCTGCTGATTTACAAAATATCTTCTGTCTCCTGTCAAAAGAAAAGTTCCGTCTGGTTCTGTTTCGCTGAAGAACACTTTTGTAAGTGAATCAGATATATTATATCCGTTTATTTTAAAACGCAGGATTGATGGTTCACGGCGCTTAAAAGTTTCTGCATCAGTCTTAACTGCCTGCAGCTCATTCTTTTCTTTTGCGCTTGCTCCCTGCTGCTGCTTTTTTAATTCATTCAAACTATTCAAAACCTGCTGAAGTACCACGTTGGTAGAAGTTGAAGTATTATAGTTCGAAGCTGATCCATTGGAATAAAGTGATGAAATATCACTGAAAAGTCCTGAATCATAAAGCGATGAAATATCATAAGCAGTAAGAGTATTACCCTTAGACAAAGCAGCATTAAGTGTACTTTCCGGAGTCAGAGCCTCTGTAAGTACGCTTTCTGATTTTTCATTTGAATTTTCTGAGTCTGAAGGAGTCTTCTTATTACCCGGCCTTGTCGGAAAACTTGGCGTATAAAAACCGCCTCCAACTGTCGGCATAGAAGGCATCTCCGGCATTTCAGGCATATCCAGTCCAAAAAGTAAACTTCCTGTTATGAACATGACCGCCAGAGCTCCAGCCCATTTTGATTTACATATTTGCAAGACTCTCCTCCACATATTCAAGGCGCTGTGTAAGCTGCGCAATTGTTTTTTCAAGTCGTGATTTTTCTTTTTCAAGTTTTGTTTTAGGATCAGTTCCATTTGCCTGAGCTGATTTCTGCTTCATCATTTCGCGTACAGATGAAGGGCTCTTTCCGCCGGCAAGGAACTCCTGCTCTAGTTCAGCACGGGCATCCTTCTTACGAACACTCGCAACTACTTTCATATTTTCAAAACCGATTGCAGGATTTACTTCTACTGCACCAACCTTACGGATATCCTTTGCGGCCCCACGTGGAAGACAAAGTACACGGTCAACATAATCTTCATAACGGATATCTGCTTCCTGACAAAGATCAAAAGCACGGGCAAGTTTTTTACCGAATTCCTGCATGAGCTGGCCGTTCTTTGCAAGATAGTTTTCTTTAATATCCTGAGTAAGAGCCTTGAGTTCTTCGTTGCTTTCCCAACCGATTGAGTAATAACCTTTTTCTTCTGCTATTTTCAGAAGGTCACCAAACTTTGCCCAGAATTCCTGAGTATGAACCTTGCAGGCTTTTCCGTAACTAGGGTCATTTTCCTGCTTTTCTATAGTACAAAGATGATGTGTATATTCATGTACTGCTGTATAAATCAGCATGTTGTCAGATTTAAAATTCAGATTATGAAGGAAGATTTCATGTGTATCTGGTTTGTAAAAGCCGTTAACTCTCTTGCTTTCTTTACCTGTCTGGGTAACTGTAAAATCAATCTCACATGGAGAAATGTCCAGCAAGATTTCTTTAATTCTTTCGTTATTCAATTCAAAAACCTCTTCCCCATTTTAACTGTCTTTTAAAGATTGGGAAAGAGGTTTTTGAGCAAAATTAGAATTGATAACTTGCTGCAAGACTCACGAAGCTGTTATCTTCCCAAGACTTGAACTCGCTGTTATCGTCACCACACCAGATATACATACCGCTGGCTGTAAGTGTCAGGTTCTGATCTGCATTGAAAGCAAGTTTTGGCATTACTACGAGATCTTTATTTTCAATTCCGTACATTACTGTAACTTCCGGAGCAATCTTGTCATTCATGAATGATGTTGTGATATTGCAGACAACCTTATTGTTTGTATATCCGTTTACACCATAATCAACATCGAGTGCATTTTTATCACACTCATCTCCATGGAAAACAAACGAGCCGATTTCCTGAACGTTCAAGTTAGCATTCCAGAACGGAAGATCTATATCAAAGCCACCAAGCCAGCCGATTGAGTTATTATGTACCCATGGATCAGTTCCATCTATATCATCAGTAAGGTTGTAGGCAAACTCACCGCGAACATTGAAGTGCCAGAGTACAGTTGAAGCCTCGAGTCCGAAAGTCTGCTTTTTATCGTAAGCAAGGAACTTTTCCTCTTCATCAACAGCACCATCTGCAAGATAGCTTGTAAGGAAGCTGTTTAGTTTTGAAGCATTTACAGAAGGCTGCTTGTACCAGCCGTTGTAATAGCTTACACCCATATCAACCTGACCAAGAGTCCAGGTAGCACGCGCACCGAACTGTCCGTATTTAAGTGTCCACAAGTTTGGATAGATTACATCAGGATTTGCAGAAAGATTATTTGCGTTTGCAAGGCAAAGAGTATATTCAGTATTTGCTGCTGTCAGATTTTCTTCGAGATAATCTTTATATGCTGCAGCGAGTACAAGAACTGTTGCTTCCTGCTGAGTTTTTCCAGTCTGCATCAAAGCAGCAACCTTTGTTGGATCAGCAGAAATCTTTCCATCTGCATAAGCCTGTGTAACAAGAGTTGTAAGACTTGCATTTGCCTCCGAAGTTCCCAGTGCTTCCAGAGCAGATGCAGTTGCAGCTTCAAGTCTTGCATTTTCAAGATTAGCAATTGCTGAAGCGAGATGTACCTTTGCAAGCTTTGTAAGACCTTCAGTCATTTCTGTAACCTGTGCTGGCGTCCAGCGTCCATCAGTAGCAAAGCGGTCTGCAGGAAGAAGCGGTGTATAAATTCCTTCAAGATTCAGATTAGCAACTGGAAGGCTTACAATACCGCGAACCATTGGTGTACTGATACGACGGTCAAGATAATCTGGAATTATAAAATCTGAATAGTCGTCTGCATTAAAGTTATCGAGTACGTGGAGTTTGTCTCCCTTACCCCAGACAACCTTCATCTTACCGGCTTCAAGAGTAAAATAATCTCCGAAGCGTCCGCGAAGCACTGCCTCGTCGATTATATCCTCCGGATGATTTTTGATAGTATATTCATCAATCTTCAAATTGAGTTCTACATCAGATTTGTTTCCGCTGTATTTCAATTCAAGGTTTGCAGAAGGAATTACATCCAGCTCAATATTATCAGCCCTAACTTCATCAACATCTACATACGCGCGAAGCTCTGTATCTGCACCGCCGCTTACTTCAAGTTTAGAAGCAGCGCTGTCTGATGCATCGTCACCAAATCCACCGAAATCTCCAAAGTCTTCTGCCCAGGCAGTTCCACCGAGCAGCAGAGCCGATGTCATAAGAATATATTTACTAAGTTTCATATATATACCTCTAGTATCCGTCATTGCGAGGAGCGGAGCGACGTGGCAATCTATTTAAATGGATTGCCACGCACTTCGTGCTCGCAATGACGTTGTAATTTTTTATTTACCAGTTGTAAGGAAGTTCTGTGTAAAGTAACGTGCAGGAATCTCCTGATCGAGCGCTACAACCTTAGCAATCTTCAAAGTAGTACTGTGGCCAGTCTGAACATTTGTCAGTTTGTTTTCCATTGGCATGTCGTAGCCCTGCATCTTCTGAATGTCGAGCACCTCAAGAACCTTAATCAGCTTGTCATTCTTGTCATACATTTCTGTGTGAATCGGATACATAGTTTCCTTATCAACCCAAACCAGGCGGAAGTTGTACTGAGTTCCCTTCTTATCGATAGGAATCTCTTTGATTTTATAGCAGTCATATTCCTTGCCGCTTTCAACCTTCATTTTTTCTTCACCCAGATACTGGTGCTCATCTTCAGAAACATCGCGTGTTGTGAGGTCGTCATAAGTTGCATCTGAACCCATGAAAGCCTTAGAACCTTCGCTTGAGTTTACACGGCGAACAGACTTGAGGGCCGGCAGGTAAATATGTTTTTCATCAGGCCCATTGTCATCAGTAATCTGAAGGAAGCGTGTTCCCTTGTTAGTACCAGTCTTAAAATCCATTACGATGTAAGTCTTACTGCCGTCTTCTTTTCCGTACTCACGGAAACCGTTAGCATCCTGAGTTCCCTTCTTGTCAGTAAGAATCATGTAAACATCAGTAACCGAGTAAGCAGGCTTTTTGAAGTCCGCAACCTTGTTCATAATTTCGTTTCCCTTTTCATCTGCGAAAGCGAAGTTTGTTAAAGCAGCCATTACTGCGACCAATGTTGTAAGTTTAGTTGTTCTTTTCATATTTATATCTCCTATTATTAGGTTTCAGGTTTTAGGTTCTAGGTTTTAGGGAAGCCAGGCGTTGCGGGGCGGCGCTTGAGCCCTGCAGAGGGGGTAGCGTAAGACCGCATCGCGGGCTGAAGCGAGGGGGAGACTTCCCCCTACTCCCTAGCACCTAGCACCTAAAACCTAACACCTATTTATTTTTCTTTGAAATAAAGCGTGGTGCATACATATTCAAGAAGCCCGGAATAACTGTCATAGCAAGGAAGCTTGAAGTAAACATTACAATCGCTACCAGGATTCCGATGTATCTCAAAACCACGAACTTTGAGAAACACAATACGAGGAAGCCGAAGCCTACTGCGATTGCGTTTGTTACAATACCATGACCACTCTTACGGAAGGTCATGCGTGTAACAGTTTCAAGGTCGTCAGTCTTTGCACGCTCTTCTTTGTAAGTTGTAAGGAAGTGGATTGTGTAATCAATTCCAACTCCTACTGCAACCGATGCAATAATACTTGTTACGAGGTCCAGGTTGATTCCTGCAAACCCCATAACCATGTAGTTCAAAATGATTGCCAGGGCAAGTGGAACAGCACCGAGCAGTCCGGCCCAGCCACTCTTGAAAGCCACTGCAATGATGATGAATACACACAAGAGTGAAATCACAAGGCTTGTAAGCTGGCTTGATACAATCATCTTTGTCATTGTGTATTCCATTTCTGCAGTACCGGTTGCTTCAAGTGTGTAACCTTCAGGGAAGTGACTTTCTGCATACTTCTGAGCAGCAGCGATAATGTCACCAGTTGTTTGTGTTGAATGGTTTCTAAGCTGAACTGTAATTCTCATAACCTGTGGATTCATGTCGTCATCAACAAAGCGGTCAAGAGAACCACTAAGCAATGTCAGATATCCCTGAACAACACCAGCCAATTCTTCGCGGCTTGCAACCGGATACTTTGCTGCATCATAAGGAATCTCGTAATAAGCAGTTCCGTTGTAGTTCACAGATTTCTGAAGCTCGTTTACGATATCTTCAACACTTGCAGTTTTTCCACCGGCAGCAACATAAGCCTTATTAATCATTCCAATTACATCTTCCACTGTTACCCGCTGTTCAAGGGCAGCAGCATAAGCTGTGTTTGGATCAGTCCAGTTAGATGCATCAAAAGTTGAAGTTTCTGCATCTGCAAAAGTATCACTTCCAAAACTGTCATCACCGAACGAATCATCACCAAAAGTATCACTTCCGAATGTATCGTCGCCGAAATCTCCAAAATCATCAAAGCCGCCGAAGTCATCTGTATTAGCTGTATTAGCTTCAACCATCGCAGCTGCATCACCGGCACCAGCCGCAGCACTGCCATCAGTTACAGGCACATGCCAAACCTGATTAATTCTCTTGATAAACTCTGTGAAAGAAACAACCTTACCGATATCAGGATATTCTTCTTCAAGATATTCCTGCATATCATCAACAGCCTTTAAGATTTCCGGATTTGTAAGAGAACCCTTCTCCGGTCCCTTTACGTTCAGATACAAACTGTTGGTTCCCGCAAACTGCTTGTCGATGTAGTTGATATCCTGACGCATATCACAGCTCTCAGGGAAATAATTTACCAGTGCGGTATCGATATGGAGTAAACGTAAACCGACAACTGACAAACCAACCATCACAATAATTGAAAGATAAAGGCGTGGCTTAGAACCGCAGAAGAAATGATAAATCTGATATAGAGTTTCACCCTCAGCTTCATCTGCAGACTTACCGCCGCGAAGTCTTCTTGCATGCTCAAGTTTTGCAGCAAGCTTTTCGCTGATATTATGTTTCTTGTTACGACTTGCCATTACCTTCTGCGGATTCTTAAGCAGAAGAATTGCAGGAATAAAGGTGATTGCAAGCAGGAGCGAAATTGTTACACCAACTGCCGTGAAAACTGCAAAGCTGTGAAGCGGTGCAATCGGGCTGGAAATCAAAGAAATGAATCCGATAACTGTTGTAATACCTGCAAGCAGAACCGCACCCATAACTTCATGAAGTCCGTTGAAAACAGCCTCAGTATATTTTTCTTTTGTGAGTTCACCTTCTGTCATATCAAGGGCAACGTAGTAATGTGTCAGCACATGAATACCATAAGCCGAACCAACCGCTATCAAAGCAACAGGAATTACACTTGAAACCAGAGTAAAGGTAACCTTACACAAAGCCATAAGTCCCATTGTCCAGGTGGTTGCCATAACTACAGTAATCAAAGGAAGTAAAGTTCCGTCCATTGTCTTAAAACTGAAGTAAAGTGAAAGAAGAACTACAACAATTACCAGAGGAATAAGGCGAGTAAGGTCTGCAAGCATGAACACACGGGAGTTCTGCATTACAACCGGGTTACCATAAATCTTTACATCTACGTTGTGATCGGCAGTTTCTTCGTTTACAATTGCAGTAATTGCATTGAGAACATCTTCCTCCTCTTCTGCTTCAGAACGAATCTTTTTTGAACCGAGGGCTGAGGCACGTTCAATCTCAAACTCGTGGCTGTAAGGTGCCAAAGTAACCTGAAGTTGAGTTCCAGTCATATCGTCATTTACGATTACACGGTTGTACATTGACTCCCATTCAATAAGGCGTCCTTCAAGCTGAGCGATATCTGCTGCAGAACCTGTGTAAGAATCTGGAATCAACTGGCTTGCAGAAATTGCCCCATCTGATTCGCAGACATAATCAATATGAGTAAGAGAATCAACATCTGATACTCCCTCTGCTTCGAGTGCGCGGTCTGTAATACAGCGCACAACATCAATATATTCTGGAGTAAGAATTGTGCCATTGCGGGCTTCCATACTTACACCAATAACCATCATGCTTCCAAACTGCTCTTCTGTTTCTGAAAGGCGTGTGTAAGAAGCATCTTTTTGAGGAAGGAACTGGCGGATTGAGTTATCAATCTGTAAGTCCTTAATAAAAAATCCAAGAACACCAGTGATGATTACACAAAGCGCAATTATCAACTGAGGTCTCTTGAAAATAGCTCTTGTAGCTTTCATTACTATTCTCCTTCGTTGTTATTTGTTCGTCCGTTTAATAACTTAAACGCTTAAACGTTATAACCAAGAAGATAATAACAAAAAGTTTTAAAGTCAATGATTTTTTGATTAAATGTTTAATTTTTTAATCATTTAATCATATTGACAAGCAAAAAATATCGTTTTATTCTTATTAAAAGGGGTAAATTGTGATAGATAAGGCTGAAATCAAAAAAACACTGAAAACATTCAACGCATGCGTTCCGTTTTTCATTGCTATGAGTGATGAATACCGCCAGCAGCTGATTATGGACATTGCTGAAGCAGGCTCTGATGGCATCAACGTTTCTAACCTCTCAGCAAAATCAAAGCTTTCCCGCCCCGCAATTTCACACCATCTTAAGGTATTAAAGGAAGCAGGACTCATTGTGCCTTTAAAAATCGGCACTCAGATTTTCTATCAGTTAAACCTCAAGGAAAACTTCAAGACAATTTCTGAGCTTATAAAATCAATGGATAAAATTCTCGCAACTATTGATGAGAAGAAAAATATGTCTAAATAATCCCAAGACCCGACAGTATAATCGCACCTGCCACAGTAGCCGCAGTCTCTGTACGCATAATACGTTCACCCATTCCACAGCGAACATAGCCAGTTGACTCAAGCAAGCGGCGTTCCCTGTCAGTCCAGCCACGCTCACTTCCTATAGCAGCAATCACACGCTTAACCGACTGAGCCTCACCCAAAGCCTTATTCAAACTACAGGCAGGATTCACATTATCAAGAGCAAAACGGGCAGTTTTGTCAGAAGAAGTTTTAAGTTCTCCTTCAATAGAGTTCAGACATTCATCCAGAGTCTTAAACAAAAACAATTCCGGTACATGAGTACTTCCCGCCTGAACAGTTCCATCAAGAAGCATCTTATAAGCCGCGCCCCGTTCTACAAGAGTACTCTGCATATAAGATTTTTCGCCAAGATCAGTTCCGGTAAGATACACACGCCCTACTCCCAGAGCCGCAATATCGCGAAGAAGTCGTTTAAGTTGAATAGGACGCGGAAAACCAATTATCATATCAAAAGGAGCAAGTGGTTTGCCGTTACCGCCCGCGGTGAATTCAAAAGAAATGCCATCGTCATCAATTGCGGTTATCCGCGCAACACCACTTTCCCCGCCAATAATACCGGCAGTAAAAGTATCACCGGCTTTTTTGTGGAGAACTTTGATTATATGCTCTGCCCTTTCATCTTTGCGAGACAGAGGCTTAGAGATTTCGTCATTTGAAAATAAACAAATATTCATAAACTACGAGAACATATTGATTCTCTTGAGAATCTTAACAAGCTCATCCTTTTCAATTAAGTCTACAGGACGGCCGTCAATATATTTGTGTGCGCTGTCTGAGAATCCTCCAATAGAAATACAAACACCGTTATCACACTTAGTATCACGGAGTTTGCTATGGAAGTCACGCACGTTAATATCACCAATTACATTTTGAGTTCTGTAGAAACGGAACATCTGCTTAGCTTCCCATTTAGGAGTTTCAACCTCACAGATAATTTCTACACTTTCAGAAGCAACCTGAACGTCCTCAACCTTAACAAAGGAATCTTTATAATAAGTCGCAATAAACTTACGGCACAAAGCAACAAAGTCACTGGTACCCGACATCAGATAAGTCTGCAGATTCTTATTCTGATTAAGCTCCGCATAACGAGCAACAAGAGCATCAACATCCTTATATTGAGGCTTTGCAGCCTGAATCTGACGTAAAAGAGTAAGCGCCTTCGAAATATCATTCATAGCAATATAAGTATTTGCAAGACGATATTTAATCTGAAGCATAATCTGCTCAGGAACAGAAGGAAGTCTCATTGAGATTTCATAATCTTTTACAGCAGAAGCAAAATCCTTAACACGTTCATGCATTTTACCCGCTTCAAGACAAGCCTGTGGACCATATTCAGGATCAGGTCTAAGATGCATAAATACCTTAAGCGCCTTATCACCCATTCCGCATTCAGTCATAGCAACAGCCATATCAAAAAGCACTTCTTTATTTCCAGGATTTTCATCCAGAACGCGTTTAAGGAATGGAAGACAGTCTCTATACTTCTGAGCCTTATACAAAGCTGTTCCCAGAAGCATATTTACTTCATTATTTTCGGGCTGAATGACCTTACACTTTTTAAAACAGTAAACTGCCTTATCAAAGGTATTAGCTTTCATAAGCGCTTTACCAAGGAACAGATTACAGTCAAAATTGTTAGGATCTTTCTTTATACAAAGCATGAGGGCACTTACAGCGTCTTCATTTTTTCCAAGTCCATACGCTGCAATACCCATACGGAGAGCACATTTGATTATATCAATCTCAGGATGAGCAGTTGAAATATCATATAAAGTCTTATAGATATTCCAGACCTTTTCCCAATCCTTTTCGCCATAATAAATATCACCAATAGTTTCCAGCGAAGGAATATTGTGCGGATCATGAGCAAGCTTCTTTTCAGCCTCCTTCAGAATCGCAGATTTTCCTTTCTTCTGGATTTTTACAGATACATCTTTCTTCTCTTCCTTACGCTTAATGCTTTTAATACCAACAATAATCGCAATAAGAAGAAGCGCTACTATTACCGCTATTAAGATTGATATAATCATCCACTCTTTCCTTTATATATTTTTTATTTGCCAGTTTTTTCCTTTACAAGACAGGCAAGCCGTTCCATAGCAATTTTTATCTTATTGATATCAGTAGCATAACAGCAGCGGATAAATCCTTCACCGCCGTCACCAAAACAAGTTCCTGGTACTACAGCTACATTGTACTTTGAAATTGCTTCGGTGGCAAATTCCTCAGAAGTCATACCTGTAGGACGGATATCAGGGAACATATAGAAAGCACCTTCAGGTTCAACACAAGGGAGTCCCATATCAATAAATGCTTTATGCATGATATTACGACGCTGCTGATAGCTTACGCGCATTTTTTC